>JBIOJM010000534.1:0-4433 GCA_044450785.1 Isosphaerales bacterium
CCGGTCCACTGCACCGCCAGCGGCAAGGTGATCCTCGCCTTCGGCCCGCCGGTCATCCGGGAGCGCCTGCTCGCACGCCCGCTTGAACGGTCGACCGCGCACACGATCACGGGAAGAGCAGAGCTCGAAGCGCAGCTGGGCGATGCGTTGAAGGACGGGTTCGCCCGGACCTACGAAGAGCTCGAAGTTGGGCTGGACGCCCTGGCCGCCCCTGTGTTGGCCGCGAGCGGCGAGGTGGTGGCGGCGCTCGACGTCTCAGGGCCGTCACACCGCCTGCGGGCCGAAGGCCGCCCGGAGCTGGTGCGGCTCACCCTGGACGCCGCGGCAGACCTTTCCCGCCGGCTGGGCTTCCGGGGTAGCAGAGCCGCGTTAAGGGCCGGCTAACGCAAATCAACGGACCCAGCATTCTCCGTCCTTGCAACGCAGGCAGGCAGGGAGCAATATTTCCCCTGCATATCGGTCCGCCTGCCTGGGGTGGTCAGGCCCATGTCTGAAAGGGGAAGGAACATGAAGTGGAGTAGTCCTGTACGCCAACTCGGCCTTGCCGTGGTGGCGTTCCTGCTGGTTGCCGCGTGTGGAAGCTCCCCGAGCGGGACCGCCAGCTGCAACGCCAAAACCGCGACGTCCGCCACCGACTGCGGCGGCATGGACGGCCTCGTGACCGCGGCCAAGGCCGAGGGCACGCTCAACGTGATCGCGCTGCCGCCTGACTGGGCGAACTACGGCGCGGTCATCAGCGGCTTCACCCAAAAGTACGGCATACAGGTCAACTCCGCCAACCCAAACGGGAGCAGCCAGGACGAGGTCAACGCCTTCGACGGCACCAGCAACGCTCCGGACGTGGTTGACGTCGGCCAGGCCGTCGCGCTCGCGAACACCGCGAAGTTCGCTCCCTACAAGGTCGCGACGTGGAACGACATACCGGCGGGCGCGAAAGAGCCCACCGGCCTTTGGTTCAACGACTACGGCGGCTACATGGGCATCGGCTACAACCCGGCGAAGGTGCCCGGCGGCGTCATCAACTCGGTCGCGGACCTACTGGGACCAGGTTTCAAGAGCGAGGTCGCTCTAGCGGGCGACCCGACGAAGTCCAACCAGGGCCTCAACGGCGTGATCATGGCGGCCGTCGCCAACGGGGGCTCCCTCGACGACGTCAGCGCTGGAGTGAACTTCTTCAAGCAGTTGAAGCAGAAGGGCAACTACGTGCCCGTCGTGGGGACCGATGCCACTGTGAAGGCGGGCCAGACCCCTGTGCTCTTCGAGTGGGACTACCTGTCCACCTCGCACGGCAAGTCCGTGTCGGGCTGGAAGATCTACGTGCCGTCCAACGCCATCATCGGCGGGTACTACAGCCAGGCGATCAACAAGGCGGCGCCTCACCCGGCCGCGGCTCGGCTGTGGGAGGAGTACCTCTACTCCGACGCGGGCCAGAACCTTTGGCTGAAGGGCGGCGCGCGACCGGTTCGCATGGCGGCCATGACCACGGCTGGGACCGTCGACGCTACGGCCGCCGCCGCACTCCCCGCAGTCAACGGAACCCCACAGGTCCCGACAGGCGACCAGACGTCCAAGGCAAGCCAGTATGTAATCGCCAACTGGTCGGCGGCCGTTTCTTGACCTCCGCCGGAATTCAATAAAGCCGAACCTGAACTCCGCATTGCGCGACAAGCCGGCCCTTGACACCGCCGCTCGCCCCACAGCGGGCGGGCGGCGGCTCCCTCTCTCCTGGCTTGGGGCGGTCCCTTTCTTCGCCTACGTAGGCGTTTTCCTGCTGCTGCCGACCGCGATCGTGGCGATCGGGTCATTCACGGCCGCAGGCGGAGGCGTGACGCTTTCCAACTTCGCCGGCATCGACAAGCCGTTCATGGTCAAGGTGTTCAGCAACAGCCTGGGGGTATCCGTCGTGAGCGCTGTCGGCGGCGCCGTCCTGGGCGCGATCCTCGCGTACGCCGTGGTCACGGGCAACCCCAACGGTTTGCTTCGCCGCTCGATCATGTCCGCGTCCGGGGTGCTGGCCCAGTTTGGTGGCGTGGCGCTGGCCTTCGCCTTCATCGCCACGATCAGCACCGTCGGATTTGTGACCATCTTTCTCAAGAGCCACGGGATCGACATCTACCCCAACGGCGTGTGGCTCTACGAGCCACCCGGCGTGACGCTGATCTACGTGTACTTCCAGATCCCGTTGATGGTGCTCGTGTTCCTGCCGGCGCTGGACGGCATCCGGCCGCAGTGGCGAGAAGCGACTGCGAGCCTCGGTGGCAGCACCTGGCATTACTGGCGCTACGTCGCCGGCCCTCTGCTGGCTCCGGCCTTCCTGGGCTGCACTCTCCTCCTCTTCGCGAACGCGTTTTCCGCGTACGCGACCATCTCGGCCTTGCTGACGAACGGGAGCAACTACGTTCCCTTGCAGATCCAGGCCCTGCTCACGGGCGAGACAGAGCAGTCGCAGCCCGGTCTGGCACAGGCGCTGGCGCTCACCATGGTGTTCATCGTCGTGGTCGTGATGAGCCTCTACGCCTTGCTCCAGCGACGGACGTCGCGCTGGCTTCACTAGCTTGAGCAAGCAGCAACGGCTCAAGCTGCGCATCTTTCGCGTGGTCGTGCTCCTCTTGATGGGTGCGTTCTTCCTCATGCCGATCGGCGCGATGCTCGAGTTTTCGACGCGCGGCAACGACGTCACCTCTCCCCGCACGCTTGACGCGTGGGTGCGAATCGCCCAGACCCCCGGACTGGTGAAGGGGATCGTGGTCTCGCTTCAGCTGGCGGTGATCACGTCGCTGGGGATGCTTGCGCTCCTTCTGCCGACGATGGTCTGGGTGCGGCTGCGTCTGCCGATGATCAGCCGCATCGTCGAGTTCATCTGCCTTTTGCCGCTGACGGTCCCGGCGATCGCCCTGGTGGTCGGCCTCAAGCCCCTTTACGTCTGGGTCAACATCAACGTCACGCCTTCGGTGCTCGCCCTCGCGTTCGCATATCTCATCCTCGTTCTGCCCTACAGCTACCGCGCCCTCGACGCGGGGCTCGCGGCGATCGACCTGAAGACGCTGTCCGAGGCGGCCCGCAGTCTTGGTGCAGGCTGGGGCACGGTGATGCTGCGCATCGTCATCCCCAACATGCCGAGCGCCATCCTCAACGCGAGCTTGCTGTCCGTCGCACTCGTTCTTGGCGAGTACACGGTCGCCAACCTGCTCAACTTTCAGAACCTGCAGGTGGAGGTCGCCTACGTCGGCCTGACCGACGCCAACACGTCGATCGCCGTCGCGGTCGGGGCGCTTCTCCTGGCTTTCATCCTCCTGATGGTGCTTACCCTGGTCGGCGGCCGGCTGCAGCAGCAGCACTACGTCCCCGGGCAGAGGGCCTGACATGCCACCCGAAACTCTGAGAAACCAAGCCGGGGTCGAGGTGAGGATGGAGGACTTGAGCCGGCGCTACGGTCCCGTGGTCGCACTCAACGAGCTGAACCTGACGCTGGCTCCGGGAGAGCTCGTCGCCCTTCTAGGCCCTTCAGGGTGCGGCAAGACCACGGCGCTTCGGTTGGTGGCGGGGCTCGAAGAGGCCAACTCGGGCCGGGTCGTCTTCGGCGGCAAGGACGTGACCGGCCTGCCGGCCAGCAAGCGAGACGTCGGGATGGTCTTCCAGGCCTATTCCTTGTTCCCACACATGACCGCGATGCAGAACGTCGCCTTCGGCCTCACCCTGCGCCGCAAGACCGCCGACGAACGTCGACGCCGGGCGGGAGAGATGCTCGAGCTCGTCGGTCTCTCCGGATTCGCCGACCGATACGCCAGCCAGCTCTCCGGTGGCCAGCAGC
The DNA here is from genome assembly GCA_044450785.1 of Isosphaerales bacterium. Classification (GTDB taxonomy): domain Bacteria; phylum Planctomycetota; class Planctomycetia; order Isosphaerales; family Isosphaeraceae; genus JBIOJM01. Next base: position 3,812 of record JBIOJM010000534.1, read on the forward strand.
AGCGCGTCGCCCTGGCTCGCGCCCTGGCCATCGAGCCGACAGTGCTCCTGCTGGACGAGCCGTTGTCGGCGCTCGACGCCAAGGTGCGATCCCGCCTGCGCGACGAGATTCGCCGCGTGCAGCTCGAGATCGGGATCACCACGCTTTTCGTCACGCACGACCAGGAGGAGGCGCTCGCGATCGCGGATCGCGTCGGCGTGATGCAGTCGGGTCACCTGGAGCAGCTTGGCCCCCCGACTGAGATCTATTCGCGGCCGGCCACGCCGTTCGTGGCGGAGTTTGTCGGCCTGACGAACCGCCTGGCGGGCGAGGTCAAGTTCGGGATGGTCGAGGTCAGAGGAACCCAGCTGCCGCTCGTCCAGCCAAACGTGCCGACCGGACCCGCCATCGCGCTGGTGCGGCCCGAGGCGGTTTCGCTTGCGACGGACGGAGCGATGTCCGATGGCCCTCTTGTCGGCACGGTCATCGCGGTGGCCTTCCTGGGCGCCACCAGCCGGGTCACGGTGGACCTCGGTGACATCACGGTGCTGGCTCAGATGCCGACGTCCACCGCGGCAAGCACCCCGGCGGGCACGCGCGTGAGGCTTGTTTTGCGCGACGACCCAGTCCTCATCGCGAGGGA
>JBIOJM010000535.1:0-4417 GCA_044450785.1 Isosphaerales bacterium
GCCGGCTGGCCAGAGCCCTCGGGGTCGAGGCACAGCAAGACGGCGTCGCAGTCAGCAAAGAACGCCTGGATCGGCTCCTCAACGCCGAGCGACACGTGCTCGCCCTGATAGTCTTTGACGATCAGGTCAAGCCGCGCGGGGCCGTGGTACAGTCGCAGCTTCAACTCGGTTTCGGCGAGGGTCCCGGCCAAGGGCTCGCCGGCTTCGATGCGGGCGATCTTCTCCGCCAGGTACTCCGCACTCGCCGGTTCGATCGCCGCCAGCCGCACCCCCGGCACCCGGCCGGTTGACGCCTGCCGGTAGAACATCGCCAGCAAGGTCGTCTTGCCGACGTTCCGATGCCCAAACAGCGCGATCCGCTTCGGCCCCGTCAGCCGGCGTTCCAGAACGTCGAGATGCGCCCTGCGACGATCGGCCATGTCCGTCTTCTTTCTCCATTTCCCTCAATCAGGTGAAATCAGCGAGACCACGCTCATCTCAGTCTGTTTGTGCCGTTTTCCTATTGTCTGTACGCGAAAGTCGTTCGACAGGGTCAGGCGGAGCGAACCAGCACTCCGATGATTCTCCTTGTTTGACCCTTCTGGCTGTTTGATCAAGTTCGTTGATTGACAACAGTTTGCATCAGAAAAATTGGGTTCATTTCGTGGAGTCAGTCCGATCGATCGCCATCACGATACCGGCACCCCCCCCGTCTGCTCTCCGACTGCCGACTTTCGTGTTGGCCGAGGCAAGGCTCACCACGAAGCCCGCCTCAGCTCATCTTAGCTTTGAAGTCATGGTGAATCGTGTTCAGAGCCGAGGTATTGTCGAATTTCGTGGATGGAGGTGAAAAGAAAGGCGGCGTACCCTTGGTGAAGTCTAACCAACACCCAAGTTGCCGACGAGGCAAAGGAGTACGCCACCGTGAGTCAGTCTACTTCCGAGATCCGCATTGTGCCATTGCCCGGCAGCCGTGACGTTCTGACCGAGGTCCTCCGAAACGGGGCTCGTGAGATGTTGGCCAAGGCCGTCGAGGCCGAGGTCGCCGACTGGATCGACAGCCACGCCCACCTCAAGGACGAGGCCGGACGCCGCCAGGTCGTCCGCAACGGCTCACACCCCCAGCGGACCATCCTCACCGGCTTGGGGCCACTCGAGGTCAAGCAGCCCAGGGTCCAGGACCGCCGGCCCCCGGAGCAACAGGAGACCTTCAGTCCCGCCGTCCTGCCGCCCTACCTGCGACGGACCAAGAGCCTGGACGAACTGATCCCCTGGCTCTACCTCAAGGGGATCAGCACCGGTGACTTCCCCGAGGCGCTCAAGGCGATCCTCGGGCCGGATGCCCCGGGGCTCTCGGCGAACACGGTCACCCGGCTCAAGGCGGCCTGGGAGGAGGAACACCGAGCCTGGAACAAGCGATCCTTGAAGGGCAAGCATTACGTCTACGTGTGGGCCGACGGCGTGCATTTCAACATCCGCCTGGAGGAAGGTCGCCAGTGCATCCTGGTGCTGATGGGAGCCACCGCCGACGGCAAGAAGGAGTTGATCGCCATCGCCGACGGCTACCGGGAGAGCGAGCAGTCGTGGAAGGAGTTGCTGCTGGACGTGAAGGCCCGTGGGCTTGAGGTCGATCCCCACCTGGCGATCGGCGACGGAGCGTTGGGGTTCTGGAAGGCAATGCGTCAGGCGTGGGATACGACCAAGGAGCAGCGCTGCTGGGTGCATACCATCCGGGCGCAATCCCACCTCGGGTGGCCCGGGACCGTTTCCCCCTGGCGATAGGTCGCGTAGCGGGATCACGTGACGAATCTCCAGCGACCCCTCACCCACAATCACGCGCTCGATCAGCAACTGCAAGATCTCCTGCTTCTCCTCCAGCGTCGCGTCGACCAGGCGCGAACGGATCCTCTCGCAGAAGGTCGTCAGGTCCGTCAGCACCGCTCGGGCGCTCGTTGCCTCTTGGCGTAGCTGAGTCTGCTGCTCGCGTTGTTCGGTCATGGCCTGACGCCGCCCGGCCAACCCTCGACGGCGTTGTTCCAGTTCAGCCAGACTGATCACTTCGGCCTGATAGGCATCAATGAGTCGGACCTCCTCGCGTTCCAGCCTTTTGAGTTGGGCTTCCAGCTTCTGGACTTCCCCCCTCTGACTTGCGTCACCCTCTGCATCGAGCCGGGCCAACTCGCGGAACTGGGCCAGGAGTGCCTCCGGGTCGCTCAAGAGCCCTTGGATATGGCCCCACACCGCAGCTTCCAGCGTCTCTGCCTCGGCCATCTTCTGCGGACAACGATTCTCGCGGGCGCTGCAGGTGCAATCCTTGCCCCTGCACCGGTAGTACCGGCGAGGCCGCCGGCCGCCCTCGGCCCGCTGGGTCACTCCGTACATGGCCAGGCCGCAGGTCCGGCACGTCAACAGGCACCGCAGAAGGTAGGAATGCCGCGTATTGTGGCGGTACGAGAGCCGGGCGTTGCGGGCGAGCTGATCCTGTGCCAACTGATAGGTCTCCTGCTCGATCAGGGCGGGCACCGGGATGCCGATCCAGTCCTCACGAGGCCGAGGTTGGCGGCACGTGTTCTCGTCGCGACCGCGCCCCCGCGACCGGGGCTGCTTCGGCGGAACGAACCGATAGCGGTTTGCATACGCCATGCCCGCGTAGGTCTCGTCGTAGAGGACGCGATGCACGACGGACGGCGACCAGGGACGGCACCCCGAACGCGGGAACCAGGGGCCGGCGTTGAGCCGCTTGACGATCTGGCGGGTCGTCATCCGCTCGTCGATCAGCCAGGAGAAGAGCAACCGGACCACCACCGCCTCGTCCTCTTCGACGATCAGGTAGCCGGGCACGCCATCGCTCTTGGGCACGTAGCGATAGCCGTAGGGAGCCTTGCCTCCGAGCCAGATTCCCTGGCGTGCCTTGAGGAGTTTGCCACGGCGGAACCGCTCGGCGAGCACGGCCCGCTCGTACTCGGCGACAGCGCCCTGGATCTGCAGGAGGAGCTGGTCCTGAGGATCCTCGGTGATGGGGCGGTGGAGGAAGACGACCTCGCAGCCGGCCTTGCGCAGCTCTTCCAGGAGCAGGACTTGATAGGCGTATTTGCGGGCCAATCGGTCGGGGCTGAGGACGGCGACGACGTCGAAATCACCTCGAAGGGCCGCGTCTCGTAGACCGTCGAGGCCGGGGCGGTCGAGGCGGGAGCCGGTATAGCCCTCATCGGTATAGACTTGGTCTTCGGCGAGATCATGAGCGTTTGCCGACGCCCAACTTCGGAGGGCGTCGACCTGACTGTCGATCGTCTGCTGGCGTTCCTGTCGCTCGGTGGAGACCCTGGCATAGATCGCTGCACGCATCGGCTCCCTCCTCTTGTCGGATGGTCTGTGGAAGTGTCGTCGCCCCGTCCCCGATTAACATGCGGTAAGCCTTTTCGACCCGCTTGGAGCCGTCCCGTGTCCGGACGGCCACCGAATCGATCAGCCAGGCCACCTCGCGAATCCCACGCGAATTCCTGGGCATGTGTCCGCCCTCCTCCAGCCCGAGGATGGCGGAGGAGGGCGGAAATACGCTACGCGGGGTAACGGGGCCGACGGCCTGGGTGGGGCGGAGGCACGAACGGGATGACCAGCGAGGCCCGCAATGCAGCGATTGCGCCCGGATGGTACACAAGACCGCGAATGTGCTCGACAAACTGCCCAAGGGAAGCCAGGCGAAGGCCAAGGGGATGCTCCACGAGATCTATCTGGCCGAGAGCCGTGCCGTTGCGGAGAAAGCGTTCGACCTGTTCGTGACGACCTACGAAGCGAAGTACCCCAAGGCGACGGAGTGCCTTGTCAAGGATCGAGATGTGTTGCTGACGTTCTACGACTTCCCGGCGGAGCATTGGCTGCACATCCGGACGACCAACCCGATTGAGTCGACGTTCTCGACGGTGCGGCTGAGGCACGTCAAGACGAAGGGGAGCGGGACCCGGACAGCGTGCCTGACGATGGTGTTCAAGCTGATGGAGAGTGCATCACAACATTGGCGATCGTTGAACGGATCGGCAATCTTGAAGGAAGTTATCGCGGGTGCCGTCTTCGTGGACGGCGTCAAGCAAACCGCCGCCGCCTGACTTTTTTCCATCCACGAAATTTGACAATACCTCGATGGCTTGGCGGGTGGGTAGCCGGCTTTACCAGGTGTAGCCCGGCTCCAGGAGCAGTTCACACAACTGGAGGTTGGTACGAACGTCGTCCGCGCGAATGGCCGCGGCCTCATCCAACAGTTCAGTGGCAAGCGGTTGCCAGTAGCCACTCTGGAGGCTGAATGGGATGGGCATTGGGTTCGCAGGATTTGAAGGAAACGTCTCTCGATAAAGGGCTTCTCGTGCAAGCACCCATTCGGCCACAGTTCCGAGCACCGGCTCTGCGATCCGCCCGGATCGCAAGCGGACGGCGAGTATGAGCA
>JBIOJM010000536.1:0-4405 GCA_044450785.1 Isosphaerales bacterium
AGAGGGAGGTCGGCGGCGGCTGGACCCTACTCGCAACCATTGATCCGATTACCAGCGCGAACGGTGCGAAAGGGTCACAGCCTCGGCGCGTCGGACAAGACTTCGAGGATAGCTTCACGGAGCCGGTGCGGCTCGGTGCATTCCCAGACGCACAGCGACTCCCAAGCATCTCGCCACCGTTTCCGCCACACGCCGACCTGCTGCCGGTTCAGCCCGACTTCCTCCGCAATCTGCTCGTTCAAGAGTCCCTGAACCCCCCGCACCAAAATCAACGCACGCTGCACAATCCCCTTCGCCGCCGTGCGCGACCGACTGAGTTCTTGCAAAACCGCCAACTGCTTCTCGCTGACCCTGACCTTTGCCGCCTTCCCTGGCATTCGTCACCTCCTTGGCCTCACAATCGAGGGTCTGGGAGGTATACGCAAATTTCCGACTTCTTGAAACCCCGTTTCCGTGTTGTGGAACTAGCTTGACACACCATCCCGACTTTTGTCAGACTTATGCCATCGTCATGGCGTGGCGAGCGTCCTCGCGGGCCAACCTGCTCGACCGCGACCGGGCTCAGATTTGAGTCGTCCAAATCAAACGTCGGGCCCAGTAACCTCCTGTCCGCGAGTCTGTCGATGCTGGCTCGATGGGTCGTCACCGTCTGGGGTGCCTGGCTCGGGGCCCTCGGCCTGGCGGCGGCACTGACCGCCTCGCAGGTCCGGAACTCAAACCCGATCCTCCCGGTCGGCTTGTCGGTCCTGATGCTGGCGGCGGGGATCGGCCTGATGATCGCGGCGACCGTCCGCCTGATTCGCGGCCCCCGACGCGACCGGGCTTTGGTGGGCCTGCTCGTGGGGACGGCGCCGTTCTGGTTCTTGGCCGGGCACATCCGGATGGCGATGCGACCGGCGTTTGATCCCCATGTGCCCCCCGGCTGGCCGTCCAAGGTCCTCTTGCCGCTGGCCCGGCCCCTCGCGGACCTGGAAGCACGCTGGTTCTACCCGGAGCGGACGCCGGGGAAGTGGGTGACGATGGTCGGGGCGACGGCCAAGGACGCAAAAGCCCTGGTGGCCGCGATGGACCGGCACGTTGAAGCCTCGCTGGCCCGGCTCGACCAATCCGCGACCTGGCCGATCGTCTGGTACCGGGGGCCGCTCCTTGGCGTCGGGCATTGCGCCATTTACGACATGGCGATCGGGTCCCAAGTCGGCCTGTACCTCGACCGAGCCCAGCGCGGAGCCGACGGCCTGACGGACCTGGACCGCCACGAGGTCGCCCACTGCGTCATCACCCGGAACTGCACCGCCCGGAGCGACCCGCCGAGGGTCCTGATCGAAGGGTGGGCGCAGGCCGACGAGGGCTATTCTGCCGAAGCACTGGCCTACCCCGCCTGGGACGACCACGAGCACGGGCGGAGCTTGACCCTCCGACAACTGGTCGCCCCGGATTGGTACTGGTATTCGGGGCCGGCGGCGTATATTCAAGGTGCCCCGCTTGTCAACTACCTCCTCCGGATGTACGGTCCCGAGCGATTCTTGAAGCTGTACACCACGTGCCAGCAGGCGACGTTCGAGGTCGACTGCCGCGCAACTCTGGGGATCGGCCTCGACGAACTGGACGCCGCCTTCTGGGCGGATACGGAGCAGCTTGCCCGGCGTGCCGGCCCGCACGCCCGGCGCTGGCTAAAAGGCTTAAAGCTCGCCCCGGGCATCGACCCCGCCGCCTGGGATTCGTTCCTGGCCGACTACTTCGCCGCGGCGGAGCGCTTGCTCGCTCCTTATCAGCACATCCGTCTCACGACGGTCCTTCACTCCAGCAGTGATGCCCATGAAAACAAGGAGCGGCAAGAGTTGCTCCGCTCCGGCCCGTTCGGCCGCCTCCGCAGAACCGATAACTCGAACGAGCTGATGTATCTCGCCAACCCGGACTGCTCGATCCTGGCCCGGCGCAGCCTCGGGCCGCCCGAGCCGTGGAGGATTAGCGAAGGCTCCCGCGCCTCCCGTGAGCAATCCTACCGGAGCGCACTCGACTGGATCGACCTCAATGACTCCATCCGGTTGGGGGAACCCGCGATCCATGGCGGGTTGATCTTGTTCGGACTTCAGCGGAAATACAGCGGTGGCGATCTGACTATCGCTTGCGCAGAGGAGGGTTTCTCGACCGACTATGGAGTCGTCAAGCTCAACGCTACGACCGGCGACGGCCACCGTCTCGTGACGCTTCGGCTGCGGACAAGTCCAGAGGTCAAGGGCCGCGACCGACAGGATCATACGTTCGTCTTCGACGCGGATGACCTGTTCGTGGTCCGCTCCTCGCACGAGGAAGTGTCAGGCCAGTCGTTCGAAAACCGATACGAATACGACCACCAGGGAGGACGCCCAATCTTCCGGGCCCTCACCTCGACCAGGCTCGTTCCGACCACGCCGAAGCTTTCGGGGCGCCTTGAGGTCACGGAATGCCGCTTCGGCCCGATCCCGGAGTCCGAGTTCGCCCCCGAATCGTTCCTGGGCCGCCTCAAGCCCGACGGGATCATCCGGAAGCAGGTCGGAGAATCCTCGAGTGCGACGCCCCTCGACTGGTACTGGCTGGCGTTCGTCGGCGGCGGGATCAGCCTGGCAGGTGGGTCTGGCCTGGCCCTGGGAAGCCGCTACCGCGACCGACGGGCCCTGCGGGCGGATTGAAAGAAAGGGATATTGTCGCCTCGGTCGACCGGGCTTGCGGCTTGCCGGGCACCGCGGCCCGGTGCCGGGGACGGCTCTCGCCACGCCGGAGGGTCTTGACGAAGCCCACGATCCGCCGGCCGGGACCAAGGACGACCTCGACGTCGGCCCGATCCCGCCTCGGAGATGCGACCACCTCGGCGATCCGGATCATCGACTCAGCAGGAGATCTTACGCTGTCGAAGACCACGAAAAGAGCGTAGAAACGCCCGACCGAGGGGCGACCTGGTGCCCGTGCAACGGACTCTGCTGGAATGGCTCGGACCGAGGCGATTGACCGCGCGCAGCGACCGGCGGCGCGGAAAACGGAACGACCTCGCGACGCCGTTCCCAGTTCCCCATAAAGCGTCAGGGAACGGAACGCTCGCTCAATAAACCAAGACGTGTTGCCCACGACGAACGACGTCAGCAAGGGCGAGAGATTGAGCCACTTTCGCGGCGAGCGGGACCGGCCTTTCGGTGCTCTTCAGCGAGCGCTGGGCAGCGCCGGTCTATCTGGAACTGCTGACAACCAACACCCACACCACCCGTCTTGAAGTCGTCAGCGCGCTCCACGGCCGCTCGATGGACCGCGTGGTCGAGGGCAGGCAGCTCGACCTTGAGGATCGCGTGCTGCACATTCTGGCCCAGAGTCCTACCCTGACGCGGACCACGCTCGGGACTCCCTCGGGCTTAAGAACGAGCGCCTGGGCGAGGCGCTGTTGTCGCTGGACCTGCCCGGACGGCGCTGCCGCACGCCCGCTGGTCCGCAACGCAGCAACGCATCGATCGAAGGGGTCCGTTCCCGTTCCCCAGAGCGAGTTGAGAGGGAACGGAACGGTCTTCCCGAGCACCGAGCCATCATGTCCGGTGAGCGAGGAGGGATCGTGCCAGGCGTCGATTTGAGACAGTCCGCACCGAGATCAGGATGGAGCAAGCGCTGAGCTTGCTTCGGTTCCAGCCCTCGACTCGGTCGGGCGTGCAACGGTACGGAAGCTGCCCGTTACACGAGTCGACGTCGCGTCGTGATCGATTGTTCTCGGTGAACGTGGCGATCGGTCGGTACTTTTGCCACCGCTTCCAGTCACGGTACTCAGCTTGACGAATGGGCCGCAGCCAGGAGCCGGCCCCTGCATCAAGCTGCGATCGAGCTATGCGGTCGGCTTGCCCGTGACATTCCCTGGATCTGCGATGGTAACGATTCGCGATCTCTCGGTGCGGACAGCGAGCAGACGCTTTCATCAGCACGCCAGACGGAAAAGAGAAGAGGCCACCGGTACTTCCCTCGTCCCCGAAATCAACATCGATTATCGTGATCGATACGCTGTCAATTATCTTGATCACTCTCACTCCACAAAGTCATAAGGCGAACGGCGGGTCGAAACTCACCCAAGGATCGATCGGTTCCGAACGATCGAATCGATACCGGGACCGAGGAGATCGACCCACTAACCCGACGCGCCAGCGAGGGACGCTGGCCGAGGCCAGCGCCTGACACCGCCGGACCCTCGCTGGCGCTTCTTGGTGTTGCGCGTTTTGGATCTGGCCCCAAAGGGGCCGACCATCAATGCCCAGGGTCGCGGAGCGCACCCTGGGAACGCACCGCGACGATTTGTTTCAAGCTTGATCAATCCCTCCATTCAGAAAATCCAGTCCGTGCCTCTATAAAAGCACGTCGTCGGCCGGAATCATGCAACTGATCTCGCGCGTTCCCAGAT
>JBIOJM010000537.1:0-4394 GCA_044450785.1 Isosphaerales bacterium
CGACAATCATCACCCAGCGGCAGGAACTCGCCGAGTTAGCCAGCTCCGGGGTCCTTCACAACCACGCCGAAGCCGTCCTGGCGGAATCCTACGACAACGCGGTCGAACTGGCTGTCGCGGAGACTGGGCTGGTCCGGGACACGTTCCCCGCAGAGTGCCCCTACAGCGTGGGGCAATTGCTGGCGGTAGATGTCTCGACGGAAGAGACGGTCTGATGGCCGGTTGCAGCGGACCCGGTCGTAGGGTGGTGGAGGGCTGGTTGCGGAGGGTGTCGTTCCGTTCGGTCGGAACGCCTGGCCTATAGGTGAAAGGAAACGAAACGGGGACGCAGCTAGTCCTCAACCAAGCGTGATTTGTAGCGAAAATAGCTCGAAATCGGAGAAAAAGCTCGAAAACCCCCGAAGATTCTGGAATAATAGAGGTGCGAACACGTCCTCACTATTCCAAACAACGGAGGCTTTCGAGTGACGACTACTCTCCCCAGGAAGACCCGAAAACGCAACCGCAATGCAACCCGCGAACGCAACCGCAGAAAGCTCCGCGAACGCCGCCAACGCGTCCTCGACCGCATCGAGAACTGTCCCGGACCGGAACGCGACCAGCCCATGTTCTCCGCCGGCAACATCCATTACGAACTGGCCGACCGCACTCAGGGCCTCGCCGCCGGCGGCATCGGCGCCATGCTCCTGCTCGCACAACGGACCGGCCTGATCCGCGACATCGACGCCCAGCTCCATGTCCTCAAGCGACACCTGCCCTACCACGAATCCGACCACGTCCTGAACATCGCCTTCAACAGCCTCGCCGGCGGCTCGCGCATCGAACACCTCGAACTGCGGCGCAACGACGAGGTCTATCTCAACGCCCTGGGCGCCCAGCGCATCCCCGACCCCACCACCGCCGGGGACTTCTGCCGCCGCTTTGCCGAGAGCGACATCATGGATCTGATGGACGCCTTCAACCGCACGCGAATGCGGGTCTGGTCCCAGCAGTCCCCCGCCTTCTTCGAGGAAGCCATCCTCGACGCCGATGGCACCATCGTGGCGACCGATGCCGAGTGCAAGCAGGGTGTGGACATCGCGTACAACGGCCAGTGTGGTTACCACCCCCTGCTGATCTCGCTGGCCAACACTGCAGAACCGCTCTTCCTGGTCAACCGCAGTGGCAACCGTCCCTCGCACGAACAGGCCCACGTCTACCTGGACAAGGCCGCCGCGTTGTGCCGGCAGGCCGGCTTCCGCAAGATCCTCATGCGGGGCGACACGGATTTCTCCCAGACCAAGCACCTCGACCGCTGGGACGCCGCGGGTGACATCCGCTTCATCTTCGGGTTCGAGGCCCACCCCACTCTCAAGGCCCTGGCCGAAGACCTCCCGGCCGCAGCGTACAGCTTCCTGGAACGCCCCCCGCGGTATGCGATCAAGACCGCGCCCCGCCAGCGGCCCGAACGAGTCAAGGCGGAGATCGTCCGGGAGCGCGGCTACAAGACAATCCATCTGCTCGAGGAGATGGTTGCCGAGTTCGAGTACCGCCCGAGTGCGTGCCACCGGACCTATCGCATGGTCGTGCTCCGCAAGCGTCTGGGGATCGACCAGGGGCAGATGCGGCTGTTCGAGGAGTATCGTTACTTCTTCTACATCACCAACGACTGGGAGACGCCGGCCGACGAGATCGTGTTCTCGGCCAACGACCGCTGTGACCAGGAGAACCTGATCGCCCAGCTCAAGGGCGGGGTGCACGCGTTGACGACGCCGGTGGACACCCTGGAGAGCAACTGGGCGTACATGGTGATGGCCAGCCTGGCCTGGAGCCTGAAGGCCTGGAGCGCCTTGCTGGTGCCGGTGTCGCCGCGGCACGCGGCCCGGCACGAGGTCGAGAAGCGGACGCTGTTGCGGATGGAGTTCGCGACGTTCTGCGCGACGGTGATCCAGATGCCGTGCCAGATCGTGCGGACAGGCAAGCGCTTGATCTACCGGCTGTTGTCGTGGACGCCGTGGCAAGGAACATTCCTGCGGTTGGTGGAGCGGTTGCACGGCTGCTGGCTGTTTTGAGGGGGGGGTCTCCTGAAGTCGGGGTCCGGATGCCCCGATCCGTGCTGGCCATCGAACCGAGAGAGGGGGTGAGACGTTGAAGCAGACCAGTCGCGTCGCGGGGACCGGGCTCCAAAGTCCGGACATGGAGTCGGTGCGCGATCATATTACGGTGCTTTGTATTTAATTGCACTTTTGTTCAGTGTGGTCGCATTTTTTTTATTACGCTTGTTTGAGGACTAGTGGCTCTGGAATCCGTCGTCAAGTCACTTCCACATTTTTTTTCGCACCTTTGCCTGAGGAAGGTGTTATGGATCGGGAGGCGAAGCCAGCGCGCACACGTCGATCAAAGAACGTGTCGATCACGTCCAGGCCCAGGGGCGGACCGAGGATCTGAAAGCGGCCCGGACCGGCAGCGTGGCGGGCTCGGCAGCCGCGGCGGGTCCGGAGGAGTCGCACTGGCTCTGCCCGATCGAGGATCGGCGCCGGCTCGATTCGTTGCGTGAAGGGATGGTGGAGGGATTCTCGCTGGGGAACTACCTGTTCCGCGGTCGGGTCCGTCTCCGGGCGCCCGCGCTGTTCCGCTTGGCCCCGGCCAGCTCAGCGAACGTTCCCCCCCAGCGCGAAGTAGCTCCGGAACATCAGGTCGAGCGACACACCAGGCGCCGCCGCCTCGATCTTGGCGATCCGCGGCTGACTCGACTCCACTCGCTCCGCCAACTGGCTTTGGGTGACGCCGGTGCTCTCGCGCCTCGCGCGAACGGCTCGGCTGATCGCGACCCGCAATTCGACCAGTTCGTTCTCCGCGTCGGTCAGGTCGAGGAACTCCCGGACCGTGGTGACGTGGAAGCCGGCGTCCTCGATCGCTTTTCGCGTGTGCTTGTCCATGATCATTTCCTTCTCTTGGCGGCCTTGGCGATCGCCTCGTCATACCGGGCCAGCCGCGCCTGGCATGCGTCAATGATGTGTTTCGGAGTCTGACGGGTCGACTTGGGGAAGATCTCGGCGATCACGATGGTCCGGGGATCGATCCGATAGATCAACCGCCAGTTGTTGTCCTCGTCTCGGACCCGGCGCTCGTGACAGCGGGCGCCGATGCTCGGCATTGGTCGAGAAAGGGGCATGCCAATTGACTGCCCATGCTGAAGCCGGCGGAGCAACGTCCCGACCTCAACCCTCGCCGCAGGGGAGAAGGGCGGCGATTTGATTTTCCCGTGCAGCAAAACCAGATCCTTGGGCCCTTCGTCGACAGTACTCATGCATCAAGGGTATATCGGATACGATATAGACGCAAGCCGAATTCGAAGGACGAAAGGCTGCAAGGACGAAAGGAAGGAGGATCGGCCCCGGCTCGAAGGGAAGTCGCCGAGCAACGGGGCCTGAGGCGCGTGCCCAGCCTGGCCGGGTGCGCGACAACGTGACGCGGAATCGATCCCCCGACCGCCATTTTTCGACAACTGATAACAAATCTCTTTTTACCACGGATAAAACCGATGGCACGGATGAAAGCCTCGGAAGACGAGGTTTCGAGAACGGGACGGTTCGCAATGACATCAGGATCGATTCATGATCGAAGAAAAACGGAAGGGGCTCTTGTCCCTCTCCTTCCGTGCCTCTCGGTGTCTTGCCGTGACCTGATTCCCCTTCACGTTTAATCTCTGATCTGACATAATGCCGGCATGAGCACGGGACCCCCGCGAAAGCCGATGCTGTTCCTGGAGGGGGCCATGACGCCTGCAAGGCGCGGCTCAAGCGGTTCGACAACCGATGAAGCGAGGAGACGGGATATGGACGCGAAAGAACGCGCGAAGATGGAAGCGATGGGCTATGCGATCGTTGATGACGCGGCCGACTGGCTCGGGCTTGACAAGGCCGAGCGGCGGGTGGTCGATTTCCGGGTCAGGCTTGGCCGCGAGGTTCGGCGACGGCGCGAGGCGGCCGGCATGACGCAGGACCAGCTCGCAAGGGCCATCGGCTCGTCGCAATCGAGGGTGGCGAAGGCCGAGGGCACGGCCGATGGGGTCGGAATCGACCTCCTCATGCGGGCGTTCTTCGCGACCGGCGGCGAGATTGCCGACCTGGCGACGATCTGACCGCCGCGCTCAATTTGGCGTTGTTGGACAGGCACCACAGGAGCGTACAGGTATCGAGCAGGAGGCTCATTCCATGTACTCGCTCATCTCCTCCAGCGGCTCTTTGAAGTCATCCGGGACGACGAACAGGCCCTCGCAACTCCCCGCCTTTGGCACGCCGGTCACGGGCGGACGAGGCCGGGGCGACCGTCCTCGGACAAGGGGCACGGGAGTGAGCCGGGCGACCGGCCGGCGGCGAGGATGAGCATCAGTCGTGATCGGAGTAGATATC
>JBIOJM010000538.1:0-4392 GCA_044450785.1 Isosphaerales bacterium
GCTCTGGAACGTGCCATCGCCGTGGCCCAGCAGCACGGAGACGTCGCTGGCCCCAGCGTTGGGGGCGGCCAGGTCGAGCTTGCCGTCCCCGCTGAAGTCCCCCGCCACGATGGTAGACGGGGTATATCCGACTGTAGAGTTCACCGGAGACTGGAAGGTGCCGTCGCCGTTGCCCAGCAAGACCGATGCGCTGCCCCCGCCGGTGACGGCCAGGTCGAGCTTGCCGTCCCCGTTGAAGTCCCCCGCCACGATGGCGACTGGGAGCTGCGCCAGCGCGTAAGTAACCTGGGGCCGGAAGGTGCCATCGCCGTTGCCCAGCAGCACGGAGATGTCGGGGTCGTACTCGTTGGCGACGGCCAGGTCGAGCTTGCCGTCCCCGTTGAAGTCCCCCGCCACAATGCCGGTTGGGTTCGCCCCGACCGCGTACTGGACCGCGGGTTGGAAGGTGCCATCGCCGTTGCCCAAGAGCACCGAGACTTCGCCCACGGAGCCGGTGACGGAGTTGTAGTTGCCGCCTGCCACGGCCAGATCGATCCGGCCGTCACCGGTGAAGTCACCCGCCACGATGGAGGATGGGGACAACCCCACCGCGTAAGTAACCTGGGGCTGGAAGGTGCCGTCGCCGTTGCCCAGCAACACCGACACCGTGCCGTCGTCCACGCTGTAGGAGCCGGCGTTTGCAACGGCCAGGTCGAGCTTGCCGTCCCCGTTGAAGTCCCCCGCCACGATGGCATCTGGGCCCGATCCCACCGCGTACGTGACCTGGGGCTGGAAGGTGCCATCGCCGTTGCCTAGCAACACCGACACCGTGTCGCCCATGCTGTTCAAAAAGAAGGAGCCCTCGTTGGCGACCGCCAGGTCGAGCTTGCCGTCGCCGTTGAAGTCCCCCGCCATGATAGCGACGGGGTACGATCCCACCGCGTAAGTAACCTGGGGCTGGAATGTGCCATCGCCGTTGCCCAGCAGCACGGAGATGTCGTTGGAGTACTTGTTGGCGACGGCCAGGTCGAGCTTGCCGTCCCCGTTGAAGTCCCCCGCCACGATGGCATCTGGGCCCGATCCCACCGAGATCGGCTGAAACGGTGCGCTGGCCGGCGTCAAGGTGGTCGTCAGGGTGAAGCTGCCGTTGCCGCCAGTGCGCTCGACCTGGAGAGTATAGGTCCCGGCCAGAAGATGCTGGTCGATCGCGTCATCGGCATTGCCAGGCGCGAGGCCGTCGCTCCGGATGAGCACCTGGCCGTGAGAGTCGAGCAGGGAAAGCTGGGTTGTAAGGCCCTGAGCGTGTACGTAGCCGATCAGGAGGTCGCTGGTGGTCGCGTCGATCGCCACGCGGTCGATGGCCAGACCGCGAATGCTGACATCTCCAGCCGAGACGACCAGTGTGGCCGAGCTACCGACCGACTGGCCGCTGAGAGCAATGAGCGGTGTGCCCGCGTAGCCCCACTGGGAGAAGCCGTCGATCAAGACGGAGCTGGTGATCACAGGCGGGGGCGACATGAGGACGATGGTGCGGGTGCCGGCGCCCGGGATGGCAAAGTCGATCGTGTTCAGGCCACCGGTCGCGGTGTTGGAATCGAGGATCGCTTGTTGCAGCGATCCCGGGCCGCCGTCGGCTGTCGTGGTAACGACGAACGACCTGGTGGTGATGATGACCTGGCCCGCGAGCAGGGCTATGCCATCGGACTGAGCCTCCACGCTCACCGAGGTATTGCCCTGGAAGCCCGGCGGCGGCGCGTAGGTCATCCCGTCCATGGCGGTGTTGAGTGCTGAGAGCGTGCCGGTGTAGAAGAGCGATCCCGTTCCATCACCTGACCCGTCCAGACCGGCGGTACTCGAGAGCGTCAACGTCCCGGCCGCGACCGACAAACTTAGGTCCCACGTCAGTCCGGACGACCCGGCGCCCGAATCCTGCAAAGAGATGGCGTCGCCCGAGGCAGGCGAGAGTGTAAGCGATGTCTGACCAGGGGCAAGGCGGACGACCTCTGATTGGGCCCGGAAGCCGCCTGGAAGCGACGACGAGACCTCGGATGTGTTGCCCTGAGGGTCGGTGGCCGTGGCCGTGATGACCGGCAGCCCGACCGGCGCCGTGAAGGGGACGATGACCGGCAGCCTGACCGGCGCCGTGAACGGGACGGGGAATTTCACCTGTCCGGTCGCGTCGGTGATCACCTCCAGCGAACCCAAGTAATCCTGCGCCTCACCCGAGCCCCCTGACCCATAGCCGGCGCTGGCGAAAACGTCGATGCGGAAGGTCGCCTCGGGCAAGCTGCCGCCCAGCCAGCCCTCAGTCTTGCCGTCGACCGTCGTGAACATGATCGGGAAGTTCCGCAGGTTGTTGGGGCCCTCGCGTGGCGTGGTGCTATTGCCAGTCACCCCGTCGTTGCCGAGGTCGATGGCCTGTCCCGTGTTGCCGAAGATCCGATCGGCGGTGATTTGATTGCCGACCGACGCGTCCCCGGTGACTACAACCCCTGGTCCGCCGTTGTCGGTGATCAGGTTGCCCGCGATCGCCGACGTGCCGCCAATCGTGTTGTCGGTGGAAGTACCGAAAGAGGCCGCATCGATCTCCACACCCTCCTTTGCATTGCCCAGGGCCTTCGTCCCGGTCGCGTCGGCGCCGATGAAGTCTCCCACCACCAGGTTATCAGACGCGCTGTCAAGCTCGACGCCCGCACCTCCAGTGCCCTTAAAGCCGCTCGAACCTCCATTACCCGAGATGATGTCGGACCCGGCGCCCGTCCCGCCGATCGTGTTGCCCGAGCTCGAATCGATCTCCACTCCATCCACGGCGTTGGCCAATGCGACCGCTCCCGTGGCATCCGTCCCGATCTTGTCCCCGGCGACAACGTTGCCATCGGACCCGGGGCCGACCTGGACTCCATTGCCATCGGTAAGGGAAAAGATCACGACTCCATCGTAACCGTTGCCCGAGATCACGTTTCCCTCGTCGCCCACCGCCGCGCCGCCGTCCGGGTTCACCCCGATCCAGTTGGACGAGGCGCCATCGTCAAGCACCACGCCGCCGTAGGTGATGCCGAGGGAACGAGTCCCGGTCAGGTCGGTCCCGATGAAATTGCCCGCGACAACGTTGCCGTCCGTGCCGGCGCCGGCGATGTCGATACCATCGTTCTTGCTACCGGCGATGACGTTCCGCTGGCCGGCGTCATCGACGCTGCTACCGTCGGTGCCGATGCGGTTGCCGGAGGCGCCTCCTTCGATCACCACTCCGCCACCGATCGGGCCGTCTGAGTTGAAAACCGGCGACGTGCCGTTGTCCAGGGCGACATCCCCGGTGACACTCGTGCCGATGAAGTTGCCCGCGATGGCGTTGCCATCCGTGCCTTGGCCGTTGATCCAGACTCCAACGAACAAATTGCCGCTGAGCAGGTTCCGCTCGGCCGCGTCGTTGACACCGTCGCCGTTGGTGCCAATGAGGTTATTGGCCGCTCCCGCGTCGATCTCGACCCCGACATTGTCAGCCACGGCCTGCGTACCGGTCGGGTCGGTGCCCAGGAAGGTACCGTAGATCCAGTTGCCGCTCGCGCTGGTCCCGGTGATGTGGATGCCGGCGCCCTGGGGAAAATCGTTGATGTCTAGGCCGTCGACAGTCACGCCCGCGCCGGTAATCGTCAGCCCGTCGCCGGTGCCGGCCTGGCTCCCGCTCAGCTCGATCAGCGGGGTGCCGCCGTAGCCGGGTTGCGATGTGCCGTCGATCAGCACCGGGTTGGCGATCGCGGGCAGAGAAGAGAGCGGCAAGATCATCTGCACGCCGGTCCCCGAGATGTCGAAGTCGATCGTGTTCGGCGCTCCGACGGCATTGTTGGAATCGAGGATCGCCTGGCGTAGCGAGCCGGGGCCGCTGTCGCCGGTATTGCTCACCAGGAAGGTGGACAGGAGCGTCCGGTCCTCCATCACCTCCAGGCGGGGGCGGAGCCGGAAGAGCGTCCCGCTGAACGCGGTGGGAGACGTGCGTCGTCGACGGCGGCGAGGAAGCCGGTGACGCGCGGGGCCGGCGTGCTTCGTGGGGCGGAGAGGAGTGATCATCGTGGATCCCCCGAATAGTTGCTAGTTGCAAGTTGCAAGTTGCTAGTGAATACGTTCTGAACCGGCTTCACTGCCTGCTGCCTAGTGTTTGTTGGGCGCGGGTCTCCTGACCCCGCCCGAGTGCCCGACCGAAGCGTTTGTTGGGCGCGGGTCTCCTGACCCCGCCCGAGTGCCCGACCGAAGGTCTCCTTCCTTCGGACTGTGCTCCGAGAGCGCGAATGCCTTTGAAGCCAGGGCCAACGATGAGCGCGGGAGACCTCCGGTCAGGCACTCCGGCGGGGGCACCCGTAGGGTCGCTTCGAGTGCCCGGAGACGCGCGCCGAACACTAGCCTGGATTCCCATAGCCC
>JBIOJM010000539.1:0-4342 GCA_044450785.1 Isosphaerales bacterium
CTGGTCACCGGCTTCGGGGCGTTGGTCGGCACGCTGGAATACATGTCGCCCGAGCAGGCGGAGGTCAACCAGCGCGACATTGACACGCGCAGCGACATCTACAGCCTGGGCGTGCTGCTGTACGAGCTGCTGACCGGCAGCCCGCCGTTTTCCCGCAAGGAGCTGACCCAGGCCGGCATGCTGGAAATGCTGCGGGTGATCCGCGAGCAGGAGCCATCGAAACCGAGCACGAAGTTGAGCACGGCCGACGGCTTGCCGACGTTGGCCGCCAACCGCGGGACGGAACCGGCGAGGCTGACCAAGCTGGTGCGCGGCGAACTGGATTGGATCGTGATGAAGGCACTGGAGAAGGACCGCAACCGCCGCTACGAAACCGCCAACGGCTTCGCGATGGACGTGCAGCGCTACCTGGCCGATGAGCCGGTGTTGGCCTGCCCGCCGTCGGCATGGTATCGACTCCGGAAGCTGGCGCGGCGGCACCGGGCACTGCTGGCGACGGCTTCGGTGGTGGCGGCGTCGCTGGCGGCCGCGGCGGTACTGGCGCTCCTCTACGCCGACCGGCAGCGTTACTTCGCCCTCGAACAGACAAAGGCCAATCGGAGAATCACCGACCTACTGGCCGTATCGAATCGTCTGCTGGCGATCCGCAACTTCGACCGCGGCCAGGCGGCCTTTGAGAAAGGGGAGATCGGCCCGGGCCTGCTTTGGATGGTCGAGAGCTGGCGGTCGGCGGTCGAAGCCCGCGATCCGGTCTGGCAGCACGCCGCGCGGGCGAGCCTGGCCGCGTGGCGGCCTCATCACGCCCGACTCAAGGCGGTCCTTTCCCACGAAAGTCCCGTCGATGCCGCGGCCTTCAGCCCCGACGGCAAGACCGTCCTCACCGGGGGCGACGATGGCACTGCGCGGCTCTGGGACGCCGCCACCGGCCGGCCCATCGGCCAGCCCATCTGGCACGAGGGCGTGGTCACGAGCGTGGCGTTTAGCCCCGACGGCAAGACCATCCTCACCGGCAGCTATGACAAGACGGCGCGGCTCTGGGACGCCGCCACCGGCCAACCCGTTGGATCGCCCCTCCCGCATGGGGGCGAGGTCAGCGGCGTGGCGTACAGTCCGAGCGGCAGGACCATTCTCACCGGCAGCAATGACAAGATGGCACGACTCTGGGACACCGCCTCCCATCGTCCCATCGGTCAGCCCTTCGTGCATCAGAGAGGTGTGTCACCGGTGGCCTTCAGCGCCGACGGAAAGACGATCCTCACCGGGGGCGAGGACGCAGCGCGGCTCTGGGACGCCGCCGCCGGCAAGCCCATCGGCTTGCCCCTGGCAGATCAGCGTTTGGTCTGCGCCGTGGCCTTCAGCCCTGATGGAAAGACGGTCCTTACCGGTACCGGAGGCCGTGACAACACGGCGCGGCTCTGGGACGCGGCGACCGGGAAACCCGTCGGCGAGCCCATCCGGCATCGACATAAAGTCCGGGCCGTGGCCTTCAGCCCCGATGGCAGGACCGTACTGACCGGGAGCGAGGACAAGACGGCGCGGCTCTGGGACGCGGTGACCAACCAGCCCATCGGACCAGCCCTGCTACATCAGGGCCCGGTCGTGGCCGTGGCCTTCAGCCCCGATGGCAAGTCCTTTCTCACCGCCAGTAGTGATAACACAGTGAAGCTCTGGGATGCGGACCCCGGCCAACCCTTCGGGCTGGTTCTCGAGCATCAAAACGGGGGCCAAGCCGTGGCCTTCAGCCCCGATGGCAGGTCGATCTTCAGCGGAGATAACGCCGGTACGGTTAAGCGGTGGGACACGGCCACCGGCGAGATCATCGGGCAGACCGTGCACACTCAAGGAAGCGGGGTCACGGCTGTGGCCGTTAACCACGACGGCACACGGCTCGTCACCGGCAGCTTCGACAAGACGGCGCGGCTGTGGAACTTGGTGACAGGAAAGCCCGTTGGACAGCCGCTCCAGCACGAGAACCAGGTTAACGTGGCGGCATTCAGTCCCGATGGCAAAACGATCATGACTGGGAGCGAAGATCGAATGGTACGGCTCTGGGACGCATTGACCGGGACGCCCCTCGGCCGACCGATTCCACAATCCGAATCGGTCGATGGCGGGGCCTTCAGCCCTGACGGCAAATGCTTTGTAGCCGGCTGTGCCAATGGCTCGGCTCAATTGTGGGACCTGGCGAAGAGAACGCCCCTAGGCGAGCCGTTCCCGCATCCCGGTTGTATCAGTGCCGCGGCGTTCAGCCCGGATGGCAAAACAGTTCTGACAGGCTGTGAGGATGGCGCGGTGAGGCTCTGGAACGTGGAAACACGGAGGCTCCGCTTGGCTCCCCTCCTGCATCAAGCATGGGTCTTTGCCGTGGCCTTCAGTCCTGATGGAAAGACGGTCCTTACCGGAAGCCGTGACTGGACGGCGCGGCTCTGGGACTCGGCCACCGGAATACCTCTCGGTCCAGCCATCCCCCATCCATCGGAGATCGTTGCCGTTGCGTTCAGCCCCGACGGCAGTTCCTTCCTGACCGGAGACAGCGGCCAGGGGGCGCGGCTCTTCCGAAAAGTACCCGAACTGCCTGACGACCTCGATCGCGTCGCCGCCTGGGTGGAAGTTCTCACCGGGTTGACCCTGGACACGGGACAGGGCACGATCCACGTGCTCCACAACACGGCCTGGCGGGAGCGCCGTAAGCAACTTGAGCAACGCGGCGGTCCGCCGGAAACAGGGGGCGGACCGAGGCTCGATCCGATCCTGTTCGGTACCGACGGGATGGCCCGCGGTCGTGTCTTGATGGAACGAGGGCGGTGGGACGAGGCCATCGCCGAGTGGAAGAGATTCATCGAACTGGACCCCAAGAACGCGGTGGCGCACTTCGACCTCGGCATGGCCCTGAAAGCCAAGGGAGACCTGGACGGGGCTGAGCGTGCCTACCGCGAGGCGGTTCGTCTGGACGGCGAGCACCACGGGGCCGCCATTGATGGGCTAGCAGAACTGCTGCTGTCCCGCGGCAACTTGAAGGAAGCCATCGCCACGTATGAGAAGATCATGATCCTCGACCCCAAGTCCGCGCTGGCGCACTTCCACATCGAGGCGCATTTCGGACTGGCTTCCGCCCTCGCTGAGGCGAAGCAATGGGATCGCTCGGCTAGTGTCTACGCAGCCGCACTGAAGCGGTTTGGCACCCAGCTCTGGCCGGGGCCGTGGTATGAAGCCATCCGCTCGGACGAGGTTTTCACGCGATTGACGGCCGAGCAACCGGATGACCGCCTCCCTCGGATCATGCGGGCCCGCCTCCATGTCTTCCAGCACGACTGGAAACGCGCTGCGGCGGAGTATGCCCGGGTGTACGAATCGTTGGCAAGCATCGACCCGGCCAAACTCCTTCCCGAGGGGGGCGATGACCTGTTCGTTTCTGGCTGCGTGTTGCTCTTGCTGGGCGACCGCCCCGGCTACGAGCAGTTTTGCAAAAGGTGGGCGGATCGGGTCGGCGACTCCCCGGCTTGGGGGTTCAACCTGGCACGCGCCTGGGGGGTCAGCGCCCGCCCGGTTGTCCCCGCGCAGCAGATCATCGAGCGGGTTGAGAAGACCCTGCAGGCTGGCCGGGCTCCCTGGTACCTGCACGTCCTGAGCCTCGCCCACTACCGGAACGGGGAATTCGAACGGGCGATCGAGCGCGCCCTTGAGTCGAACGTGGGGGATTGGAGCGGGAGCGCAAAATCTCTCAACTGGGTCGTCCTGGCGATGGCCCATTCCCGCCTGGGTCATGCGGCGGACGCGCGCAAGTTCCTGGAGCAGGCCCTCGAACTGGCCGGCCGAGCGAGCCCCGGTCAACCACCGGGAGTGGAATGGCCCGACATGGCACCGCCTGATTTCGTGGAATTCGAGCTCCTTCGCCGCGAGGCCGAGGAACTGATCAACCTCAAATCGAAGGAGAAACCGGACAAGAAATCAGGGACTTCTCGCTGATCACTACCGGGTCGTGGGGGAAGGCCTATACTAACCCGACGCGTGAGCGAGGGATGCCGCAAGTCTCTTGCGGCGCGCGGCCAGCGCCCTCGCTCACGCTTCGGGTTGGTATCTGGGACGGCTGCCACCGTGGACTTGGATCGACACGTGGCGAGTTTCCTGGTGGTGTTCAGCGGGAAGTCTCAAAAAACGTTACGGGTTCAGCGCCGGTTTCTCGCATTGTGTTCTGGACGGGCCCCGCGGCCCGCCCCGGAGGCTCCCATGACCGCATCACGGCCCGACAACGAGGCGATCTTCCACGCCGCCCGCGACATCCCCGACCCGGACCGCCGGCGGGAGTACGTCCGGGAGGCGTGCGGCGGGGACGAGGCCCGGA
>JBIOJM010000540.1:0-4329 GCA_044450785.1 Isosphaerales bacterium
CCGAGGAGCTGGTGCCCCAGGCAGATCCCGAAGATGGGGATGCCCCGCGCCTCGGCGGCGTCGCGGATCAAGGCCCGGAGCATGTCGGTCGCCTCGGTGAGTGGGCGCGGATCACCAGGGCCGTTCGACAGAAAGATCCCATCGGGTTGGACCTCGAGGATCGCCTGAGCGGGCGAGAACCCTGGCATCACGGTGACCTTGCATCCGATCTCGACCAGATGGCGCAGGATGTTCCACTTCATGCCGAAATCGAGCGCGACGACGTGGGGAGCCCGCGCGCCCGCGGACGATTCGATCGCCGCGTCGCTCTTCTGCGTGGGAGGAGCTCCGGTCAAGTTCAGCAAGTAGGTGTGGTCGAGACCGATCTGCCAGGATGTCGACTTGCTGGGCATGACCTCGCGGGTGAGGTCGCGGCCGACGAGGCCAAGGCTCGCCCGGGCCTTGGCCACCAGGCTCGGCTCGTCCAGGTCGGTCGTCGAGAGGATCCCCTTCATGGCGCCGTGTTCCCGCGTGAGGCGGACCAGAGCGCGGGTGTCGATTCCCTCGATTCCGATGACGCCGTGCTGCTCGAGATAGTCGGAAAGCGAACCGGTCGAGCGGTGATTGCTGGCCCGCCCAGAGAGCTCGCGGATCACGAACCCGCGCACCCAGGGCCGCCGGCTCTCGGCATCCTCGTCGTTGATTCCGTAGTTGCCGATCTGGGGATTGGTCATCGCCACGATCTGGCCGTGGTAGGACGGGTCGGTCAGGATCTCCTGATACCCGGTCATGCTCGTATTGAAAACAACCTCGCCGTCGCTCTCGCCACGGGCGCCAAACGCGGTCCCCGTGAATACCGTGCCGTCCTCGAGCGCGAGTATTGCGATGTCCATGGCCGGTTTCTTTGATATGTATCTGCTATTCATGATTCTTACGGGACAATCCCAGGTAAACGACGAACCCATCACCGACATTCCACCTGCAATAGCACCCAGCGGGAGACGAGATTAGACGAGGGGAGTGGGACACTCTGAATGTGGTCAATTCTTAGAGCTTGGCCCACGGTTGCAGCGGCGCCGCGAGACGCAGTCATTCGCCAGCCACAAGCCGAATCGATCAGGATCGACCCGTCAGAGGCGTTTGACACGAACGACTTCGACGAGGCGGTCGCCTTCGTCAACTGAGAAGAGGATTCGTGGCGGTGGAGCAAAAAACGCGCGCAGACCCTCGGAGACTTCCACACCCTTGGTCGCAGCATCGTGAGATAGCTCCACATCAATGATATGTGCAGCCGTGGTTACTGCGTTGCGATTTCGCGCAGTGGTCCAAAGCTCGGCCAGCTCGTTATGCGCGCTCCCGTGCCAAACAACCGTGTACCGGGTCATTTGCGCTCCAGGGATTGCAGGTGCTCGAGAACATCCTGCGTCGTATAGCGCCGCTCGTCCGATGCCAGTCGATCTTTGGCGATGGCAATGTCTTCGTCGGTGAACCCGTGCGCCACGTAGCCGAGGTGTCTGCCTCGGGGGTCTCGGATCTCGACGCTTTCCGTTGCCTCGGAAATGAGCTTTGCCTGCTGATCATCAACGACAATGTGATGCATAACTCTGTCTCCTGGTCACGCCTCCGACGGTGCTTTGCTTTCTCATGGTCGGACGTGATTCCGCTGAATCCATTGTAGTGTCAGGCCAGGCGAGTCACAATCCGGGAAGACTCTGATCTGGCCGGCTGCTTTGATTCGAGTCGTTCACTCGAGATCTTCGGAACGCGGCAGAGCAGACGTGAAACGCGCGAGGGCGAGAGCACCGAGGTTCACCGCCACCACTCCCAGGGCAAGCGCGGCCGCCTGGGTGCGTGCCTCGCCCTCGCCGCCTGCCAGGACCACAGCTCCAGGGGCGACCGTTCGGCCGTCGGCCCAGGGCACGAAGAGCAGGGAGGGCGTCAGATTGGTCGCCGCGAGCACCCACACCAGGACGAACCGGCCGATCCAGCGGCCGTGACGCCAGGGAGCGCTCAACCGACGGGCTCGGGCCCGCGACGCACCGGACACGAGCGCCGTCTCGAACGCGGACCGGGAATGCGTGGGCGACGGCCCGAGATCGGAACCCCCCCGCCAGCTCGAGAAAAGCCGAGGGGCCAGGGCCAGTACAACACAACAGCCCATCAAGATCCATGAATTCCGATACGGGTCGATCGCCTGGGCGAGATTCTCGAGGACCAGAGCGGGGGCCGGCCGGCCGTTATCGAGTAGGAACCGGGACGCCAGACCGGCCAACGAAGGCAGCGCCAGCACACCGGCTCCGAGCACGAGCGGCGGCAGCTTGGCGATCGGCCGGATGAATCGCAACCAGGTCGTCCACGCGGAACGGGTCCCATTGGCCGGCAGGCCGATCCAGGCGAGCGCCATGATCGCACAGGCCACCTCCAGACCAAAAACCAAGGAGTTGGCGGCAAGCTGAGGGACGGGCGGTAGGGCGAGGCGACGAGCCAGGTCGAGCAGGGCCCGGAATCCCCCTCCAATCGATGCGTCCGCACCGCCTCCCGCGCCTGCCGCGAGCTGGACCAAGCCGACGACAGGCAGCCAGCCGCCGAGCGCCCACGCCGCCAAGACGAGCGCTGACACGAAGGCGCGCAACGGCAAAGCGCGGCGCGCACACAGGCCGTTTCGGAACACGGCCGCCGCGGTCTGCCGGTTGTCGAGGTAGGGTGGTCCGGCCCGCCAGCGGAACAAGACCCAGCCGGCCAGACCGTACAACAGGGCCATGACGGCCCACACCGCGACGCGGGGGAAGGGATCGGACCGGCCGGCGGCCTCGACGATCTGGAACGCGAGCGTGCGGCGCAGCCCCAGGATCAAGGGAGCGCCCGGCTCGACCAACGTGAAGAGAAAGACCAGGGCGGCGGCCCGGAGCGCCGCCGGCCGGACGATCGGCCAGCTCAGGCTCCTCCAGCTCCGAAAAGGACTCGCGCCCGCCAGCCGCGCGGCGTCTTCCCAGGAACGCTCGAGCCGCTCGACGGGAGCCGTCGCGGCGACCGCCACCAAGGCGGCCGCCCCGGGGAGCGTCGTCCAGACCCACACGATCCAGAGTGGCAGACCCGTCCAGGACTCCAAGCTCGCGCCCGGCCCCCGCGGATCTTGGGTAACAAATGGCCATGGCCAGGGATGTGGCGGACCCAGCAGGCTCAGGATCCCCAGCGCGAGAAAAGCCGGAGGCGCCGCCATCAAGGCCGCGACTGTAGCTTGCAGGATGGACCGGCCCCAAAACCGCCGGCGTGCGAAGACCCAGCTCAAGCCCACCCCGACGACCAGTGACGCCAGCGAGACCACGAGCGCGAAGAGCATACTGTTGCGGGCGCAGGTCCAGGCGAAGTCGTCAAAGATCCAGAGAACGACCGGAAAGAGGTGAGGCGAAAGCCGCGCATCACCTTTCGGGCCCCGGTCGAACAAGACCGCCAGGACCAGCGCGACAGCCGGCACAAGCTGGATCAGCCCCAGCAATCCCCTCGCCGTCGCTCCTAACCAGCGGAAGCTCAACATTCGACGATCCAATGGGCCGAGGCGGCTACCATGCCGTGCTAGACAAAGATATCGCTTTTCTTTTATGACTCCGGACCGCGTTTCTCATTTTCTTCCATTGACGGCTTGACCATACTCCCTCTGGCCTGGTTGGCAATCCCGGCTAGTTCCAGCAAGCGCTTTGACAGAAAAAGGAAGCATTCGAACATGTTGCCCAATTCCTGAAACTTGAGTTCCGGCTCCAGAGGGTTCTCAGGGTCGCGCAGGCGGTGCACTCGGCTCTGCATGTCTTCGAGCCAAACCAACAGGTCATGGCTCGGCAAGTTTTTCATCGAAATCCTCAGGTCATCCTCGGACTGTTGATGTTCTGACATGTAAATATTCTTATCTATCTGGCCCAACCCTTGGAAGCAGTTCAAGCTGGATCCAATCCCTCAACCGGCGTGTCCACGTCACCTGTTTGCTGGAATCCTCCTCGATCAACCAGCGCATCACATCGTCGGGCCGAACGTGCAGGAATCGGCTCGACTCCACCGGGATGTAGGTTCCTTCAGGCCCGAGGTGCTCGATCGATACGGAATCATCCTCGAAGCGCCAGACCTCGGGCACCTTCAGCGCCGCATAGATACCAGGCCGGTCAACCTTCGACGGTGACAAATCGATTTCAATCGCCAGGTCCGGGTTGGGATAGTCGGCGACCTTGTTGGACTTCCGCGCGAGTGCGGCGGCGTCGGCAGCCAGCTTTTTCGGATCGAAGGAGTATCAAAGATCCGCTTCCAATCCCCGTTTAATCTTGGGCCGCTACCAGGTCGATTCGCCAAGACCCCTGAACTCGA
>JBIOJM010000541.1:0-4313 GCA_044450785.1 Isosphaerales bacterium
CCGGGTAAACTGCGGCCACGTTCCGCGCTCAATGTAACTGGTCCCATCGCGGTCTCATTCGCTCCGTTTGGGGTTCGGCGAGGGGTTACCGGCGACCGCCGCCGAGATGTGTGTAACGACGAGGGCGGTGCCCTGGGCTGAGTTGTGTTGGCCCCTTCAGGGCATCGTTTCGTCTTCGTTGCCCGGGAGTGATCAGCGAGAAATCTCGAAATTGTTGTCGATCTCGAGCCGCCCATTGTCCTTGCCGATCCTCGCACTCCCGATGAATTCGCCGCAGGCCGTTGAGAATCGAGTACCCTGGCGCTATCCATCATGTCATGTGC
This sequence comes from Isosphaerales bacterium, assembly GCA_044450785.1. Taxonomy (GTDB): domain Bacteria; phylum Planctomycetota; class Planctomycetia; order Isosphaerales; family Isosphaeraceae; genus JBIOJM01. The sequence continues at coordinate 324 of JBIOJM010000541.1, forward strand.
AGGGGCAATGCGCGCCAGCGGGTTTTCCACGACGAGGCCGACCACCAGCGCCTGATCGATGGACTGGCTCTGACTCCATCCGGCAACGGTGTCAATGCCCCATTCTAGCTCGGCGGTGCAAGAGCGGCCGTTGCTGACTCTTTGGTTACGGTATTCGCCGCGTTAGGATGGTGAAAAGCATTCGTCGGTCAGATCTTGCTCGCGCCGACGCCCGACGCCACCAGCCGAACCGCCCTGGCCTCGCATCGATCTCACCCAGTAAAGGACCCACCCGATGTCATCGACAAACTCCCGAGTGACGCGCCGATCCGCGCTCAAGCAGTGGGCGGCCGCCGGTATTGCCGCCCCGTTCGTGATCAAGGCCCACGCATCAGCGCCCCCCAGCGAGACCCTGTACCACGCCAGCTTCGGGGCCGCGGGGATGGCGGAGGGCGATATCGGATCCCTCACGGCCAGCCCGCACCTCAAGCTCGTTGCCGTGGCCGACGTCGACCTCAGGAACCTGAATCGGATCAAGGAACGCTTTCCCGGCGTCAAGGTCTATCAGGATTGGCGGGAGCTCCTCGACAAGGAGAAAAACCTGAACTCGGTCAATGTCTCCACTCCGGACCACATGCACGCCTCGATCACCATGCGAGCGATGCAGCAAGGACTACACGTCTACACCCAGAAGCCGCTGACCCAGACGATCTACGAGGCCCGCCAGTTGGCCCGGATGGCACGCGAGAAATCGCTCGTCACCCAGATGGGGATTCAGATCCATTCCCATGAAGTCCACCGGACCATCGTTGCGACCGTCCAGGCCGGAACGATCGGCAAGGTCAAGGAAGTGCATAGCTGGAGTGGCAAGCATTGGGGCGACAACACTCCCACGCCGGAGCGCACGGACCCGATCCCCGCGGGGCTGAACTGGAACTTCTGGCTCGGAGTGGCCTCCGAACGCCCCTACCTGGCGAATTACTACCATCCGGGCGAATGGCGGAAGCGGCTCGACTTCGGCACCGGCACCTTCGGCGACATGGGCTGCCACATCCTCGACCCGGTTTTCACGTCCCTGGCTCTGACCGCCCCCAGGTCGATCCGATCCGAGGGGGGTGCTCCCATCGACGGCAACTGGGGGCTCGACTCGCAAGTGGGCTACGTCTTCCCGGGCACCCGCTTCACGACCAACGCCTTGTCCCTCTACTGGTACGACGGCGACAAGCGACCCCCTGAGGACGTGAAGACATTGATCGGCAAGCAGTCCCTGGCGGACCAGGGGTCGATCTACATCGGCACGGACGGGGTCCTGTACGCGCCCTACATCGATGCGCCCGTGCTGCTCCCCGTCGAAAAGTTCAAAGACGCCAAGCTGCCGAATCCGGGCGGTAACGACCACTATCTCCAGTTCGTCGAAGCCTGCCGCGGGAACGGCAAAACCTCGGCGCCGTTCGATTACTCCGGCCCGCTGACGGAATCCGTCTTGCTCGGCTGCCTCGCGACCCGGTTCCCCAACATGACGCTGGAATGGGATCCGGTGAACCTGAAAGTCACCAACCTCCGCGAGGCCAACGCTTTTGTCCGCCGCCGATATCGCAAGGGCTGGGAAGTCGACGGGCTCTGAGCGGGCCGTTTCACGACTCATCCTTCATGCTTCATCCTTCATCCTTTCCCTTCATGCTCTCTCGACTCGACTTCCCCTGTACAATGTCCGAGTGACGAACGTAGCCGAACACTGAGGGGGCCGATTGCGATCATGAAATCATTCACATCGATGGCGGAGAAGCGGTCGCAGGATGGTATGGGTCTTTTTGAGGGGGATTGGCGGAGCCGGCTTGCGTCGATCGTGGATGCGATGCGAGAGATGAGTCTCCAGACCGAACCGGCGGAGATGGTCCGAGCTTACGGCGCTCGCGTGCGTGAGTTGATGCCGGCTGCCCGCTGGATTTCGCTGAGCCGGCGCGGGCTCGTGTCGCCCCGTTACCGCATCACGCGGTCGAGCACGTGGACCGAGACGATCGATCCCTGGAAACAGAGAGACCGGCTTCCGCTCCTGGAAGGTGGATTGCTGGGCGCTTTGATCTACGGTGACGAGCCTCGGTTGATCGACGATCTCGCGCCGCTTTTGGGATCCGACGATCCTGCCCTCGAATACCTTGCCGGCTTCCGCTCCTTGATGGCGGTTCCGCATTACGAGCAGGGCGAGGGGCTGAACATGGTCGTCATGTTGCAGGAGGAGCCGGCGGCCTTCGACCCTGAAAAGTTCCCCGAGTGGGTGTGGGTCAGCAGCCTGTTCGGCCGGGCGACGTACAACCTGGTCCTGAGGGATGAGTTGAAGCAGGCTTACATCATCGTCGAGCACGAGCTCAAGGTCGTGGCCGACATCCAGCGGTCGCTCTTGCCCGAGGTTCTCCCCACGATCCCCAAAGTGGAGCTGGCGGCGTATTATCGCACGTCGCGGTGGGCCGGCGGCGACTACTACGACTTTTTCCCGCTCCCTGACGGGCGCTGGGGGATCTTGATCGCGGATGTCAGCGGTCACGGCACGCCCGCGGCTGTCATGATGGCGATCACGCACAGCCTGGCCCACAGTCTGCCGGGGCCGGCAGACCCGCCGGCCGCGTTGTTAGGGTATGTGAACCGGCAACTGTCAAAGCACTACACCGTCGCCAACGAAGTGTTCGTCACCGCGTTTTACGGCATCCTCGACCCTGTGCAGCGCACGCTCACTTTTTCCAGCGCGGGGCATAATCCACCACGGCTGAAACGGTGCGGCGACGGCTCGGTTCACGCGCTCGAAGAGATCGGCGGACCACCGCTGGGCTTGTTCGATGAGCTGAACTACGACCAGACGACTCTGGAGCTGCGGCCCGGCGACATCCTGGCGTTCTACACCGACGGGATTACCGAGGCCATGGATGCCGGCGGCGCCCAATTCGGGGTGAATCGTCTCGATGAGGTTTTGAGACGCTGCGACTTGGACGCCAAGGCGATGGTCGCCGGCGTGATCGAGGCCGTCGATCGGTTCACGAACGATCAGCCGCCCGAAGACGACCGGACCTTGCTCGTGGCCAAGTTGTCGTGAGCGGATCAAAAGGAATTCCAGACAGTCCTCTTGGAAAAAGGCGTTTGCCGATCTCAATGAGAAATCCTCGCGACGACATCAAGCTGGCTCCCTCGATCCTGGCGGCTGACGTGGCTCACCTCGCCGACCAGGTGACCCTGGTCGTGGCAGCCGGCGCCGATCGAATCCACGTCGACGTCATGGACGGCCACTTCGTCCCCAACATCACGTTTGGACCGGTGATCGTCCGGTGGCTGAAGCCGGTCTGCCCTGTGCCCGTGGAAGTCCATCTGATGATCGCGGAGCCGGACCGATACCTGGACGCGTTCGCCGAGGCTGGGGCCGACACATTGATCGTGCACCAGGAGGGTGCGGTCCACCTGAACCGGACGGTGCAAGCGATTCATGCCCTGGGCAAGCGTGCCGGCGTGGCGATCAACCCGGCGACGCCGGCCTCGTTTCTCGAGGAGATCCTGCCCGATCTGGACCTGGTGTTGGTGATGACGGTCAACCCCGGCTTCGGCGGCCAGGTGTTCCTGCCCGGCATGCTGCCCAAGATCCGGCGCGTCCGGCGGATGATCGACCTGGTTCGCGCCGGCTGCGAGCTGGAGGTCGACGGCGGGATCGAGCCGCACACCGCCCCCTTGGTCGTCGAGGCCGGCGCCCAGGTCTTGGTAGCCGGCTCGGCGATCTTCTCCGTCCCCGGCGGAGCGGCCGCCGGCATCGGCCGGCTTCAGGAAGGACTCGCCCAGCCGGCGAAACCGAACTCATCATCGAAATAATCGCTAGCAAGCGTCGAAAAGCATGTTACTGACCGTCGCGCAAAGAAGGTTAAACTTTTTCGGTAAGATGGCAGGATGCGACCACCTGACGTCTTGCCGGTTGACTGGCGCGAGTGGCGGAGGTTCCAGTCGTTGGAATTGAAGCGACAAGGCTGGTTTCAGCGC
>JBIOJM010000542.1:0-4312 GCA_044450785.1 Isosphaerales bacterium
CCCCCCGCCCGCCGCCGCCACCTGAGCCCGAGCCAGGGATAAGTCCCTGGCCCGTAGTCTGGGGGCCGGGCAAGGCACGCTGGAGCGTGTCGCTCGGCTTCGGCCGAGCGCTGGGCAGAATCTCCGCCAGCAACGTATCGGCCACCAAGTCGCGGGTCGCCCCTTGAGGTTCTGTCCCGTTTGCTGGCGGTGTAGACGGCAGGCTGCTCATTCCACCGAGATCACCGAGCCCACCCCCACCCTGGCCGGGCGACGCGGGTACGTTAGCGCGGTTGTCGACGGGATCAAGCTCGGCGTAGAGAGCCTTGGGGCGCGACGACTGGGCGATCGGTAACGCTACATTCAGGGCCGTCAGCGACGCCAGCAGCACCAAGAGCGCGTGGAATAAGGCGGAGCTAACCAGCGACCGCGGGTCGGTCAGGGGGGTTTGGCCGAGCGCGATGGGAACGTGTGACTTGAACACGGTCGATGACCCCTCTCCGTGGTTTCTCTTATCAACGATTGTCGCTTTCTGTCGCGGTGGGTCAAGCCCAGCGCGCTCACCACCATTGCCGGCTCTCCATCTTGCTCGGCTGCCTTTCGCCTGATCGCCCCCTTTATTCTACGAATTTCGTGCAATCGCCATGCGCAATTTCAGGGAATTGTGACAGTTTCCCACGAAAGTCTCCAGCCTTACTTTCCCCGGATCCTTTCCAGCTAACGTCCCTCATCGCCGGGTGAATGAGGGCAAGCCGTGGAGCAAGTCACTGGTCGTCACGAGGCTCGATGAATTCTAGCGGAGGGTCGAGCACGAGGCGCGAGGTCGTCCTCCTGCCCGCGTGCCGCACTGCACTTCGCCGCGACGGCGCACGTATCTGCCGCCAGGCCAGTGCGCCGGCAACCAAGGCTGCCAATGTGAGCCCCACCGCCCAGGTTCGCCACTCAATGCTTGCGCCGGCATGGCTGCCGCCGTTGATAGCACGAAAGACCGCGGCCACGCTCTCGGCTGAAGACCGGCTGCCGGCGGCCTTGGCAGGTATCAGCACCGGCAGCAGGTCCCCCACGACCAGCGGAGCCAGGCGGGCTCCATCGCCCGCCGCGTATCGCACCATCTTCAAAAACGTGCCTGTGAATCGGATCGTTCGACCCAGCTCGGGTATCGGTGTGGCACAGACATCCTTCTCGTCTTCGGCCACGGTATCCTGTTCGTGATCGCCCATGGCCTCCACAGTCGTTCCGCGCTTCTGCTCGTTTCCGTCAATCGGCCCAGGCTGGGGAAAGACGAGGCAGAACGGGTCGCCGGATGGCGAGGCGATCCAGACCTCGGCCAGGGGAGGGAAGCTGCCGACCGGTCCTTGGCGGAAGACCCTCACGATCCTCCCCTGTACCGTCACGCGACGGCCGCGGAACAGATCGGGGCGATTCCAAACGTCTTTGAAAACCACCCGCGCTGGCGGGTCGCCTGCCCTGGGATCTTCGGCGGTCGCTTTGCCCGAGAGGGCCGCACGATAACCGGCCAGGTCGACCAGGGTAAGCTGCTGCTGCGTCTCCAAATCGTCGCCGACGGACCACGAGTAAGATCCCAGCCCCAGGATAACGGGCCCCAGCAGGGCCGCCTTGAAACAAAAGCTGGTGTTCATCAAGGTTCTCCGGGTCTGCCAGGAGGTCGGGGCTTGCCGACGCTGGCAGGCCGCTCGCCGCCGCCCGGCAGCGGAGGCGTGGCGCCGGGCTGGGTCAATCGGATCGCGGCGACGCCGACGGCTGAGCACGTGGCAATGATTTGGGCGGCCGACTCGTAGCGCAGGTTGTCATCGGCGACGAGGCGGACGCGGAGCGGCCGGCCCTCGAGGAGCCGGGTGTAGCGATAAAGGCGGTTGCCGAGCGTGCCCAGATCGGGCAGGCGGGCTTCACCCAGTCGCAGTTCCTTCAGGTCTCCCAGTTCATCAGCCTCGGCTCGGACCAAGATGTCGTTCTCCAGGTCAGTGTCCACATTTCGCGCCGGGGTCGGATGAGCCTCCCCCCGGGATGCGGCGGGCAAGGCCACCGGCGTCGCGGGAAGGTCAAGCTCTAGGTGGGTCTCAGCCGAGGGGGCCTTGAAGGTCAGGATGAAGAAGGCCAGGAGCTGAAACGCCATGTCGAGCATCGGCGTCACGGGGAAGGCAACCTCGTCGGGGGGCTCAGGCCGGTAGCGCCTTGATCGAGGCGCTGCCACGCCAGGCACCAGCGTCGCCGGCCTCGCCGCAGGCGCCGGCAAGCTCAGCCCGATCCCCAATCCCAACCTCGTGCTCATTGCGTGCTACTCCGCAGTACAACCAGGCTGAAGTGCGCGAAGCCGTGGTCCTGAGCCTCGGCCAGTGTCCGCCGGACCGCACCGTAGGAGGCAGCTCGATCGGCCCGGACAATCACCACCGTAGACAACTCATCCGCCGACGCTGCGGCGCCCTCTCCCAAGGTCTCGAGGCCGGCGCGTCGAGTTTTGGCCTGCTCGGCCCACCAAGCCATCGTCGCACCCGCTTCGACTGCGTGTCCCGCGACCAGTAGCCGACCCTGGGCATCCATCGCCACCGCCAGACGGTCAAACGTCAGGTCCGTGCCCGGCAACGCCGCCGGCGCCAGCGGCAGCCTCACCTCCTTGGTCGCCCCCTCCAGCCGCGTGCCGAAATGAACCAGCATCATGAAGAATGTGATGAGCTGAAGCACCACATCAAGGAGCGGCGTCAGGTTCGGATTGAGTACGCTCGAAGTCGCCGTTCGGTTGCGACGGGGCATGGATTTAGTCGGCGGTTGTGGGTTGTCAGTTGCCTTGCCAGCGAAGAAGCTCGTACTCATCGTGTCAGGCACTCACCACTGGCCACAATCGTTTTGCAACTACTCACTCGAAGGCAAAGCCGGCCGCGGGGGATTGGCGCGCGCGGCGGCCAAGGCGGCGCTGACGGCAAAGGGATGAGGGTGTGCCGCCGCCGCGGGGGCAGGGCCTGGCCTGAGGCTCGGGGTTGTTACTCGCACACCCGGCGCGAACTGTTCAAGCAACGGCTCGGTCGTCATCCCCACCTCCAGCGACAGTCGCGCGATCCGGTTGCGGAACATGGCGTAGAAGAAGATGGCCGGAATCGAGATCGCGATTCCGAAAAGAGTGGAGTAGAGCGCCGTCGAAATCCCCGCCGCGAGCTGGCTGGCCTGGGGCGACGAGCCCTCCAAGGCGATGACGCGGAAGGCCATGATCATGCCGTAGACCGTCCCAACCAGCCCGATCATCGGCCCGAGAGTCCCCACGGTGGCCAGATAGGTCGTGCGATGTTCCATCTCCATCGTCGCGTCTTCGTTGGCCAGCTCCGTGGCTCGCTGCGCCTGGGCCAGACCCGCCGGGAGCTTGCGTACCCCTGCGGCCAGCACCCGCGCCAGGAACGATGAATCTCCCAGGAGCCGGTGATAAGCCTCGTTATACTTCGTCTGGTCTAGCAGATCCTGGACGTCGCGCACCAGCGTGGGGGGAACCATCGTCGACGTGCGATAATGCAGGGCCATCCAGACCACCAGCGCGCCCAAGTAGAACGACATCACGATGATCACGAGCGCCACGATCACAACCGGTGCAGAGGCGTGCGCGATCCATCCCAGGAGCGACTCGGAGCCGTTGCCTCGGGACGTCCCGCTCTTACCGTCGATGCCTGGAGCCTCATCATCCGCTCTGCTGCTGCTCCCGACCCCGTCCGGACTCGCCGGCGCGGAATCCGAGGGTGATGCGCGATCCTGGGCGATCGCCGGCGCGACAGCGAGACGACCCGGTCCCAGCAGGCCGATGCCCGCGACCAGAAGCACCCCGAGCGCCCGGCGAATCAACCCACCCTTGGCAACACCGGAATCGTCGCGACGGCACGTTTTCAGCATGAAACGCAGAACTCCCATCTTCAGCTTATCGCATCGCGGCGTTTCGGACAACGCGGCCAGGGCCGGATACCGGATACCGCAGATGGTCGACCAACGTCTTCGCGGGTAAGGCCAGCGGGGCTCGTGCCACAAAACAGAAATGGGGTTTCAAGAAGTCGGGAATTCGCGTATTCCTCCCAGACCTCGATTGTGAGGCAAGGAGGTGACGAATGCCAGGGAAGGCGGCAAAGGTTAAGGTCAACGAGCGGCAGTTGGAGGTGCTCCAGGAGCTACTGACCGTTGCGCAAAGAAGGTTAAGTCTTACGTAGCCGTTCACCGGTGTAGTTGCGTCTGCTTTGCCGTGAGTTGTGCGCGCGCAGGGACCGCCACCAACGAAATGTGATTGGTGCTCCATGGCGCAGTTCGTCAATTGTATCCACGTCGCGCAGCCTGAATCCCGGCGCGG
>JBIOJM010000543.1:0-4304 GCA_044450785.1 Isosphaerales bacterium
CTGATCATGCCGGTGATCTGCCTTGCGCTTCTGCCCATCGCATACACGGCGAGGCTGACCCGCGCCAGCACTTTGGACACGATCCGCCAGGACTACGTCCGGACGGCCTGGGCCAAGGGCCTCTCCGAACGTCTGGTCGTGATGAAGCACGTGCTCAAGAATTCGCTCATTCCCGTCGTGACGACGCTGGGACCGACGTTTGCCTTCCTCGTCACCGGCTCGGTGATCATAGAGACCGTATTCAACATCCCGGGCATCGGCAGGGCATTCGTGGTCGCGGTCACATCTCGCGATTACCCGATGATCCTGGGCACGACCGTCCTGTTCTCTGTCGTGATAGCGGTCGCCAACCTGGCGGTCGACGTGCTGTACGTATTCATAGATCCGCGCGTCAGGCTGACCTAGGTGGCGCTTCCAGCGGTTGCGGCCGGACATGCCGTCGACTGGGAGGTCCCGGAACAGCAGATCGGGCTGTGGCAGGACGCCTGGCAGCGGTTCCGCCGCAACCGGTTGGCCGTGGCGGGGGCGGTGCTGGTCGTCTTCCTCGTCCTGGTCGCTTTCCTGTCACCGCTGCTCGTGCACTTTGGGCTCATGATCGACCCGATCAAGCAGGAGGTGGAGCACATCGAGGCCGGCCCCGGGATGTTCGGCCATCCCTTGGGCACCGATGAGCTAGGTCGGGACACGCTGAGCCGGCTGATGTACGGAAGCCGGATCTCGCTTTCGGTCGGAATCCTCGTCCAGGGCATCATCCTTCCGATCGGCCTGGCCATCGGCCTGATGGCGGGCTATTTCGGTGGGCGAATCGACAACCTGCTGATGCGGTTCACGGATGTCTGGTACGCGTTTCCAGACCTGATCTTCGTGCTGGTGCTCGTTTCGGTCTTTGGGCCAAGCCTGCTGTCCATCTTCGGGGCCATCGCCCTTGTGAACTGGGTGGGCCTTGCCCGTTTGGTGAGAGGCCAGGTCTTGGCGATCAAGGAGAAGGAGTACATCGAAGCCGCCCGCTCGTCGGGGTCGCCCCCTCTGAAGCTCATCCTCAAGCACCTATTGCCCAACGCGCTGGGTCCGATCATCGTCACGGTTGTGTTCGGCATCCCCAATGCCATCTTCCTCGAGGCGGTCCTCAGCTTCCTGGGTGTCGGCATTCAGCCGCCGACTCCGACCTGGGGGCAGATGGTGTTCGACGGCTATGAGGCTGTCTACGCCAACCCGTCCTCGGTCGTCTTCCCTGCCCTGGCGATCGGCTTCACGCTCCTCGCGTTCTCGTTCATCGGCGACGGGCTGCGCGACGCGCTCGATCCCCGCATGCGTCGTTAGTCGCTCCGACGATTTCTTAACACGCTGGGTTGACGCGCCCTTTTTTCCTCCTCTACAGTCGCGCAAGGAGCGCCGGCGGGGGAGGGTCGGCCCAGAGGAAGGGAGGGCCCGCCAGGGATGTGCCCTCCGGCTTGGCGCGAACCCCTAAAGTTCTCAGGTAGGTGGCACAAACCCTCCTGCAGGTGGAAGACCTGCACACGCAATTCTTCACGTCGCGGGGTGTGGTGCGCGCCGTCGACGGAGTCAGCCTTCACATCGACGTGGGGGAGACGCTCGGCATCGTAGGCGAGTCGGGCTGCGGCAAAACGATGACCGCCCTCTCGATCCTCAGGCTGGTCCCTGACCCTGGCAAGATCGTGTCCGGCCGCATCCTGTTCCGTGGCAACGACGTCGTCAAGATGGGCGACGAGGAGATCCGCGAGTTCCGCGGCAACGACGTCGCGATGATCTTTCAGGACCCGATGACGTCGCTCAACCCGGTGACCAAAGTCGGCCGGCAGATCGAAGAGGCGATGACCGCCCACCAGCGATTCACGCCGGAGCTCGCCAAGAGCCGGGTGATCGAGCTGCTGACCCGCGTCCGAGTTCCATCGGCCGAGCGGCGGGCGAAAGACTACCCGCACCAGTTCTCGGGGGGCATGCGCCAGCGGGCGATGATCGCGATGGGGCTCTCGAACGAGCCTTCGCTTCTGATCGCGGACGAGCCGACCACCGCGCTTGACGTCACGGTGCAAGCCCAGATCATCCAGCTCATGAAGCAGCTGAACCGCGAGCTGGGCACCGCGATGATGCTGATTACGCACAACATGGCGCTGGTCGCGAGCCTGTGTCAGCGCGTGGTGGTGATGTACGCCGGCAGGGTGGTTGAGGAAGGGCCGGTCGAACAGATCTTCAACAGCCCGCAGCACCCGTACACCTGGTCCCTGCTCAGGTCCGTGCCCCGCGTCGACGAGGCACGCAAGGACAGGCTGGTCAGCATCAAGGGACTGCCGCCAGACCTCTCCAACCCGCCGCCTGGGTGCTTGTTCCACCCTCGATGTCCTTTCGCCGTCGACCGTTGCAAGGTCGAAGAGCCGCCCCTGGCCGAGGTCGGGCCCGACCAGGTGGCGCGCTGCTGGGTGCTGATGCGGAACGTCAGCGAGGCGGACGTAGCGACGGCCAAGGCCAGCTCGATCTCGATCGCGGCGGCTCAGAATTTGAAGGCCCCAAACGGCGACGGCGGCGTAGGCGACCTCCCTGGCGGCGGCAACCCTACCAGATCCGGCAGTTGATTTGTGATGCAGACCGCTCCTAAGGCGACCGGGACGGGGGTCAAGGAAGACCCGGTCATCCTGCATGTGCAGGGCGTATACAAACACTTCCCTATCGCCGGGTTCGGTGGCCTGGCGGTTCGGGCGGTGGACGGCGTCGACCTCGAGATCCGCCGCGGCGAGGCGCTTGGCTTGGTCGGGGAGTCAGGGTGCGGGAAGTCGACGCTCGCGCGACTGATCACAGCCCTGCTGCCAGTCACGGGCGGCAAGATCACCTTCGAAGGCCTGGAGATCACGAAGATGCGCGGCGCGCGGCTGCGGCGTGTGCGCCGGAAGATGCAGATGATCTTCCAGGACCCGTTCGCCTCCCTGGATCCACGCATGACGGTCGGCGACATCATCCAGGAGCCGCTGGACAACTACGGGATCGGATCGGGTCGCGACCGCCAGCGGCGAGTCCAGGAGCTGCTGCGGCTGGTCGGGCTTAATCCGAACTTCACCAACCGGTACCCGCACGAGTTCTCGGGCGGGCAGCGGCAGCGCATCGGGATCGCGCGGGCGCTGGCGGTCAACCCCTCGTTCATCGTTTGCGACGAGGCGGTGTCGGCCCTGGACGTCTCGATCCAGGCGCAGATCATCAACTTGCTGCAGGACCTGCAGCGCGAGTTCAACCTGACCTATCTGTTCATCGCGCACGACCTGGCGGTGGTTCGGCACCTTTCCGACCGGATTGCTGTCATGTACCTGGGCAAGATCGTTGAGACGGCCGGGCGGAACGACATCTATGACCACCCGCAGCATCCTTACACCCGGGCTCTCCTGAGCTCGATCCCGGTGCCGGACCCGGTGGTGGAGCGGGCGCGGGCGCCGATCCTTCTGAAGGGGGAGATCCCCTCGCCTGTCAATCCCCCGTCGGGGTGTCGGTTCCACACGCGGTGCCCGATCGCGCGGGCCCCGGGGATCTGTTCGGAGCAAGAGCCGCCGCTAGAGCCGCATGGGCAGCAGGACCAGGTGGCGGCATGTCACTTCGCGGGGGAGAAGTAAGGGTTCCTCGCCGGCCGGGAGCGGGGGAGTAAGCGGCCGGAGGACGCGCCGCGCAGGAGGCGTAGTGGTGGCGGGCCCTCCCTGCCTCCAGCCGACCCTCCCCCGCCGGCGCTCCTTGCGCGACTCTAGTGCCCGAAAAACCGGCGCGTCAACCCAGGCCGTTAAGACGTGGGGCTTCCGACCTGCAGGATCCGGTATCCCTTCTTTGATTTGAGGCGCTGCACTTCGTAGCCTTGCGCGGTGAGCCACTTCCCGAGCGAATCCGCACCGAGGTTCCGCTGGACCACCAGGTACGCTCGGCCGCCTTCTCCCAAGCGTCCTAGCCACCTGACCAGCAGCTCGTGCAGCGCCGCCTTGCCGACCCGCACCGGCGGATTCGAGTAGATGGCGGCAAACCGAACCTCGTCCGGGACCTCGTCTGGAGAGCACGCGGTGACATTGGCGACCGCTGCCGCCGCGGCGTTGGTCTTCGTGAGCTCGATCGCCCGCTCGTTCACGTCCACCGCCCACACTCGCGCGCCCGGCGCCCGGCGGGCGAGCACGATTGCTATCGGCCCATAGCCACTGCCAAGGTCCAGGATGTTCCCCTCCGCAGGCGGCGCCGGCGCCTCGTTCAAAAGAACCCGAGTCCCAAGGTCAATCCCCCGGGAGCCGAATACGCCCCGGTCCGCCTGGAGCTCGAGCGCCAGC
>JBIOJM010000544.1:0-4274 GCA_044450785.1 Isosphaerales bacterium
AGCCGTGCGCGCGGTAGCGGCGGGGGCCGCTGAACTCGCCGCCGCGAAGGCGATGGGCGGCATCGCTCAGGCGCTAGCGCATGACGCCGCCGCTGGCGCCGTTCAAACCCGGGGAGGTGACCGGGGCCATTCCGGCAAGACTGCGGCGGCGGTGACCCCAAGCGCGGCCAAGCCGGCAACGCGGCCTCCATCCAAGCGTGCGCCCCGCAATCCATCGGAGCCAAAGGCGTAGCGCCACAGGGCCGACCAATCCCTTTCGCGGTTCCCCACCAAGAGCATGGTCAGCGGCCGCCAACACGGTCACAATGGGGAGGACCCGGCGCTCCGGGCATACCGCCAGCGAGGCGCTGCCGTTGCAGCTCCACATCGCCGGACCTCAGAAGGGCGTCGGGTCATTCTGTGGCCGCCGTGGACTCGCGGCTAGCGCGGGCCGTCCATTCGACTAGGGGAGCCGGATAGACAACCGCGGCGCCACATGGCCGCGAACGGAAGCGGGAGGTCGCGTACTCCACGACCCCGCTGGAAAAGGAGGACGGTGATGACCAGTCCCCACTTCACTGGTATCTGGATCTCCGCCGACTCGGCGACGCTGTTGCGTTGGAGCCCTGAGCTCACCGTGCGCCACCGCATCGACTCCAGCGTGCCTGGCCGGCATCGCTCAACCGGACGACCACCGACCGAAGAGCACCCGGGCGGCGAGGGCCATCGCGATGAACACATGCGGAGCTTTCTCGATCATGTCGCCCACGCCGTGCCGGTCGACGACGACCTGCTGCTGGTTGGGGATGGCGAGGTGGTCGAGCACCTCGCGAACCACATTCGCACCGACGACGCCAGCCACGGCCGCCACCGACGCCTGGAGGTCGAGAAGAGCGGCACGATCACCGAACGCCAACTGCTCGCCCGTGTCCGCGCCTTTGCAGGATCACCGGCCAGGCGCAGGATTCTACGCTGATCTCGACGCCTCGGCACTTCGCGTGGGCCGGACCAAAATAGGCCACGGAGCTATAGCTGCGCGTGCCGCGAGCAGAGCTCGCTGCTATCCTCGCTCGGATGAGCAACGAACTTGAATCGACGCTAAGAACGGATCCGAGTCAGATGCCGCGTTCGGCGGGAGGCTTGTGATGACGATAGATCGCGACACCACCTTCACTTGGCTCGGCCACGCCGGTGTCGAGATCAAGACACCGGGCGGGCAGGTAGTCCTCGTCGATCCGTGGTACGGCAATCCCAAGAGCCCCCGGACGGTTGACCAGCAACAAGGCTGCGACGTCCTCCTCATCACGCACGGCCACTTCGATCACTTCAATCGCGACACGCTTGAGCTCGCCAAGCGGACGCACCCGACGATGCCCTGCGTCCACGAGCTGAGCCTGTTCCTGCAGCACGAGATCGGCGAGTCGGCAGAGATCATCGGCATGAATGCCGGCGGTACTGTCGAGACCCACGGCCTGCGCATCACCATGGTCCCGGCGGTCCACTCGAGTGGCGACCTGTTCGGCGGCGACGTCGTCAAGTCTTTCGGCGAGCCAGCGGGCTTCGTCATCGAGCTCGAGAACGCGTATCGCGTCTATCACTCGGGCGACACTGCGGTCTTCGGCGACATGCGGCTCATTCGCGAGCTCTACGCGCCCGAGCTGGCGATGCTCTCGATCGGGGGCCACTTCACGATGGATCCGCGTGCCGCCGCGGTCGCGGTTGAGCTCCTGGGCGTCCGCGACGTCCTCCCGATCCACTGGGGAACCTTCCCGCTACTCGCCGGAACGCCAGGGCAACTCCGCGAAGCGCTTGAGGCGCGCAAGGTGACGGCCACTGTCCACGCTTGGGAGCCCGGCGACACCATCAGCTGAGGACCGCGCGGTTGCGCGATCTGACCGCCCGCCGGAGTGGCACGTTTGCTTGATGGTGACTGCCCTCGCAACTCCTGAGTTCGGCTGGCGCTCCTGGCTCGTGACGAGCAGGGCCTCCAGGAGCGGCAGCATATGGTTGGGAAGCTGATCGGAATCTGGCTTGGTCCGCCTGGCGCGCGGGCACGCATGGTTTCCGAAGATTGATGATTAGCGAGGTATACTTTTCGTTCGGAAAGCGCCCGCATCCCCGCGAGTGCCGCTCTGCTGTTCGACGGGGGTCCGCCGGGCCTGAAGGAGACACCACGTGCGACGCATGGGGGTAGTTCTCGCTGGAGTCGCGCTGTTCCTGGGAGCCTGTAGTTCATCAACGCTGCCGCCGGGCGCCGCGCCGGCGACGACCGCGCCCGGCGGGGCCGGCTCCTCCAATGCCGCGTTGGGTCCCACCTCGGGCCCTGTATCAGGCGGAGGCCATGAGTTCGTCGCGACGCTCAAGGTCACGGGGTCGATCACTCAGTCGGTGGACTTCACCGAGACTCTCTCTGTTCTGCCCGCCTGCTCGATCCTGGCCCAGACCGGCTTCACGGGCACCTGGAGCATCCCCGAACCCTCGATCTCCAGAGCGCTTGTACTCAACTGGAACGTCACCCCATACAGCGGACCTGGGACCTTCACCAAGCGAGCAGTTTTCGCCGGCTCGGTGGAGCTCGATACAGCCACAGATCAGTTCACCCCAGTTGCGGCGAGCGTCCTCTCGATCACGGTGAACCCCGACGGTTCGGGCAGCGCCACGTTCTCGAAGCTAAAGGATGGCCTCGGCGCGTCCGTCAACGGTAGCGAGACCTGGACATGTGTCTAAAGGCCCGGGAGCTATCAGTTGGAACGTCGAGAGCGGTCCGGCCGATGACCTTGGCTGTTCCGAGGGGCACCGTTCCGGGTAGCTGGTAGAGCCGGGGCGCTGACAAATGACACGGGCCCGTGGGTTATAGAGCCCATCGCACCAACCCGATGGTCGCCCCTGTCTGCAAGTACACCTACCGCCCCCCCGCGACAGGTTGACCAGTAGAACCCGCTCGGGGTGACAATCCGAGCGTCGCGACGGCTGCGCTGGAGGTGCCCTGCTGCGCAACCCCTGCTAGGCCTCGCCCCTCCGTCCCGGCCGGGCGATGCAGTTTCCGGTCGGCCGGGAGCTACGGGAGGCCGATCGAAGGCCGCCACCGACCGCCTCGCAACCCCGATTGCGGCCCCTGTCTCGATCGAATTGTTCTTCCTGTACGACCCTTGGATCGTCGCCGCCGATCAGGACGTGCTGGCAGCCTTCGACGCGCGGGTGGCCCTTGTTGCCGACCGCGTGCGGGCCCGCCTCGACCCGATCGGTGCCCACAATCTGGTCAGTCAGGATCTCCTCGTCGGTATCGCGCACGGGCTGGACAAGGAGCTCTGGATGATACGAGCCCACCGGGCCTGATCGACCTCGGCCCGGAACCATCGGAGGCATCCGGCCATCAATGGGTCGGGGCGCACCCGGATCGCCCAGTCTTATGAGACGTCGAATCGCTTCTTGGTGCCGAGAATCCGGGTCACGTCCGACACGACGCCTGCAACCCTGCTGGCCTCGCTCGTATAAACGATAAGGGCCCGAACTCGGACCCCGTTTCGGCACCTTGCGCGTGCCGGGCCCCGACGGCAAGACAGCTGGCGTCCGAGTCTCCGGTAAGAGGGTGGTCATAGGCGGCAGACAGAGTCACAATGGGGAGGACCCGGCGCTCCGGGCGTACCGCCGGCGAGGCGCTGCCGTTGCAGCTCCACATCGCCGGACCTCAGAAGGGCGTCGGGTCCTTCTCTCGCCGCCATGCTCTCGCGGCTTCCGCAGGTACCGTGCAACCGGAGCCGCTACCGGTGGGGTCCGGGAACGATGAGGACTGAACACGGCGCGTGATAGAGAACCGCGCGCGCAACGCTCCCGAAGAGCAGCCGCTTGAGCCCTGTCTGACCGTGCGTGCCAACGACGATGAGGTCGGCCTGCCAGCTCACCGCCATTTCGACAAGCCGATGCGCGGGGCTGCCCTCCTCCACTAGGCCCTCGGCCTGGAGGCCGGTGGCTCGCAAGCGGGCTGCGGTCCGCGCGGCAAGGGCCTCTTGCTCCTGGTGGACCTTCGCCATGGTGGCGTTGAGCGCTGCGCCAGTCGCGGCCCCTCGGAGCCAGGCGTTCCCCTGAGGATCGATGTCGGCGACGCCGAGCACTCGGATGCCGGCACCGTGGAAGACCGACCAGAGACGCACAGCATTGGCCGCGACGGCGGCGCTCTGGGAGCCGTCTTCGCCGATCAGGATCCGGTCGATGCGATCTCGCCGCGCCACGAGCACGGGTCGGGAGCTGTGGTCGACGACCTCCGCCGAGACTGATCCCAGAACGACCGATTCGAA
>JBIOJM010000545.1:0-4232 GCA_044450785.1 Isosphaerales bacterium
CATGCGGCCTCCGATTCCGCCAACCCTCGCACATCGATCTTGCCGGTGACGGCGGCGGAGCGTTCTCGTCAGCGGTACGGCGCTAGCCGCCGGTTTGCGTACCTGAAAATCAAGCGGAACCTATTAACCTGACGCTCAATAAGATGGCCGACGACTGTTGATTCCTCTCCCTCTGGGGATCGAGCCATGACGCGCATCCGGTTTACCATCGCCAGCCTGCTCATCGTCGTCCTGTTCCTTGCTGTCGGCTTCGCCGCCCTGCGAGAAGCCAGTGAACTCTGGGCGAGCGGGATCTTCACGCTGACGCTCGGTGTTCTGCTGGTTTCGATCCTCCTGGCCGTGCACCGTGACTCCACCAGGCGAGCGTTCTGGATCGGGTTTGCTCTGTTCGGTTGGGGCTACCTGGGGCCGTCCCTGGTGCCATCAATCGAGTCCAGGCTGATCACGACGAAGGCGCTTGCTTACCTCGACTCCAAAGTGCCGGGACGATCGCCGGCCGTCTTCACGATCCAGTTCACAACGTCGGCTGCGGGCGGCGTCAACAAGCAAATCCAAGCGGTCGCATTCGCCCCGACGCTCACCACCGTCAACCAGGGCACGGTGAGGCTCTGGGATTCGGCGACCGGCAAGCTGCTCCAGGGTTGGGGCGGCACAACTGAGAACTTCGTGAAGATCGGACACTCGCTCTTCGCCCTGCTGGCGGGGTGGCTCGGCGGGCTGCTTTCTCGCCGTCTCGGCCGAACTTCGACAGCGCCAGACGTTTTGATGCCGATCGATGCGTAAGAATGAAGCCGTGACCGACCGCTCGCTGCGCCATCGCAAGATTCTCCACGCTTTCAGCTTTTTTTCGCACCCTTCGTCTTTTGGTGTCTTGTATACTGGGAGGGCATGTCATGGGATGGGATTCATCACTTGATCGCGCGGGCTAAAGCCGGCGACGACGACGCCTGGGCGTCGTTGCATGAGATGGTCCGTCCCTACCTGCTTAACTTGGGCCAGCGTCTGCTCGGACCGGCCTGGCCTCACGAAAGCGTTTCGGACCTGACGCAAAGTACCTGGAAGCGCGTCCTGACGGGCGTCGATGGTTTCCGTGGTGGAGAAGACGACGTCCAGACGGGGCCTCTTTTTCGAGCCTGGCTCCGCCAAACAATGAAACGCGTCCATGCAAACCAGCAGCGGGGCGAGAGGACTCAGCGCCGACACGCGCCCCCCGGCACTGTGTCGCTGAGTGCCCTCAGGCAGGGCGATTCCACGGATGGCCAGCCCGCATTCGAGCCGATCGCGGACGGATCGAGTGTGAGCGCCCACCTGAGGCGGGAGGAGCAGCAAGCTCTGATCCAGCGGGTGCTCGATGATCTCGATGACCCCCAGGATCGCGAGCTGATCCAGTTGCATTTCTTCCAGGGACGCTCGATGCGCAGCATCGCGGCAGAGCGAGGAGTCAGCGCCGGCACGATCGGCGAACGAATCCAGGACATATTGGATCGTTTAGGACGAGACCTGAAAGATCTCCAATGAAAGGCGCCGACGCCGATGGCCGGGACGATCTTGCCCGATCAGGGGATGGCGAACCTTACGACTCGCTGAGCGACGAGCGAGTGCGTCGGTTGCGGGCCGTCGTCGAGGAATTCCTGGAACGGCTGCGGGCCGGCGACGAGCCGGACCCGTCTGAGTTCATTCTGGCTCACCCCGACATTGCGCCCGAGCTCGAGCGGCGGCTCGCGGCCGCCGAGTTGCTCTACGGCCTGGGCGGATCGTTCGCACCGGCGGACCCTGGACAGACTCTCCCTCTGGACCCGCTGTCCGTCGGTGCCGCCCCGAATGGGACGACCGTGAACCGGCTCGGGCGTTATACGCTCCTGGACATCCTCGGCCGCGGCTCCTCCTCGGTGGTCTATCTGGCCCACGATCCGAAGTTCGACCGGGAGGTGGCGTTGAAGGTCTTCCGTTTCGAGCCTTTCGGCAGCCCGGACGCGGCGGAACGTTTCGAGCGCGACGCCCGGACCGCGGCGCAGCTCCGCCACCCCAACATCGTCCCGCTTCACGATACCGACGAGCTGGCGGGCCTCCGCTACATCGACATGGAGTTAATCCGCGGCGAGACCCTTGCAACGCGGCTGGAGCGACGGAAAGGTCAACCGTGCGACCCCCGCGAGGCAGCCGAGCTCGTCCGGAAGGTCGCCGATGCACTCGACTACGCGCACCGCGCCGGCATTGTCCACCGCGACGTGAAACCCTCGAATATCCTGCTGGACGAGAGCGGCGAGCCGCAGCTTACTGACTTCGGCCTGGCCCGGAGCGTCGCCGCCGCGCCGACGCTCACGGTTCATGGAGAGGTCCTCGGCACCCCAGCCTACATGTCGCCCGAGCAAGCCGAGGGCCGTTCCCATCAAGCGGACGGGCGGAGCGACGTCTTCAGCCTGGGCGTGGTCCTCTACCGGATGCTCACCGGCAAGCTGCCGTTCGACGTCACCGACGCGCTCACCACGTTACTGGCCCAGATCGCCGGCAAGGAGCCTCCTCCCCCTCGGTCGCTCAACCCGGCGATCCCCAGGGACCTGGAGACAATCTGTCTGAAGTCGCTGGAGAAGCGCCCGGCTGATCGCTTTGCGTCAGCCGGTGCATTCGCTGACGAGCTGCGGCGCTGGTTGAACCAGGAACCACTGACCATCCGGCCGCCGACGCCGTGGGAGAAGCTGCGCCGCTGGTCGCGGCGCAACCGGCTGGTGACCCGCATCACGGTCGGCTCGGCCCTGTTGCTCGCGATCGTCAGCCTCGCGCTGGGTGCAACTGCCTGGAACCAGGCGGCTCGCGCCTGGGACGCCCGGCTGCGGCACGCGATCGAAGCGCGTTACCGCGCTCAGGCCCAGGTCACGGTGTTGATCGAGCAAGCTCGCCTGCGGCTGCGAACCCCCACGGAAGGCCGGCGCTGGGAAACCGAGAAGATCCTGCACGCGACTGCAATACTCTTGCGGATGATCCCCGAGGGCCCGGAAAGAGACCAGCTCCTGATCGAGATCCGCTCGGTTTTCGCGGCGACGCTGGCAGTGCCCGACTTCGTGATCTGTCCAGCCGATCGAATCGAGTTACCACCAATGCTCTCCCAAGCTTGGCAATTCGCGTTGCACCCGGCGGGAAAATCGATGGTAATCGGGACGCCGATGGGGCCCGTCCCCTGGGTTCGCGGCCAGGCGCCGAAGCTCACGCCGGGACTCGATTCGCTTCCGCAACGGCCCCGTGTCATCTACAGCCCAGATGGGCAGTACCTGGTATTTGCTCCCGCCGAGGGTGGCCTGGAGTTATGGGACGGCGGCATCAACCGTGTTATCGCCGCATGGCGGCCACGTGACGAGGGCGCTGTCTTGGCGGTGGGCTTCCAGGGAAGCACCCTCTGGGCCTGCTGCGCCAAGGGGCTGGTTCAGTCGCTGACCCTGCCCGATCTTCAGCACGGGACATCCTGGAGGATGAAGACGCTCACGACGACCGCGTTCAGCGGCGATGCCACGCGGCTCGCCGCTGGCAACGATTCCGGTCACGTACGGCTGTACGAGAGCGCCGGCCGGCTGCTCCGAGAATGGCCTGCCGATCGGATCGAAATATCGGCGTTGGCCTGGTCAAGAGACAACCGCCTCGTCGCCGTGGGTACGATCGACGGTTCGGTCAAGCTCTGGGATGTCGCCGATGGCACCTCGTTGCACCGGTGGCCGGCATTTCCGCTGGAGGTCAGCTTGATTCTCTTCGGTCCCGATGGACACTGGCTTCTGGCAGGATCCCGAGAGAGTCCCCTGAAGATCTGGGATGTCGTGACCGGTCAACCGCTCCTGACCGGAACCAGTCCTCCACAGGGATGGTCTGGGGACGGCCGGACGATCGCGATAGGCGGTGTCAAGCACGTAGGTTTCTGCGAGCTGGTTTTCCCCCAGACTTTGCGGGTCTTGAGTGGGCATCTCTCGACAGTCGAGCGGATGGCCTGGTCACGCGACAACCGGCACTTGGTAAGTCTTGACAATCGGTTCGAATCGCACGTTTGGGACGTCGCGGGAGGCGTGTCGGTCGATGAGTTTCGTCCGCCACCGGGGGACTTCTTCGCTACTAAGAGTGCGTCCGGAAACCTCTTTTTCAATCTCTTGCCCTCCGAAAGCAGATGATCGCGTTGGCCAGATGGACAAAGGCTAGATAGTTGCGGGCATAAACTTCAAAGCGAATCTTCAAACGACGGAAGAGGTTATGCC
>JBIOJM010000546.1:0-4214 GCA_044450785.1 Isosphaerales bacterium
CAATCAATCACAGAGTTTTCAAAGGGACTTCGTACCCGCGGTGCCGCGCCGCGCGCTTTCCCCGGCGAGCACAGCGTAACCTTTCCCCCCCTTCTGAAGGGGGGGCCAGGGGGGGTGATCCCGGCACAATCAATCACAGAGTTTTCAAAGGGACTTCTTACCCGCGGTGCCGCGCCGCGCGCTTTCCCCGGCGAGCACCGCGTAACCTTTCCCCCCCTTCTGAAGGGGGGGCCAGGGGGCGTGATCCCGGCACAATCTGTCGCGAGTGGAATCGTGCCCCGGCCGGCTGGTCGACCGGCTGACGAGGTCTCACCCCGCCGGTGTTGGGCGAGGGACAATCGCCAAGAGCACTTGTTCACGAACGGGATGCAGCAAACCACAGTTTGGCTCGTCTTCCGTGACTCGTGCGGGTGCAACACGATCCTGAGAATCCATCCCAGGCAAGGGCATCCAAGTTGTCGCAGTATCCCCCGTTGTCCCCAATGGGTCAAGGCGGATTCCTTGCTCAGTGTTCAGCGATCAGCGGTCAGTGTTCAGTGTTCAGTGTTCAGTGTTCAGTGTTCAGCGATCAGTGTTCAGTGGTCAGCAAAACCAATCCACGAGCATGCAGCTCCTTCAACTGAACACCGAACACTGAACACTGAACACTATTGGTCAACCCGCCTTGCCCTACCTCGTCACCAGCGATACAATCCGCCCCTGTTCCTTCCGAACCGGACCTCATGGTCGTCCAGCCGGACCACGCCTGGGTCGTATCACTTCGTCGAGGTCTCAACAAACCGGCGAATCGGCGCGGGACCACGCCAGGGAGCGGGTGAGTCACTCGGTCGGCCGGTTGGTCGATCGCGTCGATCACGGACCAGTCCGCTGGAAGGAAGGATAGCCATGGGACGTTGTGCAGGGAGGGCAAAGGATGGGGAAGCTCCACGCCAACGGTCGCGGGCCGGCCGCGGTTTTGCTCTTGGCCGGCATCGGTCTGATCTCGGGATGCGTCGAGCGGCGCTATACCATCCGCTCCGATCCACCGGGCGCGACGGTCATCGTCAATGGCGAGGAGATCGGCCCGGCGCCTGCTTCCAAAAGCTTCGTCTACTATGGGGATCGGGAAATCACCTTGATGCTGGACGGGTACGCGACCAAGACCGTCATTCAACCGATCAATGCTCCGTGGTGGGATAATCTCTTGACCGAGTTCTTCACCGAAAACGTGATTCCGGTCTCCCTGCGCGACGAGCGTCAATTCAAGTACCAGTTGGTGCCGGCCGAGTCGCCGTCGCAAGGCGAGCTGCGTGACCGTGCCGAGGGCTTGCGCAGCGAGGCGAAAGTTCTGCCCAAGCCGCGGCGTGGGGGCATTCTCGGATGGCTCGGATTCTGAGCTCCGTGGATTGCCGGCACGAGCCCATGCGTGCCTGAGATCGATCCGGGTCGACTGCTTGTGCGGGAATCGCCTGTTCCGTCCCATTCCGTTCCGTTCACCCCAGGGCTCGATGGCTCCCGAGGATAAACTGAAGTTGGATGGATTCAACGGATCAGTCGAGCCGATCTAAAGAGGAACGGGGTACGGGTTCGAGGGTCCGAGCGAGGTGAACGGCCGTGAAGATCGCCGTGGCCGCGGTCCAGATGCCCTCCGATCATCTCGATGTCTCGGCCAATCTGGACCGAGCCGACGAGCTGCTGCGCACGGCTCGCGACAAGGGAGTGGAGCTGGCCGTCTTGCCGGAGCTATTCAACACGGGCTACAGCCTTTGTCCTGACTATGGGCCTTACAGCGAGACGGCGGAGGGCCCCACTCTTTCCCACCTTCGCCAGCGCAGCCGTGAGTGGAAGCTGGCGATCGCGGCGGGGTTCGTCGAGCGTAAGGGACGGCATCTTTACGATTCCCTGGTATTTTGCGCGCCCGACGGCGAGCTCCAGATCTATCGCAAACGCAACCTGGTGTTCTGGGAACGGTTTCGATTCCGACCCGGTCGATCGCCGTTGATCGTCGAGACGCCTTGGGGACGGGTCGGCTTTGCCATCTGCGCCGACATGATCTATCGCAAGGTCTGGAATGATTATCGCGGGCGGATCGACCTGGCCGTGGTTTCGGCGGCCTGGCCCAACTTCGCCGATCGCGAGTCGGGGCGCAGGCACTGGCTGTTCAGCCACGTGGGAGCCCTCTCGGGTGCGATTCCGGCCAAGGTCGCGATGGATCTCGGCGTGCCGGTCATCTTTGCCAACCAATGTGGCGAGACCCGCACCATCATCCCCGTGCTCGGGACCCAGATCAAAGACCGGTTCGCCGGCCAGAGCTGCATTTGCGACGGCCGGCACGGCGTGCCCGTGCGTGCCGATCACGAACAGGAGCTTCTCATTGCCCCCATCACCCTCCACCACCAGCGAGGTATGAAATCGTGGGTTTCTATGTCCCCCTCGGTCCCCGCGGCTGGCTTTTCCGAATCGGCACTTTCGTGATCGGCATCTGGGGCGGGCTCGTCTACGGGCGCGCGTCTCGTCGCCGGCGCATGATGGCGCTCAGCCATCAGCCCTTGACGGTTCCCGTGCCCGACTGATACCAACTCAAGCTCGACGGAGAGCTGGAGGGGTGTGAGCATGTGCGGCATCGCTGGTGCACTCGACCTGACGGGGACGCGGGAGTTTTCGCACGAGCGACTGCTGGCGATGACGGGTGCGATCGCCCACCGGGGTCCCGACGACGAACAGGTTCACGTCGAGCCGGGTGTGGCGCTGGGGGCCAGGCGGCTGTCGATCATCGACCTGGCCGGCGGGCGTCAGCCGATCGGCAACGAGGACGGCACTGTCTGGGTCGCGTTCAACGGCGAGCTCTTCGAATATCCCGAGCTGCGCCGGCAGCTCCTGGCGGGCGGCCATCAACTCGCAACGCGCTGCGATACCGAGGCGTGGGTCCATCTTTACGAGGACCGTGGCGAGGGGATGTTCGAGCAGGCCCGAGGCCAGTTTGCCATCTCGCTCTGGGATCGCAAGACGCGCACGCTCTACCTGGGTCGCGACCGGGTCGGGATCTGTCCGCTTTATTACACGGAGGCCGACGGCTGGCTCCTCTGGGGCTCCGAGATCAAGGCGCTCCTGGCCTCTGGTCTGGTCGCCGCGCGGCCCGATCTACGGGGCGTCGACCACCTCTTCACGTTCTTCTGCGCGGGGACGACGCGGACCTTTTTCGACGGGGTCAAGTCGCTGCCGCCGGGTCATTTTCTCAAGATTCGAGACGGCCGCGTCACGCAGCACCGCTACTGGGACCTCGACTTTCCCGACGCCGGCTCCGAGCGTCGGCTCGCCGACCCGGCGCCCCTGGTGGAAGAGCTGGAGGCGCTTCTGGAGCAGGCCGTCGAGCGGCGGCTGCGCAGCGACGTCCCCGTGGTGAGCTACATCAGCGGGGGGCTCGACTCGACCGTCGTGCTCGGTTTTTGCAGCCGCCACCGTGGCGAGCCGATCCCCGCGTTCACGGTCGGGCTGGACAGGGCGGGTCCTGACGAGCGAGCGCATGCCGCCGAGGCCGCGGCGGTGCTGGGCTCGCCCTTGACCACGGTCACGATGGATCGAGCCGGCATCGCGACGACATTTCCCGAGCTGATCCGGGCCGCCGAGGGCCCGGTGCTCGATACCTCGTGCGCGGCCCTGTTGCGGCTCGCCGAGTCGGTGCACGCGCAAGGATACAAGGTCGCCCTGACCGGCGAAGGGGCCGACGAAGCCCTGGCCGGCTATGTCTGGTACAAGACGCAGAAGATCCGGGACGGGATCACCAGGCGCATCGGACCCGGGTTGCCGCGTCTCTGCCGCCGGCTCCTCGTGGCGAGTATCGCCGGTCGACAGGGCCGCCTGCCGGCCGAGCGCGCGATCGGCGGCGTCCGCCCTGCCCAGCAAGATCTCTACGAGCTGATCTCCCAGGTGAAACCGACCTTGTACTCGAGCGACATGCGGCAGCGGCTGGGCGATCACAGTCCCTACGCCGATCTCGACATCACCAATGACCGCATCACGCGCTGGCATCCGCTCAACCAATCGCTCTACGTCGGCTACAAGGTCATGCTGGCCGGTCTCTTGATGATCTCGAAGGGAGACCGCATCGCCATGAACGCGTCGGTCGAGACCCGCTACCCCTTCCTCGACGACGACGTGATCGGCTTCTGTGCGGGGATCGCTCCGGAATACAAGCTGCGCGGGCTGAAGGAGAAGTGGATCTTGCGGCAAGTGGC
>JBIOJM010000547.1:0-4202 GCA_044450785.1 Isosphaerales bacterium
CCTCGCACCTCATCGGCCGCTATGCCCAGCGGATGCTGATCGAGAACAACATCGAGGACGGGGTTGACTTCTTCCACATGGACGCCCTGTCTTCGGCGGTGGCGATGAAGATCAACTGCGACCTGCAACTGACGCTGATGGCCAGCAGCCTCTACCGGTTGCTGGGCGTGCGCATCGGCCACGGATACGAGTCTGCCAAGTCGCGCCACCTGTTCCGCGAGTTCATCGACGCCTCGGCGGGGGTCGCGATTAGGGAGGACGAAGTCGTGGTAAGATTCCAGAGGCGCGCCCACAACCCCTTGCTGGTCTCCGCAGGATTCCACAAGACGGACATCGCGGTCCCCTGGCTGGGGGGTAAGCGGCTACGGCTGGTCTTCGGCGAGTCGGATCCGGGGGCCACGGCCGAGCATGGTGTAAAGTGAAAAACTAACATTCACTAAGTATCGCATCTTCAATCTATGGTCTATTTTGTTAGCCGGTTTCCCCTGCTTGGGAATCCGGGCTAGTCATGCCCAGCGAGGCAGTCCGAATAATGGGTCTCACGTTTCACACCAGCGCGGCTCAAGTCGTGATCCCGGTCTCGGTCAACGGCCGGCCGGGACCGCAGGAAGTCAAGGTGCCGCTCGCGCATTTCCTCGAATGGCGACGCGAGCGGGAACAGGCCGCCTTATCTCAGGAGTCTCCCGCCAATGCTCGATGAACGCGCCCTCCGCAAGCCCGGCTTCAGCGAGGGCTATCCGGTCCGGCTGGCCGACGGGCAGGACTGGACCTTCCCGAAACCCCGCATCCGGTTCCGGCCGAAGATCGGGCCCGACGGGCGGGTCGAGGTCGGGGGTGGGCCGTCGTTCGGGCCGGAGTTCGACGGGTCGCTGGACGTGTTGTTCGGGGTCACGGAGGCGGAGCCGGTCGAGCAGCTCCGGGTCAAGTTCGAGATGGCCGTCCGGCTGCTGTCGGCGAATTACGAACTGACCGGCGAGCAGCTCGGCGAGCTGATCGTGATCGAGCCCGGGGACGAGACAAGCGACGAGCGCTGGGACCAGCTCAACCGGGTCCTGATGGGCATCGCCCCAAAACCTTCGCCCGCTACCTGAAGCTGTGTGCTCGGATGGCGGGCGTGACGGTTGAGATCGAGCTCGAGGACGCTCTCGGGATCGCGTCGTTTCAGGTGGTGATGGGACGAGTGCCGAATCCGGCGCAGTGGGTCGATGGCATCATTGAGGCCAGACAGGCCGATACGATGGAAGGGTTTTTCTAGCCTGGATTCCCAAGGAGGGAACACCGACTAACAATGTGCGGCTAAACCATTCAGAAAACCCTAGCCCATGTTTGGGGTCTGTCGACGTAACCCCTTGGGGGACAAGAGTCGATTTTCCGGATTGTCACAACATTACGGTTTCTTCACCCTCGGGGGGTGTCGGCGGCTTCAGATCCGTCAACTTCAATGCCTTCAGGCCCCGGCGCGCGTCCAGGCAGCCCCCGCTGACCCCGCGACGCTCCGGTCGATCCCCCATGCGAAACGTCACCAAGCGTACCGTCTCCAACGCCTCCGTCGCCCGCTCCGCCGAGAAGTCGATCCCCGCCTCCTCGAGCCGGCGAGCCAGCAACCGCTGCACCAACAACGCCAGGGCGGCGACGAAGATATGTGCCTTTACTCGCGACTCGATCTGATGATAGATCGGCCGCATCGCCAGCACGTCCTTGAGCCGGCGGAACCCCCGCTCGACCTCGCTCAAGTCCTTGTAGATCGCCACCTCCTCGAGCACGCTCAGGCCCGACTCGCTGGTCGCAATCGCATATTTACCCTCGATCCCTTTCTCGCTCCCCAGGCCCGCCGCGTTCTCGAAGTACCGGAAGCCCCCCTTGTGGATGTCCCAGGAGTAGTAGCGGTAGCCGTGGCTCCGCTGCTGCTGCAGCTCGGCCGCGGCGCCGATCTTCTTGGGTTGCTTCAACTTACCCGCCGCCACGCGCCGCTGCAGCTTCTCCAACGCCTGGCGCGTCCGCTCCATCGACTTTCCACGCATGGCTTCCTCGTAGGCGCGGTGCTCGTCGGATTCGACGATGATCACCCGAATGCCGGCGATCCCCGACGGGACTTCCTGAGCCCGCGTTCGCGGCGGATCGGCCTTCTCCCGCGCCGTGATCCCCACCGTGCAATTGATGCACTTGGCCTTATCGACGGCCGCCAGCCACCGGCCCAGCTTCTTGTTCCGCCGCCGCTTCAGGCCCACCAGATAGCCGTGTTTCCCCGCGGTGATTGCTTCAAGATTATCAGTTGTGACCATACCTCGATCGCCAACGAAGACCAGGCGGTTGAACCCGAAACGACCGTGCAGGTCGGCGATGGCCTTGCCGACGGTGGTGTGGTCCACCTCGTTGCCGGCCCAGACATGATGCGCGATCGGCCAGCCGGAGACCATCACCACGGCGACGATCACCTGGACGTTGTGTGGCTTACCATCGCGGCTGTGGCCGTGCTTTGCGAAGCCGGCCGGCCCGGCACCCTCGAGGTAGGTGCTGGTGATGTCATAGAGCACCAGGTCCGGCTTGAAGCTGGACAGGTCGCGGAGGCGATGATGGAGGGCCACCTCGAACTTCTCCTTGGCGGCCACGAGCTGATCGAGGGTGCGGTACCAGGCCTCGAGCTGCTGGAAGTGGACCCGGACTCACTGGTGCTGGTGCCAGTTGGGCACGAACCGACGGCCCTGGCGATCGCAGAGGAAGTCGGTCTCCAGCCAGCCGGCCAGGCCATGTTCGCTGGCAGGGCGGATGAGCCGATTGGCGACTAGGACGAACGCCCGGTCGGCGAACGGCACACGCTTGGCCTTATGAGCCGCGAAAAAATAAATTGAGCAAAATGGCCTTGTTGATTTCTGGGTTTTGTCCGATTGTGCCGTCATACAGGACGCGGCGACGATCGAACGGATTCGAGTGAAGTACTTGGCGTTGGTCCCCGTAATGGACGAACGTATGCGACGCCACTGGGCGGCGACCGAAGCGATGGCTGTGGGCTGGGGTGGCTGTCGGCCGTTTCGACAGCAACTGGGTTGGCGCGCAACACCGTTGCCTCCGATGTGCGCGAACTGGTCCAGCGCAGCGAGCAGGGCGATGTGGCGGTCCCACCGCGATTGCGGCAGCCGAGGGCAGGGCGTAAGCGGATCACCGAAACGGACCTGCTGTTGCTCGATGCCCTCGAAGAATTGGTGGACCCCGCCACACGCGGACACCCGGAATGTCCGTTGCGCTGGACATGCAAGAGCACCGCGAAGTTGGCTGAGGAACTCACGCGGCAGAATCATCCCGTTACCGATTGCACGGTAGCAACGCTGCTGACGCGAGCCGGATACAGTTTGCAGGCCAACCCTAAAACGCGTGAAGGCTCGTCGCACCCGGACCGCAACGCCCAGTTCGAGTGCATCAACAAGCACGTGTTGGTGTTTCAGAAACGGAACCATCCGGTGATCTCGGTCGACACGAAGAAGAAGGAATTGGTCGGGGAATTCAAGAACGCCGGCCAGGAGTGGCAACCGAAGGGCGAGCCGGAGAAGGTCAAGGTTCACGACTTTCCCGACAAACGCATGGGCAAGGCCATTTCCTACGGTGTCTACGACCTGGCCAGCAACGAAGGTTGGGTCAGCGTGGGTATCGATCACGACACCGCCCAGTTCGCGGCGGCGAGTATTCGACGATGGTGGACCGAGATGGGTTCGCAGCGGTTTCCGCGTGCCAACAAGTCGCTCATTACAGCGGTTGGCGGAGGCAGCAATAGCAACCGCAATCGGCTGTGGAAGAAATCCCTGCAAGAGTTGGCCGACGACCTGGCGATGACCCTGTAGGTGTGTCATTTTCCGCCTGGTACTAGCCCGGATTCCCAAGAAGGGGAAACCGCCAACTTCTTCTCATAACAGTTACGAATATCAGTGTTCGTTAATGTCACTCTTGCGCCTGATTCCAAGCGGTTTCGTTCACACCGCCTTTAATCCTATTATCCCTTTATGTTAGGGAACTCTGGAATTAAACCACCCCCTTCCACGGGACTATCTCGCAACGACAAAGTATGCCGATGTAATGCTCGTATCCCCAAATCCCTCATTCTTATGGACGAAATGACGATGTATCACCGACTACTGATATGTGTATTCGTCTGCTGACCTCGTCGATGAACACCGTTTATTTCTTGGGAATCGTAACGAGTCCAATAGGAA
>JBIOJM010000548.1:0-4177 GCA_044450785.1 Isosphaerales bacterium
ACAAGGTGACGTCACTGGCCCGCGGCGAGCTGATGCTGGTGCACTGCGCCGACGACACTGCGGAGCCGACGGCGATCGAACGCATGGTTCAGATCTTTCAGCGCGCCGACGTCGATCCCGAGCACGCGATCGTCATCACGGACGCGTACGTGACCGAAAGCGATGGAACACGCACGCACGTGTTCACGAGGCGCGAAGGAAGTTTCGCCAATTACGGCGTCCGCTGTGAGGATTACCGGCCGGCGTCCCCAGCACCAGATCGCCGGGCAGTCGACGTCCGATGATATTCGCAGCTCGGGACGCAACCGCAACCCGAGCCGCTCGCAAGCGGCGCCGGCGGCATGCTCGATCGATTCGCACGCAATCGGCCGGGCGCGGCCGGCGAGGCGATGGCCACGAACCAGCGACACGACCAGGCGAACCACCGAGAGTCCGCTCACGATGCACCAGAGGATCAACAAGGCGCTGGGAAACCGAATCGGGGCAATGGCCCGAACGCTCAGCCGATCGAGGAAGCCGGACCATGCCTTGCCTCCCCGCATCGCGCTCGCTCCTCCTCGGACGGTCGCCGTCGAGGTAGGAATCGCAGCCGGCGGCGGTTCGACCGAGCTCATCCCATGGGAGCTGGTGTCCGTCGCGCGATTTTGAACGCCGCTTGCTGGCGAGGCGGCCCGGGAGGCCGTCGAAACCGTCGAACTCACCACGGGCGGAGATGCATCCTGTAGGCCCGCGGTCCAGAACCCCCAGCCCGCCCGGCGCACAAGCTGGCCGCACAGCGGCGTGATCAGCGCGCCAACGATCGCCAGCAGCAAGAGCCGGTGCGCCCGTGCGGGGCGGCGGGCCAGGATGAGCCCGCCTGCCAGGCCGGCCAGCAAGAACAAGGTCGACTGCCACACGACGTCGCCGATCAAGGACGCGCCGCGCTCGAACACGATGAACTCACCCATGGTGTCGCTCCTTGTCTTTGTCTTTGCGCCGCCGGTCGATCATCGTCATGAGGGATTTCAGATCGTCGTCGCTCAAACCTTCGTCCTCCAGCAAGTGCTGGAACATCAGCAGCCGGTCGCCGCTGAAGACCCGGTCGATGAAGGTGCGGAGCGACGTCGCGCCCGCCTCCTGGCGGCTCCGGCTCGGCAAGTAGACGTAGCTTCGTCCCACGGCGCGGTGGGTCAGCCAGCCCGCCTTTTCCAGCTTCTGCATCACCGACAGGATCGTCGTATACACCGGCAAAGGCTCGCGCTCCAGGCCGTCGCGCACCTGCTGCACCGTCGCCTCGCCCAGTCCCCAGACGACCTCCATCACGGCCTTCTGCAAGGCGCCCAGCTTGTCAATCGACGCGCGGGCCATCAGCTCGGCCTCCGATTCAAAGGTTATTCGACAGACGTCGTACTACGATTCATAGTACTCCGTTCGATAGTACGTCGCGGGCGAGCGATGTCAAGAGGCTGCGCCGATATTTTTTCGAAGGGGCGGTGACGGGCGAATCTATGAGTTACGGAACCGGGGATTATGAACTCAAGGAAGCAGAATGCTTCCGTCCCGCGGAGGGAGGAAGAGCTGGAACTCAGCCCGGTGAGCCAAAAAGAACTCCAGTCCGAGCAGAACCGGGACCAGGGGACCGGGTGGATCGCTGCGGGCGAACTTGGCCAGCAGCGACATGGGGCCGCGAAGATTGGGAGGTTGGTCGGTTCCAAGCCAAAAATCCACACGGCCCAGATCGCACGACTGGCCGGACCAGCTCGTCCGGACGCCTGGGATCGGTTGCCAGAGCAGGCGTTGGTGGTGGACGTTGAATGGCACCACGGAGAGCGGAGCGCCCGTGTCGAGCCAGCAGGCTTCCTTCGCAGTCTCCGGGCCTGGAGGATCGGCGCCAAAGTAGAGGTATACCACGAGCCGTGCGACGGGAAATGAGATTGCGCGGACCGAGATCGGTCGGATCAACCATTCCACCGGCGTTCTTGCCCGAGCGGGGGGAGAAGCCATTCTTCCTCCGACGCGAGTCGGTCACTCAATGAGGAATCTCCCACATCTCGGGATCCGGCACGAGCATGAC
Organism: Isosphaerales bacterium; assembly: GCA_044450785.1. Taxonomy (GTDB): domain Bacteria; phylum Planctomycetota; class Planctomycetia; order Isosphaerales; family Isosphaeraceae; genus JBIOJM01. The sequence goes on from JBIOJM010000548.1 coordinate 2,054, forward strand.
CACGAGATGCCGCCAGGGCACGCCGACCTCTTTCGCTGCTTGTTCGACCATAGCTTGACGATCCCTGCCGGCCGCCAGGATCCGCTTGTCGTGCACGACCACCAGCTTTCCGAAGTATTCCGGATTCTGTTGGACCTCGGGGGCGTGTTGAGCCCAATCAAAGTCCTCAGTCATCCGCTGTTCAAGTTCGCTCATCTTGCGCAGTTGCATGGCGTCTCTCTCCGGCGAATGTGTGTCGATGGGACTGGATTGTACCACAGAGGCTTTTGCTCGTGAACGGGTGGAGACGGCGATGGCGAGCCAACCGGCAGAGCGATGAATACTTGAGGCGCTCCGCCGAATCTCTTGGTAAGATGGTGCAAACCCGAGATACCGGCGCGAGAGCCGCGCGGGGAGGGTTTCCATGTGTGGATGGCGATAACCAGGAGGTCTTCGGCGATGAAATGTCCCAGTTGTGATCAGCCCTCGCTGGTCGAGACGATGACCAAGGGGGGCGTACTCGTCGATGTCTGCAAGACCTGCAAGGGGGTCTGGCTCGACCGGGGCGAGGTCTTTTTCTTCAGCCAGAAGCCGAAGGAGCTCGAGCGCTTGCTGGCTTCGGAGCCGATCGAGAACAAACTGTCGCATCGCCAATGCCCGCGGTGCGATCTGAACCTGCAGGAAGTGCCGTTCTTGCGGCCCGACCTGGTCGTCGATCGCTGTCCTGAATGCGAGGGGTACTGGTTTGACGCGGGCGAGCTGCAGAAGGCGATGGATGAGGACAGGCATGTTTTCCATCTCGAGACCGTGGATGCCGGACCGGGTTTCCTCGATGAGCCGATGGCGGTTGCGGGGATCGACCCGATCGAATCGGCCCGCGAGGAAAACGCGCACCTCCGGATGCGCGACCTCGCCTCGGGAATGCTTCCCCTGCCGAACCTCTTGATCCGGTCGGCGGGTGTGATCTTCTTGCTGTACGGGATCCTGGGCCTGATCTTGATCACGCTGGCCCAGCTCAACATCATTCCGGCATCCTGGGCGGTCGCGATCGGGATGGGGATCATCATCTTGCAGTTCGTTCTGGGTCCCTGGCTGATGGACCTCTCGCTGCGGTGGATCTACAAGTTCTCGTGGCTCGAGCCCGGCCAGTTGCCGCCCCACCTGCACGACTTCGTCGCGCGGGTGGCCGCCGAGCAGCACATGAAGTTCCCCTCGTTCGGGCTGATTCACGACGGGGCGCCCAATGCCTTCACCTACGGGCACCACCCCAACAACATGCGGATCGTGTTCACCCAGGGCATCCTCGACCTGCTCGAGCCCGCGGAGGTCGAGGGGGTCGTCGCCCACGAGATCGGCCATGGCAAGAACTGGGACATGGTGCTGATGACGGTCGTCCACCTCGTCCCGCTCTTGCTTTACTTCCTGTACCGCACGGCCTTGCAGGCGGGCGGCCGGGGGAAGGACAACGGTTACCGGATCGCGGTCGCCGTCGGGGCCTATGTCCTGTACGTCGCCAGTGAGTACATCGTCCTGTGGTTTTCCCGCTGCCGGGAGTATTACGCCGACCGGTTCGCCGGCAACGTGACGGGCAACCCGAGCGCGCTCGCCTCGGCCCTGGTCAAGATCGGCTACGGCCTGGCGGCGCGCGGCCGTCCTGTCTCCGATGAAGCAGAGGCCGAAGCCGAAGCCAAGGACAAGAAGGGCAAGGCCAAGAAGAAAAAGGAGCCGGCTTTCACCCTCGACGCCATCGGCGCCATGGGGATCTTCGACCGCGGGTCAGCCGTGGCGATGGTCGCCAGCTCGGCGGTGGCGGGTTTCGACCGGTCCAGCTCGAGCACCGGCACGGCCACGATCGCGCCCTCGGTCAGCAAGGAAAACCTCAAGAGCGCGATGCAGTGGGACCTGTGGAACCCATGGGCGACCTTCTACGAGCTGAACTCGACCCACCCGCTGGTCGCGCACCGGCTCCAGTACCTTGGCGACCAGGCCGCGGCGATGGGCCAGGAGCCGTACATCGTGTTCGACCGCCGCAAGCCCGAGTCGTACTGGAATGATTTCGCGGTGGACCTCCTCGTGATGTTCCTGCCGCTCCTGCTCTTTCTGCTGGGCCTGGGCCTGGCGGTGGGGCTGGGGGGGGCGGCGGCG
>JBIOJM010000549.1:0-4135 GCA_044450785.1 Isosphaerales bacterium
ATCCTCGGCATGGACGACTGGCGGCACAGGATCTTGGGCGGCCTCCGCGAATCGCGTCTGCTCCTGGTCTGCCTCTCACCGGCATACCTCGAAAGCGAGTACTGCGCCTGGGAGTTCAACGAGTACCTCAACCACGAGATCGCCCGCGCGCTGTTGGGCGAGGGTGTCGCGCCGGTCTATTTCGTCGACGTGCCCGGGTGGGAGGACCGCGACTTCGAAGCTCGCTGTGCCGAGTGGGTCAAGGAGCTGCGGCGCCGGCAGCACGTCGACCTGCGGCCCTGGTTCCGCGATGGCGAGAAGGCGCTCCGCGACGCCGCCGTTCGGGACCGCATGGACCAGCTCAACCGCCAGATCCACGACCGGCTGAATCGGATCAACATCGGAGCTGTTCGGCACCCAGCAGGATCGCGCGTTCCTCCCGGTGGACGACCTGCCCGAGGCCGACGCGCTGGAGCTGCTCGCCAGCTTTCAGCCCGGCCGGACCTTTCGCGACGCCGCCGACCGCGAGGCCGCGCGGGAAATCGTGAACCTGCTGGGCCGGTTCCCGCTGGCCGTCGAGGCGGCGGCCGTTTACCTCGGCCAGGTCGCCGATGACGTGACCTGCGCCGGCTTCCGCGACCGGTTGAAGGCCGAGGGACTGGCCGGCCTGGAAGGCACCGCCAGGGACACTGCGGGCGGTACCCTGCACGGCGAGACCAGCCTGCGCGTCACCCTGCGCCCGACGCTGGAGCGGCTGGACGAGCCCGCGCGTCTGGCCCTGGCCCACGCCGCACTGCTCCCCGCCGACCAAGTCGCTCTCCCCTGGCTGCGAGCGCTCGTGGCCCGGCGCTTCCCTGAACTCGGCGGCGATGCCGCCCCCGGCTACCCTGACCCCTGGCAGGCCCTGCTCCGCCGGCTGCTCAGCCTCCGCTTGCTCCAGCCCACCGGCGTGCGCGATGCCAAAGGCTCGCCGCTGGTCGCCCGCATTCACCGCCTGGTCCAGGAAGTCGTTCGGCTGGAAGGCGGCGACCGGGTCACCGACCTCGAGCCTCCCCTGCTCTCCCACATCCGCGGCCGCGCCGCTTTCCTCTGGGATGGCTGGGTCCATCACGAGCACCGCTGGGAGCTCGCCCCTCTGACCGCCTGCGCCGACCGTTGGCTGGAGCGCTACCGCGACGACGGGCCCGCGCTCGCCAAGGTCGTGGCTGGACCGTTGTACCAACTCGGCAACTTCGCGGCCGCCGAGCGCCTCCTCCGCCTCGCCGTCGAGCGGACGCGTCCCGACAAGCCTAACCGCGCAGTTTTCCTGAACACCCTGGCGTCGTTGCTTCATGAAACCAGCCGTCTGGCTGAGGCCGAGCCGCTGTACCGGCGGGCGCTGGCGATCGACGAGGCGTCGCACGGCCCCGACCACCCCAGCGTCGCCCGTGACCTCAACAACCTGGCGCTGTTGCTTCAAGCCACCAACCGGCTGGCCGAGGCCGAGCCGCTCAGCCGGCGAATGGTAGAGATCTTCCTCCAGTTCAGCCGCGAGACCGGCCATGCGCATCCCCACCTCATCGCGGCAATCAACAACTACGGCCGGTTGCTCGCGGCGATGGGCTACAGACCCGAGCAAGTTCGCGCACGGCTCGACGAAATCGGCTGCCCGCTCGGAATCCGCATGGACCCCTCGGAACAGGTGTCTCGATTGTCAATCTTCACCGGGGCACAAACGCCGCATGGCTCAGGCGGTACGACCTCAACTGGGATCGCTCCCTCGAGCGCCGAGGAGCATTTTCAGTGCGGCGAAGAGTGCCGCGTCAAAGAGCACTGGGACCAAGCGATCGACCACTTCAACGCGGCGATCCGCCTCGACCGCGATTTCGCCGACGCCTACTTCAACCGCGGTCTGGCCCGCGAGGCCATGCGGGACTGCGAGGGAGCCTTCGCCGATTTCGCGAAGTGCGTCGAACTCGAACCATTCAATATAACTTATCGATACCAGCTTGACGCTGCGAAACGTCAGTGAGGATGACGTATCCGGTGTCGGAGGCGATCTCGGAGAGGCCGAGCCGGTGAGAATCGGCGTCTCACCCGGGACGTGAGAGCGAGAAAACCGAGTCACCCATGCCCTACGACCTCTTCATCAGTGGGAAGATTACGTCCGTTACGAGGCCATGCGCCAATGTCTGGGCGAAGGGGTCGCACCGGTTTTCTTCGTCACGCTCCCGGACGCCGCCGGTCCACTGTCTGACCAGGCCATCAGGCCGTGGCTCGCCGAAATCCTCAAGCGCCAGACCTTTGACCTTCGCCCGTGGCACGACGCGGGAGTGAACGCCCTCCAGCAGGCCCACGTCCAGGAAACGCTTGAAAAGCTTCATGCCTCGGTGCGCGAGCGTCTCGACCGCGCCGAGCGCGCGCGCCGCTCCCCGGCCAACTTGCTGCGGCATAACCCCTGGTTTGTGGGCCGTGTGCGTGAGCTGACCGAGCTGCGCAACGCGCTGATCAAGAACAAGCTCGGCATCGTGGGGGCGCGCCAGCCGGGCGTGATGGCCACCGTCCAGGGAATGGGCGGCATGGGCAAGACCGAGCTGGCCCTGGCCTACGCCCATGCCTTCGCCTGGGACTACCCCGGCGGCCGCTGGCAGCTCCGCTGCGAGCACATCGCCGACCTGCGGCTGGCGCTGTCGCAGTTGGCCAGTCCCATGGGCTTCGAGTTCACCGACGACGAGAGCAAGGACCTCGCGCTGGCTTTCGAGCGGGTCCTGCGGGAGCTGAATCGCGGCGAGCGCTGCCTGATCGTGCTCGATAACGTGAGCGAGCCGGCGCTGCTGGAGCCGGAATACCTCGATCGCCTGCCGCGGGATGGGCAAGTCGATCTGATCGCCACGACCCGGCTGGCCCCGGCGCGCATCCCCGGCTCCGCGCAAGACCAGACTTTCATCGCCATCGACGAGCTGCCCGAGGACGATGCGCTGGCGCTTTTGCGCAGCCACCAGCCCGACGGCCGATTCCCCTCTCAGGCCGAGGACGACGAGGCCCGCGCCATCGCACGTCTGCTCGAAGGCTTCACCCTGGCCGTCGAGACCGCCGCGATTTACCTCGGCCGCCACCCCGGCTCCGACTCATGCCGCCACCTCCGCGAGCGGTTGCGGAAGGAGCTTCTGGCCGAGAGCGAGACGAGCGCAGGCGACCCGGCCGTAGCCGTCCGCCACCGCGAGCGGCTGTTGGCCAGGACGCTGGAGCCCACCTTTGAGACGCTCTCCCCCGAGGCCATCCACCTTCTCACGCTGGGTTCGTTGCTTCCTGCTGATGCGATCGCGCTGCCGTGGCTCCAGGTCGTGGGCGCGCAGCAGATCCAGGCATTCCGCGACAATGGAGCTGATCCGGCCGGCTCTTTATTCCGCCCGACGATCGACCTTTTCCAGGGCTTGCGACTGTTCCAGGCCACCGAGGTGACGGATTTGGGGGGAGAGCAGCTCGTCGCCCGGATGCACCGCCTGGTCCAGGAGGCGGTCAAGAAGCGGTGGCCGGACGGGCTGGCCGCCGGGGAGCGGACGCTGTTCGCGCGCATCCGCCGCCTGGTGCTGGAGGTGCTGAAGAAGACCCGTCGCGACGACCTCACCGCCCGGGAGCGGGCTTTGACGGCACCAACCGCCTGACTGAGGCCGAGCCACTGAGCCGACGACACCTGGAGATCTTCCTCCAGTTCACCAGTGCGACCGGCCACGCGCATCCCCATCTCGCGGATGCGATCAACAACTACGCCGGGTTGCTCGCGGCGATGGGCCTGAGCAAGGCGCAGATTGAGACACGGCTCAACGAGGTCCTTCAGCCGTTCGGCATGTCGTGGGGGGGCGGGGCGACACCTGGAAATGAAACCCGTCCTGGTTGATCGCTCCTGGGTGCGCTCGGCCAACTCGCCGGCAAGCGACTCGGGCGGTGACATCGCCCAGCGAGTGATGCCACTGTTCGGCGCGGGTCTCCTGACCCCGCCGGAGTGCCTGACCGAAGGTCTCCGTACCCTGCTGACTATTGAGCGTCAGGTTAATAGGTTCCGCTTGATTTTCAGGTACGCAAACCGGCGGCTAGCGCCGTACCGCTGACGAGAACGCTCCGCCGCCGTCACCGGCAAGATCGATGTGCGAGGGTTGGCGGAATCGGAGGCCGCATG
>JBIOJM010000550.1:0-4106 GCA_044450785.1 Isosphaerales bacterium
GAACAGCACAACGCCGACAACGAGTAGAGCCAGTCCAGACAGAACAACAGCCATGCTCGCCAGATCGTCAGGGTGGGTGAAGGTGATCTGGTTTCGCCGTGCTATCGACACCGGTATCGCAACCGCGACGACTCCAGGCAAGACGATTATCGAAATACGAGCTGCGTCCCTGTTTCTACTTCGGGACTGCGTTTTTTGGATTTGCAGTAGCGTCCATTATGCTGTACGCTATGGTGTGATAATGACCATAAAAGAGGGCACAAACATGGTGAAGACGCGATCGACGGTGAGCCTGGCGATCCCGGTGAAGCGCGCATTGCATAAACTGGGGGGTGACATTCGTGATGCGCGACGACGACGACGTATCCCGATGGCGCTTCTGGCTGAGCGTGCACGGTTGAGCCGCACAACGCTAACGAAGGTCGAGAAGGGGGATTCTGGGGCGTCGGTGGGTGCCTACGCGACGGTTCTGTTCGTGCTCGGGATGACGGATCGTCTGGCCGATCTGGCCGACCCGCGGCACGACAACGTCGGGCTCGCCCTGGAGGAAGAACGGTTGCCGCAGCGCATCCGGATTCCGAGGGCCAGAAAGCCGAAGGCGGCCGAGTGATGGAACGCACAGTCCTGGTGTATGTGGATCTGAGAGGAGTTCCACAGGTTGTGGGGCGTCTGTGGTCGCGCACCCGCCGAGGGCAGGAGAGCGCCAGTTTCGAGTACGACGTGACCTGGCTGGAACATCCCGAGCGTTTTGCGCTGGAGCCTGCGTTGACGCTTGGTCCCGGTTCCCACCATACCCGGCCAGGCAAAGCGTTGTTTGGCGCGATTGGAGATTCAGCACCCGATCGGTGGGGCCGCATGCTCATGCGTCGTGCAGAGCGGCGGCGGGCGGCAAAAGAGGGTGCGGCCCCGCGGACGCTCCTGGAGGTCGATTGCCTGCTCTTGGTGGACGATGAAACCCGCCAGGGAGCCTTACGGTTTGCGGAGCAGGAAGGCGGGCCGTTCCTGGCTCCCGGAGGGCCGGCCCGCATACCGCCGCTGGTGGACCTACCGAAGCTACTCTTTGCCAGCGAGCGGGTCGTCGGTGAGACGGATACGGACGAGGACCTGCGGCTGCTTCTGGCACCGGGCTCGTCGCTCGGGGGCGCGCGGCCGAAGGCTTCCGTGCGTGACCGCGATGGGCATCTCGCGTTTGCGAAGTTCCCGCACAAGGCCGATGACATCGATGTCGAGCGATGGGAAGGTGTGGCGCTGACCCTGGCCGGGCGGGCGGGGATCACCGTTCCGGAGTGGCGGATCGAGACCGTGGCCGGCAAGGCGGTGCTTCTGCTCCGCCGGTTCGACCGGGACGAGGAGTGCCGTGTTCCGTTCCTGTCCGCCATGAGCATGCTGGGCGCGGACGAGCACGAATTGCGCAGCTATCTGGAGATCGTGGATGCACTCCGGCAGTACGGTGCGGCGCCGGCGACGGATATCCGCGGGCTGTGGCGGCGGATCGTGTTCAACGTGTTGGTTTCCAATACCGACGACCACTTACGGAACCACGGATTTCTGTATGAGGGGGGCCGGGGCTGGCGGGTGTCGCCAGCGTATGATCTCAACCCCGTTCCAGTGGATGTGCGGCCGCGCGTGCTATCCGTGGCGATAACGCTCGACGACCCGACGGCTTCCTTGAGCCTGGCAATGGAGGTGGCCGAGTATTTTGGCCTGTCCCCGACCGAGGCCCGCGGTATCGCCTGCGAAGTCGGTGTCGCCGTCTCTCAGTGGCGCCAGGAAGCGGCTCGTCTGGGCATCGCACCGTTGGAAATCGATCGCATGGCATCGGCCTTTGAGCACGATGACTTGGCGCAGAGTCTGGCCATGGGCGGCCGATCGTGACCGACAAGAAGCGAACGCTCGAGCTCCTCGCGAAACAACAAGCGGGGGGGATCAGCGCCCAAGAGAGGGAGGAGCTCGAGTCGTACGTCCAGGCGGATAACATGCTCTCGATCTTGAAGGCCCAGGCGATCCTTGCCCTCAAGAAAGCCGGACAAGAACCGTGAGCCATGAACGAATCGCTGGAGCGGCGCGGCAGGAAACGAGCCGGGGATCGCTGTGAATTCGGAAAGACGTCCATCGGGAGAACGACCCTCTTTGTGCTCAACATGAACCACCCCGACCGGGTGGAGGTTCGCCGACTCCTGATCGTGGCGGGTGTCTTCCCCCTGTAAGCGGGTCCGGCAGACTCAGAGCCGCCGAGAGCGTCCGCGAAGGGTGTTGAGACATGGGGCGGAGATCCGTTTCACTTCTCTCAAGCAACTTCGAGGCGCAATGCCGCGTCCTCTGCTTCGGCCCCTCACCGAGCTGGGACGAGGTGCAGGCCCGTCTGGAACATATCCGGCATCTGCTGTGACCTGAGACGCCACCCATGGCGCATTCTTCACCGATCGCGCGGTCCATGCAGTCGTCAACTTGGCCCTTCATTCGCTTCAATGGAAGGTGTTTCGGGACCTCTGTGTCACCATTCTCAAAGAAATCCTTGGACAGACTATTCCGCATTTCTTCAATTGGCGCGATGGCGGTAGAGGCAGCGCGTTCAGCGGAGTCTGGCGGCAAAAGCCAATGAAGAATTCCGCGGCCAATTCACTGTGCATTGCCAGATTTCCTTGCTATAGCGATCGGAGTATGCGCCAGAGCCGGCATGACCCGGCGAATCGGGGGAAGTGGAATCAGGGGGGGACGATGACGTGGAGGAAGCGGCCACGTTGGACACGGCAAACGACCGTAGCGACAGGCGCAGTGGGAAAGCTCTGTTCTGAGGGCGGAGTAATGGGGCCGGCGGTTGACGTCAGGCAGACGGAACTGAGTTGGGATGAGGGTCGGGAACGAGAAACTCGTGCGAGACGGGTCGGAGGGCCTTACGGGTCGCGCGAACGGAAACGGGGGCGGAACGATCCTGGAAAACCGAGGACGAGTCAATACGAGCTACGTTCCCGTTTCTGCTCCCTGTGACTTTTTTCCAGGCGCGTACGTTGATTGAGCAGAGACGGCCTGACCGCCTGCGAGTGCCCTGCCGTCGGTAATATGTCAAATTTTACAGCAAGAAAACTTGACTTCGACCCGGCCTTGTGCGATAGTCCGAGTATGAGGATCAAACCCAAGCAGCTTACATCGAACGCCGGAAATACCGCCGAAACCGTCCGCGCGAGGATCGAGTCCAGCGGCGAGCGTCTCTGGCGGCTGGCCGACTTCATCGGCATGCCTTTCACCGCGGTGGCGCAAACGCTTTCCCGCCTGCACCGCCAGGGCGTGATTCAGCGCCTGGGCAAGGGCCTGTACTACCGGCCGCGCCAAACAGCCTTTGGGCCGAGCCGGCCAAACATGTCCCGCATCCGGTCCCTGGTCACAGGTCAAAAGGGAGTCTTTCCGGCAGGCATCGCGGCGGCCAACCTGCTGGGTTTCACGACCCAGAATCCGGCCCGGATCGAGTTGGCGACCGACAGGCTCAGCCTTCCTCGCCTCTTCCTCGGCAAGGATGCGCTCGTTCACACGCGCCGGCCGACGGCGTGGCGGACGTTGTCCGAGATGGATACCGCTCTTCTCGACTTCCTTCGCAACCGGGGGGCGTCGAGCGAGTTGCCTCCCGAGGAGACCGTCGAGAAGCTGCTCCAACACTTTCGTGAACCCGGACGCTTCGAGCGCCTGATGAAGGTCGCCCCGTCCGAACCCCCGCGTGTCCGCGCCATGCTCGGGGCCATCGGCGAGCAGATCGGTCAACCCGAAAGCTGCCTCGCCGAGTTGCGGGAGAGTTTGAATCCCCTCTCTCGGTTTGATTTCGGGATGATCGCCGCGCTGGCTTACGCGCGGCGATGGCAGGCGAGGGAGCGCAAGGCCCGTGAGACTTTTTGAGCATCCGGACTTCGAGCAGGCCGTCATCCGTGCGGCGGAGCATTTCCGTCCCCTCGGCCTGCGCGAGGCGATCATCGAGAAGGATTATTACGTCACGGAGGCCCTGCGCATCATCGAGCAGACGGCAGGTCCCGAGATCATTTTCAAGGGCGGAACCAGCCTGTCGAAGGGCTGGGGCCTGATCCAGCGGTTCTCAGAAGACATCGACATCTTTCTAGACC
>JBIOJM010000551.1:0-4090 GCA_044450785.1 Isosphaerales bacterium
AACGACTGTTCCCGCGTGACTGATCGTGCCGGGACCACCCCCCCTAGCCCCCCCTTCGCAAGCGGGGGAAAACCGCGCAACCAAATCGGGAGGAACGCGCAGCTTGTGCAAGACCAACTTTTCATCATCCCACCCCAGCCCTCTCCCCCGGGAGAGGGAGCCGGAAACAGTAGATCGGCCGCTGCTGTGCTGTGGCGGGGCCTACGGCCCCTCTGCCCCAAGTTCGAAAAACCCCTACCTCTGAGGGGCCAGCGGGGGTTCCCTCGTTCTGGCTCTGCGTGGTCGCAATCCGTCCTACGATTTGCCCTTGCCACGCTCCTGGCCCTGCTGCCACATCCGCTCAGGGCCGACGATGTTCGGTCCGCGACCGGGGCGCGGCCGGCCGCGCCCACGGAGGACGCGGCGATCGGCAGGGCGCTCGCGCATCTCAAGAGGGCGCAGCAGCCCGACGGGGCCTGGCTATCAGGTGGGTTTGGCCCCGCGACGTCGGTCACGTCGCTTGCGTGATGGCGTTCCTCGCCGCCGGCCATCTCCCGGGTGAGCCGGGCCCCTACCGCGAGACGATCGAGAAAGGCATCCGCTACGTCCTGGCCCACCAGCATCAAAGCGGTCTGCTCGCCTCGAATTCGCACAACGGTCCGATGTATTGTCACGGCATCAGCACCTTGATGCTCGCCGAAGTCGCCGGCATGACCACCGACCCCGACCTCGCCGGCCGGGCCCGCGGCGCCCTGCCCCGCGCGGTCGCCTTGATCCTCAAGGCGCAGGACCTCCCCAAGAGCGGCGCGCATGCCGGCGGCTGGCGCTACCAGCCGACGAGCGCCGACAGCGACATCAGCGTCACCGGATGGCAGCTCATGGCCCTTCGCGCCGCCAAGGCGGCCGGATGTGAGGTCCCGTCTCAGAACATCGACCACGCGATCGAATACCTGAAGCGCTGCGCCGTGCCGAAGGGTGGGGGCTTTGCCTACCAGCCGGGCGGCCCCCCCAATAATCCCCGCACGGGGACCGGCGTCCTCGCCCTGGAGATCTGTGGTGAGCATCACACCCCCCAAGCCTTGGCCGGCGCCGAGTACCTGCTCAAGCATCCCCCCCGATGGTCCAGCCCTTACTTCTTCTACGAGGTGTATTATTGCCCGGTGGCCCTGTTCCAGGTGGGGGATCGGTTCTTCCTCCCCTACTACGCCAAGCTGGTCCCGATCCTGCTCGAACATCAGAACAAGGACGGTAGCTGGCTCTCCGGCGACGGCAACGACCGCACCGGCGGCCGAAACTACTGCACGGCCATGGCCGTCCTGGCGCTGACGGTGGAATATCGGTATCTCCCGATTTACCAGCGATGAGTGCGACCGTTGACCACAGCACAGCAGCGCCCGATGAACCGGATCTGGCACCCTCTCCCTGCGGGAGAGGGCTGGGGTGAGGGCCGAGCCGCACCGAGAGCCTCCTCCAGTTGAATCGCCCCAACCGCATCGTTTCTACAAGTGGTCAGGAGGCTGGTAACCAACCGGTAAAGTCCCGACGCGTCAAAGGAGTCGTCATCCACGAGGTATCCGGCTCCGGAAGTCCCAATGCCTCGCGTACGGTCAGCCAACCTTTCGGGAGCGGCATCTTGCTCTTGGTGCCTTTGCGCGTGATCCATTCAAATCGACCACGTTGCTCGGCAGCCTGCGCGATCTGCATTGCAGTTCGCACGTCCTGGGCGACATATTCGAGGACCTCCTTGTGGCGGCCTTCGGCCCAGAGCTTGGGAGCCATCAAGCCAGTCATGCCGGCAGGCTTCCCTGGCAACCCCATACCTTGTGCGGCCTTATCCAGAGCCACCGGATAACCCAGGGAACAGACGATGTGAAACATCATGTCCACATGGCCGAGAGCGCACTCCCTGCAACTCCCGGCAGCGGCGGACTCTTCCGCGAGGATGTCAAAATCAAAGCCAAGTCCGTTCCAGGTCAGAATCGTGAAACCATCTCCAGCCATCTTGGACAGGTATTCGACTAGACCCGCGGCATCATCCCGGGTCATTTGCTTGGCGGGCGTGCCGTCTCTCGTCTTCCCGTGCCACAGCCGAACCTCGCTCGAATCACTCGTCAGCGTGGCGGCACACGAGATTCCGAGCGGCCGGTGGGGACGCCAATTGAAATCCTCACCGGGAACGTCCTTGGCCGTTTCAATGTCGAATGCCAGATATCGACGTGCCACTCGGATAACCTCCTGGGCGTGCCTCACATCCCCCATCATTACAGCATACCGCCGCCCCGTAGTCAGATGCTACCGTGAACCGATTCGCCGTTCTCGTGCGCGGCGACGGGGCGCCACAATTCCGCAAAGCCTTTTTCTTATCGATCCGCCGCGGTGAAATGTGTTATAAGAGTGGAATACTCTCCACCGATCCCGGTTGGCTTGCAATCCATGCGGGCCGCCGGGCATTCCGCTAGCCTCACGTGAAAGGACGACGACGATGGGCATGCACCGCACGCGTCGGGAGTTTTTTGGAAACGTCGGCCGGGGGATGCTGGTCGCGAGTGTCGGCTTCGGCACGGCATTCGACATGGGGCTCACGCCGGCCTGGGCTGACGACGAGGGAAGCGGCGAGCGCCTCGCGTTCGGCGGGCTCGAGCCCCTCGTGGGCTTGATGCAGGACACGCCCGTCCGAAACCTTGTTCCGGTGCTGGTCGAGAAGCTCCGCGCGGGGACCGAGCTGAAGCAGCTCGTGGCCGCCGCGGCGCTCGCGAACGCGCGGACGTTCGGCGGCGAGGATTACGTCGGCTTCCACACCATGATGGCCCTCGCCCCCGCTTTTCACATGGCGCGCGAGCTGCCTGAAGACCGCCGCCCGCTGCCCGTGCTCAAGGTGCTCTACCGCAATACCAACCGCATCCAGGAACACGGCGGCCGCGCCTCGGAAGTGCTGCGGACGGTCAAGCCGCGCGTGCTCTCGGCCGGGGACGAGCCGGGTGAAGCCCTTCGCGACGCCGTGCGCAGGAAGGACATGAACGAGGCCGAGCGAACCTTCGCCGCGATCGCCGCCGGCTCACCCGAAGAGGCGTTCAACAGCCTGCTTGTCGCCGTTGAAGACTACACCGAGGTCCACCGCGTGGTCCTTCCCTACCGAGCATGGGAGCTGCTCGACGTCGTCGGCAAGGAACAGGCTCATACGATGCTTCGTCAATCGGTTCGGTACTGCGTCAAGAACGAGCGCGACTGGAAGCACTCCGCCCAGACCAACGAGCCCCGCGCCCTCTTGCCTCGCCTGTTCGATCAGCACCACCTGCCAAGGACGTCCCCCGGCACGAAGCGGCCCGGCGACGAGTGGGTCGGGTCGATGTGCAAGACGATCTTCGAGTCCAGCCCGCAATCGGCCGCCGCTGCCGTCGCCGCGGCGCTCTCCGAAGGGATCGACCCGAGCGATATCGGCGAGGCGATCGCACTGGCCGCGAATCAGCTCGTCCTCCGTGACGCCGGCCGCCCCGAGCGCTGGGCCTCGCCGGGCAAGCCTCCGGGAAGCGTTCACGGAGACTCGGTCGGCGTCCACGCGAGTGACGCGGTCAACGCCTGGCGGAACATGTCGCGCGTGGTCAACCCGCGAAACGCGGCCGCCTGCCTCATCCTCGCCGGCTACGAGGTCGCAAACGACCGACAGGGCCGCGACGCCGAGTTCCGCAAGTGGGCACCGCGACCGCTTGCCGAGGTGCTCGAAGCCGTCAAGACGACCGACCCCAAGGGCCTGTTGACCGAGACGGAATCCGCGATCCAGTCGAACCAGCAGGAGATTGCCTCCGCGCTCGTACACCGCTACGGCGCGCTCGGCCACGATCCCGCGCCGGTGTTCTCGCTGTTGCTCAAGTACGCCGTGAGCGAAGACGGCGCACTCCACGCCGAGAAGTATTATCGAACGGTCCGCGAGGAGTTCAGCTCGACCCGCCCGGCCTTCCGATGGCGGCAGCTCGTCGCCTTGGCCCGCGTGACCGCCAGCGAATGCGGCCGCCCCGCGCCGGGCGTCGCCCTTGCCAAGGAGTTGCTCAAGGTCTGAGTCGTCGGCCAGGTGGCGCGGGGGGGGAAGGCCCCCGCCCTACCCACCAAATTTTAA
>JBIOJM010000552.1:0-4085 GCA_044450785.1 Isosphaerales bacterium
GCGGCACGGCGCTAGCCGCCGGTGTTTGGCTTCCGGCACGCGGCGGGGATCCCTGTGAAGTCATTAACCTGACGCTCAATAGGATAAAACGATTCAATGGGGTGGGGCGCGACTGGCGTGATGAATCGTTGGTGTTGACCGTACTGGAGGCTGTGCTGATTGCGATCTTACGAGCGGCTGGAAAGGAACTGGTTCGAGACCAAATCCAATAATGCCTATTGCGGAAACGATGCGGATGGGGCGATTGAACTGGGGGAAGCTCTCGGTGCGGTTCGACCCTCACCCCAACCCTCTCCCACGGACACAGAGCCAGAAACCGGTCATCGGCCGCTGAGGGAGGCTCTCGGTGCCACTGGGCCCTCACCCCAGCCCACTCCCACGGGAGAGGGAGCCAGATCGGTGCCGCTCGGCCCTCACCCCAGCCCTCTCCCACGGGAGAGGGAGCCAGATACGCGTCATCGGCCGCTGCGGGAGGCTCTTGGTGCCGCATCGGGATGAGCCCGCAGCTTGTACAAGCCCAACTTTTCATGACCCCAGGCCACCACGGTCGGCCCGCTCGTCCAGGACGGGCCCTGATCGCGGAAAGCAGGAGCAACCGTTCCGATCAAGATGGCTGAGTGCCTTCCAGCGGCTTTCGGCTGACCAAAGAAGTCGCCATAATACGAATTGGCCCTTCGACACTCTTGATCGCGGGTATCGCTGCCGAAATCAAGGCCCCAACCCTTGCTGAGGCCAGCCATGATCGACTCCGAGCGGTTCAAGCTGCTGTACGGTCCTTACGTGCCTCCAAGATGCAGGGTAGGAGACACATTGCCCTGCGCGTACAGGGGGCGTGAAGTCAAGGTCCGCTGCATGACGGATGCGCCGATTCAGTGGCCCGCGAGTCGTCGAGGACTGAAAGCCTCGCCCATCGTCTGTGGCGACCTGATCCGCGCCGTCAGCGTGGAGTCGGAGATCGCCGTGGCCTATCACTGGGGTGTATGGGGGGGTACCGTGTGGAAATGGAGGCAGGCGCTCGAAGTACCTCGAATGACGAGCGGAACCCGCCGGCTGGCCATCGAGAACGCCGCCGAAACACTCACGCCGGAGGTCCGGGCGATGGCCGAGGAAGCCAAGCATTCGCCCGGGTATCGCGCCAAGCGCCGGGCGATCATGACTGGGCGACCGGTCCATCCCAAAACGGCCGCGGCTCTGCTGGAGGCCGCCCGACGCCCCAAATCAGAGCAATGGAAGCACGCCCTTTCCCAGCGAATGCGGAAACTCTGGGAGGAGCCAGAGGAACATGGTCTGCCTCCTTGCCACCACTGGACTGAGCAGGAAATCGCCATGATCGGCACCGGTACCGACGCGGCGATCGCCCGGGCCATGGGCGTGCCGCGGCGGACTGTCATCCACAAGCGATACCAGCTCGGCATCGCCAGCTTCGTGCCAGCCGCCCAGCACTGGACCGAGGACGAGATCGCCTTGCTGGGCACGGCGACCGACCCGGAGATTGCGCGCCGGGTGGGAAAGTCCGCGAGGGCGGTCGCGCAGAAGCGCAAGCAGCTTGGAATCCGCTCCTCAGTCCCTGGCTGGACCGAGGATGAGATCGCCTTGCTGGGCACCCACATGGACCGAGTTGTCGCCGACGTATTGGGTCGATCCCGGAAGTCGGTCACGTCGCAGCGGCAATATCGCGGCATTCCGGCCTATCACAAGAAGGAGGGTGATTCTCTGTGAACCGGCTTCAACGAAACGACCAGAGTTCGTGGGAGAGCCGCCAAACCGAGGGAGTCGCGGTGAAAGTTGCTCTTGACCGTAACGGAGGGACGGTTTCGAGACGCGTGTTTGTGTTGCACGCGAAGGAGAAAAGCACGCGAAGACCTTGTGACTGATCGTGCCGGGACCACCCCCCCAACCCCCCCCATCGCAAGGTGGGGAAATGAGCGGGCGCGTCCTTCGCGAGGGGGGAAATGAGCATGGACGACTATTACGACAATCCGCTGATTGGGCGGTACGCGGGCCGGCGGATGGCGCGAATCTGGTCGCCGCACACCAGGGTTTCGACATGGAGGCGGCTGTGGGTGGCCCTGGCCGAAGCGCAGCGCGCGCTGGGGTTGAACATTACCCAGGAGCAGATCGACTCCCTTCGCGCCCAGGTCGAGACGATCGACTTCGACGCGGCGGCGGAATACGAGCGCCGGTTCCGTCACGACGTGATGGCACATATCCATGCCCTGGGCGATGCCGCGCCCGTGGCTCGGCCGATCATCCATCTGGGTGCGACGAGCTGTTTCGTGACGGACAACACCGACCTGATCTTGATCCGGGCGTCGCTCGAGCTCGTGCGCGACAAGACCGTCGCCGCAAGCGACGCCCTGGGCTCTTTTGCGGAGGCGTGGAAGGACTTACCGTGCCTGGGCTACACTCACTTCCAGCCCGCGCAACTGGTCACGGTGGGCAAACGGGCGGCGCTCTGGTGCCATGAGCTGGTCCTTGACCTCGCCGAGATCGAGCGCCGACTGGCCGGCTTGAAATTCCTTGGGGTCAAGGGAACGACCGGCACGCAGGCCAGCTTCCTCGAGCTCTTCGATGGCGACGACGCCAAGGTCGACGCCCTGGACCGCCTGGTCGCCCGGGCGTTCGGCTTCGAGGCGACATACCCTGTCTCGGGACAGACGTACTCGCGGAAGATCGACGCCCAGGTGCTCGCCACGCTGGCGGGGATCGCCGAGAGCGGTCATCGGTTCGGCACCGATCTGCGGCTGCTGGCCCACGAGCGTGAGATCGAGGAGCCGTTCGAGGCCGAACAGATCGGCTCTTCGGCAATGGCCTACAAACGAAATCCGATGCGGGCCGAGCGGATGTGCTCCCTGGCCAGGTTCGTCCTGGCCCTGGCACCGGCCGCCGGCCAGACGGCGGCAACCCAATGGCTGGAACGCACCCTCGACGACAGCGCAATCCGCCGCTTGATCGTCCCGCAGGCCTTCCTGGCCACGGACGCGATCCTGAACCTGTATCTCAACATCGTGCCCGGACTGGTCGTCCACCCGCCGGTGATCGCGCGGAACGTCGCCGGCGAGCTTCCATTCATGGCCACCGAAAACCTCTTGATGGCGGCCGTGCAGGCCGGCGGCGACCGCCAGGACCTGCACGAGCGGATCAGGGTGCACTCGCTCGCGGCCGCCGCGCGATTGAAGGAAGGGGCCGGCGATAACGACCTGATCGACCGGATCCGCAAGGATCCGGCATTTCCACCGCTCGATTACGAACGGGTGCTGGATCCTCGTCGCTTCACCGGCCGCTGTTCGCGACAGGTCGACGACTTCGTGGCGAGCGAGATCGAAGCGATCCGGCGTCGCTACCCCGATCGGGGCCCGGTGGACGAAGATTCCGCGCTGCGCGTGTGACGCGCGGGCCGGGCGCTTTCCTACTCTGGAACAAGAAGAATCGGCCGCTGTCAGACTCGAGAGATTGGGTGCTGGCGAGCCTTGCGTAAGCGTTTGAGCTCTTCGCGGCGGCGGCGCTCGCTGGGCTTCTCATAGTAGGCTTTGCGACGCATTTCCTTGCGGAGCCCGCTCCGCTCGCAAAGTTTGCGGAAGCGACGAACCGCCTCCTGGATGGACTCACCGGCGCGAACCCGTAACTTCACCATAGGCCGAATCTCTTCTTTCCTCTCGGACGAACTCGCCACGACCGACCGCGAATTCTTGCTACTCGAAAAGCGGCGGGAAACCCTGATCTTACAGGCCGCCCCCTTCGCAGCCAAGGGGATATTTTCCGTCGTCGGATCGATGGCCGTGAAGGCTCGGCCGCAAATCCTGACAGCGCCAGTGATTTCGACCGGCCATCGAGTTCGGCCGCAGGGCGAAGAAACTGCGCGTCGTGGCGGCAACGGCGATGGGAAAAGAAACAATTTGATTGACGGTTGGAACGCGCGGAGACCTGTCGGCCCAAGTGGCGGCGACCCTTCGGGTGCCCGGAGACCCGCGCCCAACAAGTCATTAAGCTTTTCCCAAGGAGGCTGGCGATTCCCTCGCTGTGCCGGGGCCTTCTCAAATTCCTCGAGATTCCTCGGTCTTGACCAACGTCGACAAATACAGGGA
>JBIOJM010000553.1:0-4049 GCA_044450785.1 Isosphaerales bacterium
GCCGTCGGTCAGTGCGCGGACGAGACAGCGCCGGACGAAGTCTTTGTTCTGGTAGCGCGCCTCGAGGCTGTTGGGTCCGACCCACCAGGTGTTCAGGTCGGCGCGACGCTGCCACTGCTGCTGGCGCACCTCGAACAGGTCCGCGAAATCGCTCTCGAGGGCGATCTCCACCAGCACGGTGAGCGGCGTCCGGCCGAACGTGTGGAGCGCGAGGTCTTCGTGCAGCCGGTGGCCGCCGACCAGACGGTCGACCGTGATCGCGACCCGCGCCTCGCGCATGTCGCCGCCGAAACCGGCCACGTTGTCGGCGATCATGTGCCAGCGCGCGTGCCGGAATGAAAGGCGGACGGAGGCGACCGACTCCGGGCGTCTGCCGTTCAGCCGCAGCTCGTGGCGGGACAAAAAGCGGGTGTCGGAGGCATACAGGCCGTAGTCATGGACGTCGAGCGGGATCGACCCCTGCTGGTCGGTGACCAGGAAGGTTGCGCCGTGGTTGATCTTGACCGACGGATAAGCGTGGACTGCCGAGATGAGCGTCCGCCACGGCGACCAGCTGGTGTCGCCGTCGAGCGAAACTCGACCCGGCGACGGCGGGGTGCGCACGGGCTTGGCGCCGACCGGCAAGGTCTGGTCTTCCTTCATCAAGAGACAGGGCTTACGTTAGCCACTGGCCCGGCCGAGCCGCAATGTACGTCGGCGCTGATAGCGGGCAAGGTTTCGCCGCCTGGCAGAGGTCATTCGCTTATCGACTTGATTTCTTTCCGGGGCTTTGACACAGTAGTGACGCTTCGTGAGGCGTGTGGTGACAGGCCTCCATTTGGGTGCTTTTTTCAGTGGAGAGGAATATGGGGAAGGGATTCGTGCGCCTAGTCGGCCATAACCGCATGCTCGTTTTGGCCGCGGCCGCGGCCATGGCCGCGAGCGGATTTGCCGCCGTACCCGCGGGCGCGGCAAGCGGGGCGAGCAGTTCGAACACGCGTGAAATTTCGAGCTCGGGGACCACATCGTTCGCTGCCGCCAACGTGGGCAGCGCGGGGCTCCAGTTTCCGGAGATCGGGCCAGGGGGCGCCGACGCGGCGGGCGCAGGAACCAGCCCGTCCAATGTTCCCAGCCTCGTCAATCGCAGCGAGTCGAAAGGCAACGGCGGCGACGGCAACGGAGCCGGCGAGTCCAAAAAAGACCCATCCAATCCGCAGCAGGTCCTCAGCTTCGATGGCCTAAACCATTTTGCGCAGCGCTCGGCCAATGGGGGCAACCAGTTCTCCCTCGAACCGCCCGACCAGGGCCTGTGCGCGGGCAATGGCTACGTGCTCGAAACCGTGAACGACGTGATGGCCGTCTACAACACCGCCGGCGCCATGCTGAAGGGCCCGGTCGACCTGAACACCTTCTACGGCTACCCGGCCGCGATCAATAGAACCACTGGCGTACGCGGCCAGTTCGTCACGGACCCCAGCTGCTACTTCGACGTCCCGACCCAGCGCTGGTTCCACGTGGTCCTGACGCTAGAGGTGAATCCGCACTCGGGAGCATTTCTCGGCCCGAATCACCTGGACCTGGCAGTGAGCCAGAGCGCCGATCCGCGTGGCACCTGGAACATCTACCAGGTTCCGGTCCAGGACGACGGCACCCAGAAAACGCCCAACCACCTATGCACGCTGAACGGACCGGGGACAGGCTTCGGACCGTGCTTAGGGGACTACCCGCACATCGGAGCCGACGCGAACGGCTTCTACATCACGACCAACGAGTACGCCTTCTTCGGGCCGGAGTTCAAGGCCGCCCAGCTTTACGCCTTCTCCAAGCAGGCGCTGGCAGCAGGCGCCACGACTGTGGGCGTGACCCAGATCGACACCACGAACATGGTCCGCGGCAACCAGGCCGGGTTCACGGTCTGGCCGTCCGAGGTTCCGAACGGGCGCTTCGACACGTCGCGCAATGGAACCGAGTTCTTCATGAGCTCGAATGCCGCCGACGAGGTCAACCCTTTGCTGAACAGGATGTCGAAGGACCTCGTGGTTTGGGCTCTTACCAACACCAAGTCCCTCAACTCGACACACCCGGACGTCTCGCTGGCCAACACTGTGGTTCGCGTTGGGCTTTACGCAGCCCCGCCCCTCTCTAACCAGAAGGTCGGCAGCACGCCTTTGCGGGACTGCATCAATGACACGACTCTCGTGCTTGCTCCGGGAGTGACCGGCTGCTGGCGGCTCCTGTTCGGAACTCAACCGGGCCACAACGAGGTCGAGTCGGTCATCGACAGCAACGACACCCGGATGCAGCAGGTCACGTACGCGGACGGAATGCTTTTCGGCGCACTTGACACCGCCCTCAAGGTGAACGGCAAGAACCAGGCCGGCATCGAGTGGTTCGCGACGCGGCCGCAGGTCACCTCCGAAGACGTCCACGCGCATGTCGTGAGCCAAGGATATGTCGGCGCGAAGGACGCCAACCTCACCTACCCGGCGCTAGGAGTCAACGAGAACGGCGTCGGCGCTATCGCCTTCACCCTGCTCGGGACTAACGACTATCCGAGTGCGGCATACGCACCGTTCAACGTAAAGTCGGGCGTGGGTTCCATCCATGTTGCGGCGGCGGGGCTCGGCCCCGACGACGGGTTCACCAGCTACGTCGCTGAAGTCGGAAACCCCCCGCGTACCCGCTGGGGCGACTACGGCGCGGCGGTGATCGACGGTTCGACGATGTGGATCGCCTCGGAGTACATCGGGCAGACCTGCACGCTGGCACAGTGGCTCAGCAGCACCCCGCTCGGTTCATGCGGCGGCACCCGGACGGCTCTCGCCAACTGGGGTACGCGGATCACCAAGCTCTCCCTCGGCGGCCGGGGCGAGATTTCGAACTCCTAACCAAGCAGAACGAAAGGGCCGGTCGATTGGCGACCGGCCCTTCTTATTTCCAGGCTAGGGCTGGGAGCACGGGAGTCCGCTGCCAGGCTGTGAAGGGCAGCTCGCCGGACCGGGCACCTGGGGCGGCGCGGGAGCCGCCGGCTGGCTGCTCGCTGCGGGTGCGGCGGGCGCGACCGGCTTCGAGACGCTGATCGGTCTCTGCGACACAGGGTTCGAGCCCGGGGCCGCGGTGACCGATGCCGCGGTCCCCGGCAGAACACTCCGGACCGGCGCGACCACCGGCCGGGCCTGGACAACGAGGGCGAGCAGGACGATGGCCGCCACCACGAGCAGCCACAACGGCGCCATCGCAAGGGTCCGTGTTCTGACCATCGCTCTATTTAACGCTTCCCCCGCCCGGTTCCAGCGCCCAACCGCCTGCCGCACGCTACCCGGGTATTGGGCGATGGGCGCGGGTTGTAACGGTTGTGAAGCTGCAGAGGTACTTCGCCGCGCCGAGGGAAGGCGCGGCATGGCTCGCGTCGTCCGGAACGCCGAGAGACCAGCGCGAT
The DNA here is from genome assembly GCA_044450785.1 of Isosphaerales bacterium. Taxonomy (GTDB): domain Bacteria; phylum Planctomycetota; class Planctomycetia; order Isosphaerales; family Isosphaeraceae; genus JBIOJM01. The sequence continues at coordinate 3,419 of JBIOJM010000553.1, forward strand.
GGAGGCCAGCCTGACGCGGGACCGATCCGGGTACTCATCGTGGAGGATCACACGGTGGTGGCCGAGGGCCTCGCCGCTCTCATCAATCAGCAGGGCGACATGACCGTGGTTGGCAAGGCAAGCAGCGTGGCGGAATGCGTCCCGGCCGCGGCTGAGCTGACGCCCGATGTGATCTTGCTTGACTTCCGCCTCCCCGACGGCACCGGCGCCGAAGCGGCGGTCGCCATCCGGACCATCCGGCCCGAGGCGAAGATGATCTTCCTCACCCGCGAGGACAGCGACGCGGCCCGCTTTGCCGCCGTCCAGTCCGGGGCGAGCGCCTTCATCCACAAATCGAAGGCTGCCTCGGAGGTCGTCACCGCGATCCGCGACGTGGCTCGCGGCCGGATGCTGATCACGCCACGGACCATCGCCACCCTGCTGTCGAAGCGCAGGGCGATGGACGCCCAGCTCGAGAGCCTGACAGTCCGTGAGAAGGAGGTGCTGCGGTTGATGGCCGAAGGGCTGCCCAGCCGCGGCGTCGCCGCCAAGCTTGGGATCAGCTACACGACGGTCCGGACGCACATACGAAGCCTGGGCAGCAAGCTGGGCGTGCACTCCAAGCTCGAGGCGATCGTGAAGGCGCGAGAGC
>JBIOJM010000554.1:0-4043 GCA_044450785.1 Isosphaerales bacterium
GCTTCCAGCAGTCCCAGCAGATCTTCCTCGACGCGCTTCTCGAGCGTGACGGTGCGAGCCGAGGCATCGGCGGCCTTCAGCCATTCTTCTATCGTCCTCATCTCGCGGGCGAGGACGCGGAGGGCCATCGGCAGTGCGATGCCGAATTCCGTTTCTTCGGTCAGCGCGGTCAAGTGCTCGGTTCGCTCGCCCAGCTCAGCCTCTTTCTGCGACAGGCCCACGACGACGATCTCCGCCGTGCGCGATTTCTGCGCCAGGCGCGGGGCCTGCGCCTGAGTCGTTTCACGAATCTCCTTCTGGATCTCGTGCATTTCGGTCAGCTCGGTGAGGATGCGGGCCTGGAGCTCGGATCGGAGCTCGGTGAGCAGCTTTTCGACGGCCCGCGCCAGGTCCTCGTGGGACTTCACGAGATGCTTGAGTGCCTCGTTTTGATCGACGGCCGCGGGTTTGGCCGCCGTGCGCGCCAGCTCGCCCTCGGCGGCTTGCATCGAGCCGCCGGCTCGAATCAGGTCCTTCTGAAGGGCGATGCCGGTGTCCCCCAGACGGGCCGAAACCTGAGCCAGAGAATCGGCCGCACTCCGGTTGCGGGCCTGGTCTCGTTCAAAGCGTTGGAACTCGGCCGTCGCGACTCCGCGCTCCGCCGCCCCGATCCGGTCCTTGAGTCGAGAGTGCTCGGTCTGAAGCAAGTCGTGCGCCACCAGCTCAGCGACGCGGGCCTCGGCAAGGTCGGTCTTCGCCAGGTACGTGACTGCATCGCCCAGAGGGGGATCGGCCTGTTTCAAGTAGGGAGGTTGCAGGGTCGCGAACAACGGGTCCGAGGCCAGCTTGCCCGTTCGCTTCTGGATATCGAGCTCGTGGGCTCGAATCGCGTCTCCGGCTTCCTTTCGGGTCGTCTCGCTGTCCGCTTTCTGCGCGGCACGCGTGTCGACGACCACCTGCCCGTGGTCGCGCATGATCGCCTCCAGCCCGGTCCGACGTTCGCGCAGGCTGGCCAGCTCAGCTTGTTGATCGACCGCCGTGCGAGACCACGCCAGCTCGCGTCGTTCTTCCTTGATAATGCGCTCGAGCTGACCGAGGGTCTCCCGCATCTGCCGCAGGCGTGCCAGCTTCATCTGGAAATCGAGGTCCTCGGCGAGCAAGAGGTTGCGGAGGTGTTCCAGTTTCGCCAGCAGCTCGCGGACTTCCGTTTCCGCCTTGCTCAATTGGGCCTCCCGCAACAGTTTTTGGGATTCCTTCATCTGCTGAAGGATCAGTTCCTCGCGAGAGAACTTGAGGGCCAGGCGCAGACGGGAGGCGTTTTCCGGCTCCAGGCTCGCGAGCGCTTCCGACAGCCGGAACATGCGCTCCTCCAGCTCGGTCATCTGGGAGGCGACGTTTTCTTGGGTGAAGCCGATCGAGTCGCGGTCGGAGACGGCCCCGGTCTTCGACGTCGCGGCGGGCTTGGCTTCGCCCGGTTTCTTTTCGTCGTCGTCGAAGACGCCGGCGGCCTTGCCCTGCGCCTTCTTTTGTTGAGCGAAGGCAACATGCGGCCCCGCGCCCGCGGCAACGGCGATCAAGAGCAGGATGACCCGTCCGGCCGGCGAACGCAGTCCGCGGCAGGCCGCTGGTGAGGGATGCCTGCTACGGCTTGTCATCGAAAATCTCCCGCGTGCGGGTTTCCCGTGCCTTCTCGGTTGCCTGAAGGACCTTCTGCTGCATTTTAATGACTTCGGCGACCTGGTTCACCACATCGACGAAGCTTTCCCACTGCGACATTTGTTCGAGGATGTTTCTCATCGTTGTAACAACTTTACCGTGCAGCCGTCGAGCCGCCTCTTCGGTCGCGTCGGGACTCGAGCCGGCGCCGGCGAGCGCCTGCAGCACGCCGCGCAGCTCGTTCATGGGACCGGCGGTCAGTGCGCGCATCGGATCGATGACGGCCTCTTGTAGCAGGCGGTGTGATTTCGGCGAGCCGATTTGATTCAGTTTCATTTCCTGAAGAGCGTCGGCGATGCGGCCGGCAATCTGGTCGACCTGCCGGGAGCCGGCGTGTTCCAGGCGCATCACGCGCAGGAAATCGGCGGCCTTCGGTTCGCCGGCCAGCACGGGGGTCTGCTTTTCCAGAGACTCGAGCACGGCCACGAACTTCGCCCGCTCCGCCCGCTGACGGATCAGGATCTCGTAGAACAGTTCATCCGGGGAGACGACCTGAAGCTGGAGCGCGCCCGATCGCCCGGTCTGGGCGCCGCGAGCACACCGGTCTTCCGCCTCGGCCAGGAATCGAAGCAGGGTCCCGACCGGGGGCGGATCGGCTTGCAGCAGCACGTCATGCCGCACCTGGTGGTCGAGGACCGGCCGTTCTTTATCCGACGGGAGCGGGAGACTGACCGTGTGACGCACTGATTTCGGCTCGGCCTTTTCCTCGGTGCCCAGCGTCCGATCGACATGCAATCGGAGGGCCGCCACGCCGAAATCGTCGGTCGCGGTGATGTTGAGCGGAATCGTGGCGACCGGTGTCACGTGGCTGCCGACGCCGGCGGCGCGGAGGGTGACGCGAGGCTCCCGGTCCCTGAGCAATCCGATCGAAAGGAACGTCGGCCGGGAGTCCAGCCCGGTCCTGGCCGAAGTCAGGAGGATTTCCAGCGTGGTGGCCTCTCGCAGAGTCCAGTGGGCGGCGAACGTCCGTTCGTCCAACCGCTTCAGCTCGAGCTTGTTCCCGGCCGGGACCTTCAGCTTGGTGTCCGCGAGTTTCTCGTTCCCGACGAAGGTCAGCTCGACCTCGGTGTCGGGCAGGAAGAGCAGGTGCCGGCGTGGATCGTCGACGCCGCGGAAGCCGGTGTAGGCTGCTCCCGGCTCCTTGACCCGGAGTCGGGTTTCGGCCAGGGTGGGCCGGTCGACGCGCTCGAGCGTGAGCGGCTCGAGCCAATCGTCGCCTCCGGTCAACAGGAAGGTCGACGATGTGGACGACGGGGGAAACTCGAAACGGAATCGTGCCGGCTCGGTCTCGACCATCACCCCTTCGCGGGAGGCCCCTTCGGCGGTTCGTTCCTTGACGACCACCGCCGTGGGCGCTCGCGGAGTGGTGGGTTTCCGCCTCAAGGTCATCGGTTCGCCCCGGCCGCGAACGATCCACCGGTCACCAGCAGGCTCGATCATCGGCAGGTCGGATCGGACCTCCAGCCAGAGTCGCTCATCTCGGGGCGCCAGCAAGTGGCCGGCGTCGTCCAGCCCCATCACCGTGAGATAGGTGTTTTGAGGCCAGCGTTCGGAGGAACCGAACAGCCATCGGGCGATGCTCAATCGCGCGGCGTCCGGCGCCCACCATCCGAACGCCGCGGGGACGAGCAAGCCAAAGAGCAAGGCCCCAGCCTGCGCGGCCGTTCGTTTTCGGTTCCAGAGCGAGCGCCAGTCGGAACTGGCAAGAGCCGTGCAAGCCCGGCCGACGGCCAGCCTCACCATCGCCGGCGATGCCGATGCCGCCCGATCAGAGAGCAGGTCCGGGAGCTGAAGCACGTCCGCGATTTGCTGCCCGGTTCCCGGCCGGTAGCGATCGAGAGTCATCGCCAGCGATAATTCGTCCAGCCGCGACGCCCGCCAGCGCCTGACCGCGCGGAGGCCGAGGAAGACGAGAAGTCCAGCGACACTCAACATCAACAGGACTATTCGAACAGGGAGCCCGAATCGGAACCACCAGTCGAGGAGCCCCAGGAGGGCCGCCGTGGCCGTGAGCACGGTCACCGCGTCGGCCGCGAACTCCAGGGACAACTGCAGGCGCAAGCGTCGCCCCAATCGCGCGAGCTCGGCCCGCAGCAAGCGCTGCTCGTCGCGCAAGGAATCCAGGGTTGGCAGCTCCAGCTCCTCAAGCACAGTCCTTGGTCCTTGGTCCTTGGTCCTTGGTCCTTGGTCCTTGGTCCTTGATGCCTAGCCTTGACGTCAGAGACTAACGAACAGGCCCGAAATAACTTCCCGACTTCGTATTTGTGTGCCACTGGCTATGCCAGTGTCCCCATGCTTGGGCGGGCACTGGCAGAGCCAGTGGCACCCGGAAAACCAGAGAAGCTAAA
>JBIOJM010000555.1:0-4022 GCA_044450785.1 Isosphaerales bacterium
CAGTTCCCCATTGCGCCGCGCAGCTTCCATCGCGGCCAGGGCCAACACTCCCTTGGGCGACCAACTCATCCCCTGATGCTTGCAACGGCCTGAGACCGCCCAGTCGTTGAACTTCTCCACGCGCGTACTGGCGATCCATAATCCCGCACGCTGTCGTTGTTGGTAGTCCGGGATGTACCCACGCCGCTTCTCCAGGTATCCGATCAGCTCCTCTACTGCCCTGGGGTTCCTCACCCACTCCACCGCCCCCCTCAACAGTTCGACTGCGGCATCCACCTTCCCTTCCCACAACCGCCCCAGCAACTCTTTCTCGAACGTGGCACGCCGTTCCTTGGGGCCGCCGGCGGAACTCATCTGCTCATAACAGCGTTTCCGAAGATGCCACCAGCACAAGATCATCGCCTTGGGGGAAATCCCCAGGTTCTCGAACCACGTTCGAATCCACGCGGCGCCGTCGCCCAGGACCAGCAACTGCCGCGCGCCGCTGAGCACTCCCAGTTCCAGCAGTAGGGCCGAAACCTGTACCCATAAACCCTCCGCCGTCGCTTCCGCGAACGCGTACCGCAACCCGGCCACCAACACCACCGCCGTATACGTCCACACCTCCTTGCGGCCCGTCAACGGTTGGGCCTTGGTCTTGACCTCGTCGGGTTCGATTATCACGAACCCCTCGTCTACCTCACGCGGTTCGTCCTTGGACACCGGGAACGCCGGCTCGCACCCGGGAAAGCCCGTCGCGGCCCACTCGGCTTGGGCCTGTTCCCACTCGGCCCGGGCCTCCTCCGAGTCGTCGAACGGTGGGTTGTCGTCGACCATCCCCGTCACGGCGTTGGGGTCGACTGCGGCCGGGCCGAGCAAGGCCAGTTCGGCCTCGGACGCACCATCCAGCACCGCGCGGGCACGCTCGCGCTGCGCGCCGATGAGCCGCTCGCCCTCCTGATGCACGATCTCGATGACCGTACTCCGCCCAAGCAAATTCTCATCCCCAGCGTCCTCGCAGACGTCGGCGAGACTTTTTCCCGTGGATTGATCGCTCATCTGATCACACACCGCGTCGCGCAGGTTCTGAGTGATGGCGAGCTGGTGGGACGTGCTCCAAGCGATCGCCGACGGCACGTTTGTCGTGTCGTCGTGATTGTGGCTGATCCGGGACCGCTGGACGGTGACTTCACCGAAGGTGGTCTTGAAGGTGAAGGGTCGTGTCCCCCGGCGCTGAATGCCATCTCCGCCTTTGCCGTGCCGACGCTGGAAGACCCGCTCTTGGTCGGCCTTCTCCATGAGCACTTGAAAGAGCCGGCGCTGGACTTCGAGACCGGCCTGACGGACGAATGCCTCGATCTGGTCGGGGAGATGCTCGTCTTGATTGGGAATGGGCAAGGCCATCTCCAACTGCAGTCCGAGTGTGAGCATCTGATCTACGCAATTGACGGGGCCGAGGGTGATGGTAGTCTGAAGGCCGTCGGTGGCACGCATGGTGTGTCTCCATACTGGAACTATGGGGTCCATCCTGCGTGCCTTTTTATCGATCGGGCAGGGAAAGTCGCTACCTCGGAGCGGAATCAACCGGAAAACAGCCGCCCCCTATCTTGTGCATTCCTCCTCGAATCGCGCACCAACTGGCGAGTGCCAGGAAAAAATTCAACAATCGTTAATTCCCTCCCGGTCTGATGGTACAATGGCGGCGGCCCTGACTACGTCGGCGCCGCACCGAACGCTCCAGGCCCGCCCTCACCACCCTCCCGAACGCCGTCCCTACCCGAACCTGACTGACCCGTGGCCTCATAATCCCATGGCGTACTGTCCCTTCCAGCAAAATCACCGGAATCGATCGCGGTCGAGCGGCTTCGATCGGCGGCGAGCGATCTGGTCCGCGCTGGCCGGGTTGATCGTGGTCGCATGCCCGGCGATGGGTTTGCGTGCCGGCGACGACACGAAGAAGGGAGCAGCCGTTGTTCCCAACTTTCCACCCGAAGCGATCGAGTTCTTCGAGTCACGAGTGCGGCCGATCCTCGTCGACCGCTGCGTGAAGTGCCATGGGCCGAAGAAGCAATCCTCGAGCCTGAGGCTGGATAGCCGCGAATCGATACTCAAGGGTGGGGAATCCGGGCCGGCGGTCGTGCCGGCCAAGCCCGACGAGAGCTTGCTCATCCAGGCTGTCTCCCACGCCCACGATGAGCTGAAGATGCCTCCGGGGGGCAAGCTTCCCGAACCCGCAGTCGCCGCCCTGCGGCAATGGGTTGCACTGGGTGCACCCTGGCCGGTCGACACGGCGAAAAGTACGGGGCCAGTCCGCGGTTCAACCGCCAGTGCTGCCGATCATGCGATGCATTGGGCGTTTCAGCCGGTGCGACGCGCGGCCCCTCCGCCGGTCAAGGACCGTGATTGGGTCCGTTCCCCGGTCGATGCGTTCGTCCTGGCCCGGCTCGAGGCGGCGGGAATGACCCCGTCACCCCCGGCCGAGAAGCGGACTTTGATCCGCCGCGCGACCATCGACCTCTGGGGCATCCCACCCGCGGCCGAGGAGGTCGAGGCTTTCGAGGCCGACTCGGCGCCCGACGCCTTTGCCCGTCTGGTCGATCGCCTCCTGTCGTCACCCCGATATGGCGAACGCTGGGGGCGACACTGGCTGGACGTTGCCCGCTACGCCGATACCAAGGGCTACGTCTTCACCCAGGACCGGCGTTACCCGTACGCCTACACCTACCGCGATTACGTCATCGCCGCACTCAATGCCGACCTCGGCTACGACCAGTTCATCCTCCACCAGGTCGCGGCCGATCAGCTCACCCAGGGCGGCGATCAAAGACCACTGGCCGCGATGGGTTTTCTGACCGTCGGGCGGCGATTCCTGCTGGACCAGAACGAGATCATCGACGACCGCATCGACGTGGTTTGCCGCGGCCTGCTGGGCTTGACGGTCACCTGCGCCCGCTGCCACGACCACAAGTTCGACCCGATCCCCACCGAGGACTATTACTCGCTCCACGGCGTGTTCGCCAGCTCGGTCGAGCCGGCCGAGCTCCCGCTTCTGAACCAGCCCGTGGCCGGCCCACGGCTCGCCGACTACGAGCGCAGGCTGGCTGGTGCCAAAAAAACGCGCGACGATTACCTGGCGGCCCGCCGCGATGAATTCGTGGGCGACATGAAGGTGCGATTCTCACAATACCTCAAGGCCGCATACGATCTCAATTTCGAAGCGAGGAGCAGCCGGCTTGACGAACGCGCGCTCGCCGCCGGCCTGAACTCGCGGCGGCTCCGGGGCGTGATCTCCATTTGGAAGCGCCATCTGGAGGCCGCGGCCCGGGCGCATGATCCCGTGCTCGGGCCATGGCATGCCTTCGCCGCCTTGCCCCGCGACAAGTTCGCCGCCAGGGCGGCGGACCTCGAGCGCGACCTGCTCACGCCCAAGCAGCCGAAAGCCTCGCCTGTCCACCCGCTCGTCGCCCAGGCCGTGCTGCTGAAACCGATCTCGAACATGGGCGAGGTGGTGGCCCGGTACACGGCCCTCTACGCTCAGCTCGAAACGCGATGGAAAGAACACACGGCCAAGTCGCCTGGGACCGTCGCCCAGCCCTTGCCCCAGCCCGAGTGGGAATCGCTGCGCCAGGCGCTCTTCGGCCCGAACGGCTCGCTGGCGATCTCCGCGGATGCGATGCGGTTCGTGCTCGATCAATCGCAACGTGCTCGACTCGAACGATTGAACGGCGCCATTCAGCAGATCAATGCGACTCATCCGGGGGCGCCGGCCCGCGCGATGGTGCTCAACGACGCGCCTCAGCCGGTCGACCCGCACGTCTTCCTCCGGGGCAACCCCGGCCGGCCCGGCCCGGCGATCCCCCGCCGATTCCTCCGGCTGCTGTCCCCTCCCGGACGCCAGCCATTCCAGAAGGGGAGCGGCCGGCTCGAGCTGGCTCGAGCGATCGCCGACCCCGCCAACCCGTTGACCGCACGAGTGCTGGTCAACCGCGTCTGGCACTGGCATTTCGGCAGAGGGTTGGTCGCCACGCCCAGCGACTTCGGGC
>JBIOJM010000556.1:0-4008 GCA_044450785.1 Isosphaerales bacterium
GGCCGGGGTGTCCGCCTTCGCGGGGGCCGGGGTGTCCGTCTTCGCGGGGATTGAGGTCGGCGTCTTCGTGGGGACTGGGGCCGCCGCCTTCCTGGGTGCATGGCCCGGCGCCTTCGCGCTGACTTGGGCCGGGATGGGAGTTGCGTTTACTCCCGCCGCGGTCGGCTCCGGGGCGTACTTCTCACCCTCCGTCTCGAAGTGGTGAAGGCGGGAATCCTTTTCTTTCGTGTAGAAGGCCGTCAGTGTGTACGACCTGAACAGACCTGGCCAGGTATATGTCTTCTTCGTGTAGGTCCGCTCGGCTTCCTGGAGATCGCTGCCGGGACCGTCGGGCGACTTACCCAACAGGCTTTCGGCTTCCTGGACCGACATGAGGGTCTTCTCCTCATCCCGTGTTCGTGCATCCAGCGCCTTCACTGCCGCGTTGTAGCCGAATTTCGCTGAGAACTCGAACCAGGCGACGATGCCCGCGGCAAGGATGATGACGAGGTAAATGACATTTCGTGCGGGCGAAACGGTTTTTTTTGACGAGCCCGTCTTTCCGGTGCCAGAAGGATTCAGATCGGCCATGGCGATATCCCCTTCGATCGCTGGGAGGAAGAGACGCGGCTGCGACGCACGCAGCCGGTCTGTCGAAGACCATCCGGCTGAGCGAGGAACGTCCCCCACCAATTCCCGGTCGAACCCTGACCCAGGCTCGGCTCTTCACCCAGCTCGTACGGCCCACCAGTAAACCAGTTCCGGAGTCGGGGAGCAACTCCCGGCCGCCCAATAACACGAAGACTCGTTTGCGGAATCCGCGAGCCCGTGGAAGGCGTGGGTCATCGCCGGAGATGGACCGCCCGCCGGGAGTACTCGGGCACGGCCGGCCGTGGTCGCGCGCGGCCATCGCCGTCGCGGGTGTTGGCGAGCGGGTGCGGCCCCTTTGACAGCCCGCTCCGGCTGCGGTACACAGGATAGGGTGCGGAAGGACGGTGTTCCCGCCTGAAAAAAAGACCCGCCATCAACGATTCCTGATCATCGTGGCCATACAGGGAGAGTCAAAGTCGTCCCTGGATGCGTCGCCGGCTCCGATCCGGCGTGCACGGGACACCGGCCACGCTGGCGACCCACCCGATCCAAGAGGCAGTAAAACGATGATGACGCGAGCGATATCAACATTCGCGACCTGGCTGCCGGCCGCTCTTGCGGTCTCGGTCCTGACTCTCCTGGCCGCCGCGCCGGCGTTACCGGCCGAGAAATCGGGGCTGGTGCTCCACAAGGGAGACCGGATCGTCATCGTGGGCAACACGCTGGCGGAGCGAATGCAGTATTACGGGCATTTCGAGACTCTGCTCCATGCCCGCTTTCCCGACCTGGAGCTGGTGGTTCACAACCTGGGCTATTCGGCGGACGAGCTGACCCTGCGGCCGCGCCAGGCGCATTTCAACGACCACGGACACACGCTCGAGGACGAGAAGCCCGACGTCCTCTTCGCCGTCTTCGGCTTCAACGAGTCGTTTGCCGGGCCGGCGGGGCTCGACAAGTTCAAGTCGAACCTGGAGAGCTTCATCAAGGTCTCGACGACGACCAGGTACAACGGCAAGACGGCGCCCCGGCTGGTCCTGCTGTCGCCGATCGCCCACGAAGACCTCAAGGACCCCCATATCAACGACGGCAGGAAGAACAACCAGAACATCGAGCTGTACACGGGCGCCATGGCCGAGGTCGCCGGCAAGCACGGTGTGGTCTTCGTCGATCTGTTCACGCCCACAAGACAGCTCTACGAGGCCAGTGGTCGTCGGCTGACGATCAACGGCATCCACCTCAATGACGAAGGTTACCGGCTCCTGGCAGTCACGCTCGACCAAGCCCTGTTCGGGCCGGCGCCCGGCACATCCAAGGCCGACTTGAAGGTGCTTCGCGCCGCGGTCGATGAGAAGAACCTCCAGTTCTTCTATGACTATCGAGCCGTCAACGGCTGCTACATCTACGGCGGCCGCAAGGCCCCCTTCGGCGTCGTCAACTTCCCGGCCGAGTTCGCCAAGCTCCGGAAGATGATCCAGAACCGGGAGCAGCGCATCTGGGACCTGGCCCGGGGAAAGAGCGTTCCGGCGACGATCGACGACGGCGGCACCGGCACCTTCGCCGAGGTCAAGAGCAACGTCAAGAGTCCGATCCACATCACGACTCCCGGCGAGGAAATCAAGAGTTTCAAGCTCCCTGAAGGGTACGCGATCAACCTGTTTGCATCGGAGGTCGAGTTTCCCGACCTGGAAGACCCGGTTTCGATGACCTTTGACGCCAAGGGCCGGCTCTGGGTCACCACCATGCCGTCGTACCCGATGTATTTGCCGGGCACGAAGCCCAACGACAAGGTGTTGATCCTGGAGGACGCGGACGAAGACGGCAAGGCGGATCGGTGCACCGTCTTCGCGGGCGGGCTGCACGTGCCCACGGGCATCGAGCTGGGCGACGGGGGAGTCTATGTATCCCAGATGCCGAACCTGATGTTCCTCAAGGACACGAACGGTGACGATCGCGCCGACACGCACGAGCTCGTCTTGCACGGCTTTGACACCGCCGACTCTCACCACGCCATGCACGCCTACACGTGGGATCCCGGCGGAGCTTTGCACTGGCAGGAGGGTACCTTCCACTACACGCAGGTCGAGACTCCCTATGGACCGCGCCGCTGCAACGAAGCGGGCATCTACAGATGGGAACCCAGGAGCTGGAAGTTCGACGTCTTCGTTTCATACGGGTTTGCGAATCCCTGGGGGCATTACGTCGACCGCTGGGGCCAGAACTTCGTCGCCGACGCGTCGGGTGGCGCCAACTACTACGGCACGGCCTTTTCGGGCCAGGTGGTGTATCCCCAGAAGCACGGCGGCATGAAGCAATTCTTCCCGATGCAATGGCGGCCCACGTGCGGCTGCGAGCTGGTTTACAGCCGCCATTTCCCCGACGACACCCAGGGCGACTACCTCCTGAACAACGACATCGGTTTCCAGGGCATTCTGCGATACCGGGTGAGGGAGGACGGCTCGGGCTTCGCCGCGGCCCCGGTCGAGCCGCTCTTGCAGTCGTCCGACGCGAATTTCCGGCCGGTCGCATTGCAATTCGGTCCCGACGGGGCGCTTTACGTGGTCGACTGGTTCAACCCGCTGATCGGCCACATGCAGCACTCGCTGCGGGACCCGAACCGCGACCACACTCACGGGCGGATCTGGCGGATCACCTATCCCATGCGCCCGCTGGTGAGGAAGGCCAGGATCGCGGGCGCATCGGTGCCCGAGCTGCTCGATCTCCTCAAGTCATACGAGGACCGGGTCCGCTACCGCGCCCGCCGCGAGCTGCGCGAGCGACCCGAGCAGGAAGTCTTCCAGGCGCTCGACAGATGGGTCGCCGGCCTCGACAAGAACGACCCCGAATACTGGCGGCGGATGCTCGAGGCCCTCTGGCTGCACCAGAGTCTCGACGTGGTCGACAGCCCTCTGCTCAAGCTGATGCTGACCTGCCCCGAGCCCCGGGCCCGCGCCGGGGCCACCCGCGTCCTGTGCTACTGGCGCGACCGGTTCGGTGACGCACTCGATCTCTTGCGCAAGCAAGTGAATGACGAGCATCCTCGGGTGCGGCTCGAAGCGATCCGCGCTCTGAGCTTCTTCGACGGCGGCGCGGCCGCCAAGGCCCAGGAGATCGCACTCGAATCGCTCCTGCACCCCCAGGACGAATACCTCGAATATACCTTGAACGAGACCACCAAGACCCTCGACCAGCGAATCAAGGATCAAGGCAAGAGCCAGTAGGACGGAAGGATGAAGGATGAACAAAACCTTTCGTGCCGAGGCCGATCCGCGCTGTCGTGCCCCGCTTGTTGTGAAGAGGGGACAGCGTATTTTTCCGCCCCTCGAGAACGGGGGGCCAGGGTGGGCTGATGAAAAGTTGGTGTTGACCGACCTGGACGTACGGTTTCGAGGCGCGTGTTTTTGTTGCGCGCGATCGAACGACGGCGCAAGCGATCGAACC
>JBIOJM010000557.1:0-3997 GCA_044450785.1 Isosphaerales bacterium
GGCAGTAACATATCAGCCCAGGGCAACGCCCTGGGATCTGGAAAACGTGATGACCCGTGCCCTGAAAGGGCCGAACATGGTGTTCAATCCCGGCGGTACCGTTCTTTATTTTCCATTGAGGCAGGGAGCCCGTCCTTGTTACGCCCTTTCAGGGCTCTGTTGATTCGTGTCGTTTGTCTGTTCCCAGGGCGGCGCCCTGGGCTGATATGTTACTGCCCCTTCGGGGCGAAGACGCAAAGACCCAACTTCAAAACGCGCCAGCGAGGGTGTTTTTCACACTAACCCGACGCGCCAGCGAGGGGGTTTTCAGACTAACCCGACGCGCCGGCCAGCTCATCAGCGGACTTGAGGTCAAATCGATCGCGTCTCATGAAGTCGCGCCAGAACGAAAGGGTTGGGCCGTGGAAACGCTCGTGCATGCCGGACTGAGCAACGCGGTATCCGCGACATTCCTGGCACTTGTCGTCGCGTGCCTGGGACGGGTCCTCGCTCGACGTCCCGCAGTGCTGCACTGCCTCTGGCTGCTCGTGCTCTTGAAGCTCGTCACGCCGCCGCTCTACGAGGTGCCGATTCCCTGGCCCAAGCCGTTCACCGAGGTCCAAGAGCCCACACCGCCGCTGCATTTCGTTCCCTTCGAACGGATGGCGGGAATCGGCGAGTACGTCCCGGCAGTCCCGGCAGCGATCGATCAGGGCGAGCTTCCGGTCGGGGAGATCATTCTCGAGCTGATCCCTGGTGCCGATCGCACCTGGCATCAGAGCCAGCGCCCACCAGTGATCGACTCGCTCGCTCGATGGCTTCGCGCTCATTGGATGCCGCTGGTCGCGATGATCTGGCTCGCGGGAACCGGGACGGTCCTGGTCCTCTCCGCGCAGCGGGTTTGGCGGTTTCAGCTCCTGTTGCGCGAAGCTCGACCGGCCTGCGAGGAAACGCAGGAATGGGTCAACGAGCTGACGATCTGCCTGGGGCTGCCGCGGCCGCCCGGCGTCTGGTGGATCGGCGGCAAGATCTCGCCCTTGGTGTGGGCACTGGGCCTGCGCCCCCGGCTGATCATCCCGACCGATCTCTGGAAGGGCCTCGACGACCACCAGCGCTCGACTCTGATCGTCCACGAGCTCGCCCATCTGCGCCGCGGCGACCATCGCGTCCGGATCTTCGAGCTCGTCGTGACCGCACTCTTCTGGTGGCACCCGGTGCTCTGGTGGGTGCGTCAGGCGCTGCGCGACGTCGAGGAGCAATGTTGCGACGCCTGGGTCGTCTGGGCGTTCCCCGAGTCCGCCAAGTCCTACGCCGAAACCCTGCTGGAAACGCTCGATTTTCTCAATCAGTCCGACCGATCCGTGCCGCTCCTGGCCAGCGGCTTCGGCAAGGTCCATCATCTCCGAAAGAGGTTGACAATGATCATGAGTGGAACAACGCCTCGCCTGCTGGGCTTTCGCGGTACGCTGGCGTCGCTGGGCATGGCTGTCCTGCTGCTGCCCGTCAACGCGACCTGGGCTCAGAAGCCCGATCAGAAGAAAGAGATCCGGATCGTCGTGAAATCCGACGATGATTCGTCCAGATCGGCCGACATCGTCACCAGGATCGAGGACAACACACCGCAAATCGTCGTCAAGACAATCACCTCCGACGACGCGACCTTCATCTTGGACGGACAGACCCTCACCGAGCAGTACTCCAAGAAACCGAGAGTCGTCCACCTCGAGATCAAGACCGACAATGCGTCGGTCGCAGTGACGGCGGACTCGCTCGAACAGGCGATCGAAAAGCTCAAGGAGCAGATCAAGGCGCTCGTGGAGAAATCATCTCGCACTGACCAGAGGGCAAAGATGATAGCCCTCCAGCGTGCCTTCAAGGAGCTCGAAAACCAGATCGAGAAGTCGAAGGGTGGCGAGGCTCGCGATGTCAAGAACGACAAGGGCAAGCCCGAACTCCTGCTCCGGATGGCCCAGGTTCGAGTGGCGGAAGGCGCGAAAATCGAGGCGGCACTCAAGGCCGACATCGACAAGCAGTTGGCCGACATAGTAACGGAGCAAGTGATCCGGGACGCGAAAATCACCCCGGAGACAAAGGCCGAGATCGACAAAGCTCGGGCCAAGGTCGAGGAGCTCGCTCGCTCGTACGCTGCGAATGTAAAGAAAATGGAGGAATCCCTGACGAAACTGGGGCAGGCCAAGAAGAAACTGGACCAGCTCGAGGGGGGCCATCATCCAATGACGGTACGTTTCCAAGCCCTTCCCCACGTGACATCTCGCGTCGCCCCCTCGCCTGAAGTCACTCATGTCGCTCCCGGCCAGAGGATCGTGGTCCGCAAAATGGAACTGAAGTCGGATGACAAATCCGACCAGAAGCCGGCCGAAGTGCACCGATTCGTCGTAACGAAACGCGCCGACACGAAGAAGATCGGTGAACTGGACCAGGGGCGGCTCGAAGCTCTCGAGAAGAAGCTCCAGAGTTTGCTCGAAGAGGTGGCGAGTCTGAAGAAGGATCGAGGGAAATAGCCGTGTAGTAGGCAGTAGACAGTAGGCAGTAGGCAGTTGAAAGCAAGAGCTCGATGTCTTGTCTGGCAGCTCGGAACCCGCTACCGCCTACTGCCTACTGCCTACTGCCTACTGCCTACTCTGCAGATCAGACATTTGAGGTATTCTGTTTCCAGGCAGCTTGCCGAGATGGGATGGTCGGGCGCCTGTCCACGTTGTTCCAGGATCTGGATCGGCCGGCCGGAATGCTCGGCCAGGCTGCCGATCATCTCGGCGAACCGCGCGCGCCCGACCAGGCCCGAACAGGAACAGGCGACGAGGACTCCATCCGGCTCGAGCACGTCGAGCGCGGCCTGGTTCAGTCGCAGGTAGCCTTTGAGGGCATTCTCGACGTCCTTCGCCTGTCGTGCGTACTTGGGTGGGTCGCAGATGACCACGTCGAACGTCGCTCCGTCGCGCCGGAGCCGGTCCAAAACCTCGAGCACGTCGCCGGCCTCGAACCGAGCTCGATCGACCCCGTTGATCGCGGCGTGGTGCCGGCAAAGCTCAATCGAGGGCGCCGAGCTGTCGACGCCGAGCACCGCCGTTGCTCCGCCGTGCTTGACCGCGTTCAGGGCAAAGCCGCCGGAAAAGCAGAACAGGTCGAGCACGCGTTTGTCGCGACAATAGCCGGCAACCACCCGGCGATTGATGCGTTGATCGAGATAATAGCCGGTTTTCTGGCCCGCCCGCAGGTCGACGCGGTAGGTCAGACCATTTTCAACGATCTCGACCGGCTCATCGGGTACGGAACCGATGGTCATTTCCTCGCCGGCGCGCAGCCCCTCCTTCCGCGCGATTCCGCGCTCGGTTCGCGCGATGATCCCGTCGGCCCCGGTCGACGCGGCCAGCAGCCGCAGGATCAGCTCGCGGCGCGTGGAGAGAGCCAGACTCGTAAACTGGACCACCAGCCAGCGGTCGTAGCGGTCGACCGTGAGACCGGATAAACCGTCGCCCTCGCTGAAGACGAGCCGGTAAGCCGACTCGTCCTTACCCAGGCCGAGGACGACGTGCCTCAGCCGCAGTGCCCTTGCGATCGATTCTGTCCAGAAGGCTTCATCGAGCGAGCCGTCGTCCCAGCGATAGAGCCGGACCCGGATCGTGCTTGTGGGATTATAGAGCCCTCGGGCAATGAATTGCCCTTCGCGCGTCTCGACGTCGACCTGATCTCCGGGCGCGGGGTTGCCCACGACGTGGTCGATTGAGGAGTCGAAGACCCAGGGATGGCGCGCGAAGAATGGGCGCGCGCGGCGCGGCTTGAGGACGACACGGCCTGCAAAGGACATCGGTTACAATTCAGAGAGGCGTCAGACGGCCGGGTTTGGGGACACCACGCTCAGCGTAACCCCTAATGCGGCGGAGCCGCAATCCCGCGTAGGGTGGGTCGAACGATGCATGGCATCGTGAGGCCCACCGATCGCCACGGCCGTCCCGGTGGGCCTCACCGCGACGAGTCGCGGCTCGACCCACCCTACGCA
>JBIOJM010000558.1:0-3954 GCA_044450785.1 Isosphaerales bacterium
CGAACTGGGTGGAAACCGTGCGCGGCTTCGGTCGACTGTTCAAGCAGGCGGCGGGCCGATCGAGCTCACTCGTCGATGCCGCGGCACGCCGCTCGCGGCGCTGGTTCCAGGGCAAGGCAGCCGCTCGAACCGCCTTTGTGTAGGCCACTGGCTCGACACCGAGCCCTAAACAGACATCTCCATGACGCCTTCACTCGAAGAGCGCGGCCGGCTTGCGCGCTCAGCTCGTTGCCCGGCGCCGTGCCGACAGGACAGGACGAACCGTTCTACGTCTCACGTCAAGTGACCACGCCCATCCGATGGTCATCTTGAAAAGCTCGGTCTCAGACCGCCTCGGGGCTCCGAGAGCGGGTGCGCTGGCCGGTTGGTCCGACCGACGAGTTCATGGGTGTCTGAATCCCCGGGCACTCCGCCGTCCTGGCGGCCGCGTGCTCGCGGGGTACGCTTCGCCTCCGTCCCTGTGGGACCGGCTTCGCCGCCCTCCGGCCCGCTGGTGCGCGTCGCTTACCGCGACCATCACGCCCGGCCCGGGACTGCCGTGGCCGTTCATGCCGTCCGTTGATTGGCCTAAACCCGACGTTCACGTCATGAGCCGCATAGTAACCGACCATTTTGCCCACTCGGCACTTGCATCGACTTCGACGCCGGTTGAGGGATTTCGCTTTTCGGTCTGGCGATTCGAAATCTCCGTGAATCCGAGGCCGATTCCCTGCTCGAACGGTGGTTCTTGCTGGTTACTTTTCGCCTTTCGGCCCTTTTGCGAAATCGCAAGCCTCTCCCTTGCGGCTGGTGATTCGACCATTGGGTTCAGGCCATGATACTCCCGTCGCGACGCTCCCCCCGCGACCGGGCTCTGTTCCCGTAGCCGGGCTTGCCGGGGGCACGCCGTCTAACGGAGCATCGTCATGACCGCCGCCGCCGACCGTCATCTCCTCTTCGTTGATCACGTGGTCGGCGTGCGTTCGGCCTCCGGGATGTCGGGCAACAGAATCCGCATGGCCAGATTCTACCAACTGATCGGCACGTTTGCCCTGGGTGATTGAGAAGTTACCTCAATGAAAGAACGGCGCTGGCCCGGTACTCTTGTGGAAATAGCGCGCCGCCTCGCCGAGCAGGCAGATGATCTCACCCTGCCTGCGGAGCGTGACCCAGAGATTGTTGGTGGACCGGGCATCGGCCGCCTCGCGCCTCAGGCTGGCCAGGGCAGTCCAGTCGAGCGACCAGGTTTGCTCGATCGCTTGCTCCTGGATGCGGCGGGTCAGCTCGTCGAGGCGATCGATCAAGCACCCGTCGATCGGGCACTCGGCCGTTCGATAGGGATGGTCCTCGGCCGCGGGATGCATGGCAGGACGTCGTCGCGACGTGAGCAGGCCGGCAAGCCGGGCGCGCCAGCCCTCCGGGACGCGTCGATCCTGATCGTTGTTCTGGGCCGGTTGCTGCTGCTGGACTTCCGCCGAGTCGGGATCGATCCAGGGGCCGATCCGCACGATCAGGACCGTGATGTTATCCAGCCCGCCTCGCAGATTTGCGAAATTGACCAGATAGCGGCAGGCGTCTCGGGGATGGAAGTTCGCCGCGAACGCGCCGATCTCCTGATCATCGACGAAACCGGAAAGCCCGTCGGAACAGAGGAGATACACGTCGCCGATCTCGACCGCGAGCGGGCCCTCGATGTCGACTTCGATATTGACTTCCGGACCCAAGCTCCTGGTGATGACGTTCTTGGGAACGGACAGATTGGCCTGCTCGGAGGTCAGGTGGTTACGCCGCACCAGTTCCCAGACCAGGCTGTGATCGAAGGTGAGTTGATCGATCCGGCCGTGCCGCGTCCGGTAAACCCGCGAATCGCCCACGTGCGCGACCAAGGCGCCTTCGGGGAGAAGCAGGAGCGCCGAACAAGTCGTCCCCATTCCTTGAAAATCACGGTTGGCCGACGCGCGGCTGTAAATGAGCGCGCTCACTTCGCGAAAGGCCTTCGTGATGGCTTCCGCGGACGTGCCTCCCCGGATTTTCATGTAGGTGTGCGGAATCAAGTCGCACGCCATCTTGCTGGCAAGCTCGCCAACCGCGTGGGCACCCATCCCGTCGGCGACGATGAAGAGATGCCCACGCTGCCGCCAGGCCTCCGGATGGGATGCCCGTACGGTCGTAAAGCTGTCTTGGTTGTTTGCGCGACGCATACCCGTGTCCGTCGCGGCTGCGTCGATGATGATGTCGTCCCAGTTCACAGCCTGACCTTTTTGATGCCCCGTAACCGCGATCGTCCCTGGAATTGTATCGTCCGCCAGTCGGAAAAGAGAGCATGCACTTTCGGATTGTTCAATTCGTCTCGACAAACTCGGTCTGGTCTCGCGGCGTCACCTTGCACTTAAATATTACTTCAGGCGTCTACCACCTGTGACCTGCGAACGATTCCAACCTCGCCATCCGAGACCTCGCCCCCAATGATCGAGCCAACCGCCTCGACCGACTTTCGGTTTGCCAAGACGACCCTGTCCAACGGTCTGGATGTGATCGTCCGCCATCAAGGGCAACTGCCGATCGTGGCGATAAACCTCTGGTATCACGTGGGTTCAAAAAATGAGGAGCGGACCGGTCGAGGCTTTTCCCACCTCGTCGAACATCTGATGTTCGAGGGTTCGGAACACTACCCCGGCGACTTCTTCAAACACCTTCAGCGGCTGGGTGCAAACATCAATGGATCTACATCATCTGACCGCACAAACTATTTCGTCGACCTGCCGGCGGCCCACTTCGAGCGAGCAATCGCGATCGAGTCGGACCGGATGGCACACCTGCTCGGTGCGCTCGACGATTCCAAGCTCCGCATTCAGAGGGATGTCGTCAAGAACGAGTATCGCCAGAACTATACGAACCGCCCGTACGGGAGGGTCGGGCCCCTCATCGCCGAGGCCCTCTACCCTCCTCATCATCCGTACAGTTGGTTGACGATTGGAGTCATGGAAGACCTGGATCGGGCCACGATGGAGGACGTCTCGTCGTTTTTCCGCCGCTATTATGTTCCGAGCAACGCGAGCCTGGCGATTGTCGGCGATCTGGACGAGGAATCGGCGTTCTCGATCGCGGAACGCTATTTCGCGGCGATACCGGGTGGGAGCAAGGCGGTGAGTCCGTGGGTCCTCGAGGAGGGGCTCAAGGAAACGATCTCGATCCTCCTCCATGATAGCGTGGAGCTGGATCGGCTCTATCTGACCTGGCCGACGGTCCGTCAGTTTCACGGTGACGACGCAGCCTTGGTCCTGCTGGGTGACGTTCTGGCGCGCGGGAGATCAAGCCGTCTCTATCGCAAGCTCGTGATCGATGAAGAGATTGCCCAAGATGTGACTGCCTATCAATCGGGCCGGGAGCTGGCCGGGTCGTTTGGGATCATCGTCACCCTGCGACCGTTGCGGTCGCTGAATCATGTGCGAAGCCTGGTCGAGTCCGAGCTCAGCGTGCTCGCGTCCTCCGGCGTGGAGGACGGCGAAGTGCGCCGTGTCGTGAATCTCAGAGTTGCTGGTTTTTTCTTCGCGCTCGAGCATATGGGTGGGTTCGGCGGGGTTGCCGATCGTCTCAATGCCTACAACGTCTTCCGCAACGACCCGTCGCTGATCACGACCGACGTCCAACGGTTTCAAGCCGTGTCCGCCGATCGACTCCAGTCCGTCGCCCAGCGCTATCTCGCCGGACGCCCGCGAGTCGAATTATCGGTGGCCGGCCGAAAGAGAGCTTCGTCCTGGGCCCAACTTGACCGGAGCGTCGTCCCTGCCAGTCGCGCGCCCGTGGGCTATCGGCCGCCGGCGCCGCAGATCTTCACTCTCGGCTGCGGGATTCCGCTCTGGGTGTTCCCGCGCGGCGATCTGCCGACCGTGGCCGGTTCGATCGTCGTCGCGGGTGGGGCGGGTCTCCAGCAATCGAGTCAGGCGGGGCTGGCTCAATTGACCGCTGCCATGC
>JBIOJM010000559.1:0-3938 GCA_044450785.1 Isosphaerales bacterium
CTCTCGACCAAGGCCGCAGCGGCCAGAGCCGCCCGGAGCTTTGAGGAACCCGTGTCCGTTGTCACGACGAAATGCCTTACGCTGGTCCCGGGGGGAGAACCACCTCGAATCGGGGCGACCAGATTCGAACTGGTGACCTCCTGCTCCCAAGGCAGGCGCGCTAACCAGGCTGCGCTACGCCCCGCGATCCGTCGTCCAGTCGCATGTTATGCGGGCCAAGCAGCCCCAGTCAAGGGCGGGACGATCGAGACGGCTTCGTGTCAGGAAGACGCAGCGATCCGTGTCAACACCGTAACGACAAGGCCACGCTCACAGCACATGAACCTCGACGGAAACATTGGCACCTCGGCTCTGCTGGCTGCGAGAGAGGTAATTCAAGCGTTCAAAACCGATGACTCGACCTTGTTTGTCCTTGATCAATACAACGTCGTCGTCGATCTCCTCGCAGATCGACTCCTTCTGCGGATCATCGAACCAGACCGTCACCGTGTTGCCCATCCGATCGTGATGAACCCTCACTTTGTCCACAGGTTCAGTCCCTTCTTTGGACTTTGGGTGAAATAGGCGGTGATCACGAAGCGTTGCTGAGGATTGTCGCCTCCGAGAACCACGCACAGGTAGCCCAAGTCGACCGTTCGGTAATAGAGATGCGTGTCTTGGTCCTTGGCGCTGGCTCGAACGAAATCCGGGTCACGCACACACTCACGGACCTCGTCTTCGTGGTTGGCCAGCGCGGGATGCTTGTATCGAAGAATCTCACGCCATCGGTCGCGCGTGAGCAGCACGCGGTCGCCCAGCGGCGTGACCTCGGCGAAGATCACTCTTTTGGCCATGCTTGACTCGAGATCGAGGGCGCGTCGGATTGCCCCCCCATCTTACGGTTTCTCGGTTGTTTGGTCGTCTTTAGGTTGGAGTTTCTTCCGCCACTCGTCGGCCTTGTCTTTCCTGCCCCAGGCGTCGTAGAGGTCAACGATCCGCGCAGCCGCTTCAGCCGGACGCTTCTTCCGCCACAAGAACGGGATCCGCTCCTCGCGTTCCTTCAGGCCCTCGTAGCCCTGGAGCAAGAGCGGCTCGGCGTCGGTGAATTTCTTCTGGCCGGCCAGCGCGGCGCCGACCAAGCTCAGGGCGTCATACCGGGTCCAAAGGTCAGGATGGCGCTGCTGGCGGATCGCGAGGGCCTGGCGCGCCAGGGGCTCGGCCTCGGATGGTTTCCGCTGCGCGAGCCGGACGCGGGCTAAAGCGGCAGCCGTGTAGGCGACGAGAGTGCCCTCATCCTGCAAGCTAGTGCCGATCTTCTGGGCCTCGATCAGCAATGGCTCGGCCTTCTCGGGCCGGCGCTCGTCAAGATAGAGCTCTGCAAGCAGGTTCAGCACTTCCAGCGTATAGACGTGGTTGCCACCTAGCGTGCGGCGGTAGCCATCTAGCACCTGCGTGAACAGCATTTCGGCCTCTGCCAGCCTGCCTTGTGTTTGGTACGTCTGAGCCCGAGCCCATATTGTCGAATACGTGAGAACGTGATGCTCTCCCAAGGTGCGGCGACAACCATTCAGCGCCTCGGTCAGAAGTTCCTCAGCTTGTGTGGTCTTTCCCTGGTCGTTGTACGACGATGCCAGGAAGACCGTCCATCGCAGGGTATCAAGATCATCCGCCCCCCGCGTTCTTCGATTACCCTCTTGTGCCTGGCTGTATAACTCATCGGCTTGTGCGTACATCCCTTGCGCTTGGTAAAGCGCTGCCAGGACGGCGGTCAAGTAGAACGTCATCGAGCAGTCTTCACCTCGGACGCGGCGACTGATCTCACGGGCTTTCTCGGTAAGTGCCTCGCTCTCCACGAGCTTGCCCTCCTCAAAGTACAGCCCTGCCAGGTCAGCCATCGTGATAAGTGTGGTGTCGTGATCCTCACCAAGCACTTTGCGAGAGAGTCTTAGAGTCGAAACGAGAAGTGGCTCGGCTTTCGAAAAGTCTCCCCGCCAAAAGAATAGGTTTGCGAGCCGATACATGGCTCGAAGAGTGTCGGGGTGCTCTTCACCGTGGATACGGCAGAGTCCCTCGAGTGCCTCGGTGTAAAGCAACTCGGCCTGCACATACTTCCCTTGGTCCGTGTACAAGCTTGCCACGGTGCACATTGTGTTTAGGGTGTCGCCGTGCTGATCTCCCAGCTCGCGGCGAGCCAGAGCGAGGGATTGCTCCAGGTGCGTTTGCGCGGATGTATATAGCCCTAGAGCGTGATACGTCCTGCCGATGGTCCGGCGGATTGCCGCCTCGACCCGCGGATGCTGGTTGAACTTGCCGGCGATCCGCTCCGAGGCCCGGTCGAGGACCGTGCGCACCTTGATGTCGGGATCGGGCTTCTGGCCGGGCCGCGCCTGGTTGTCCACATCGGCCTGGCCGAGCAGGTCCTGCTGGAGGAAGTCGTTAACAGCTTGGGCGATTGCCGCCTGTTCGCGGGCCGCACGCTCTGCGCGCGTCGCCCGGATCGCCAGGTAGGTGCTCACCATGCTTGCCCCAATCAAGAGAATCGCGAAAGCCCCAACGGTCGCCAGGGCTGCCCGGTGTTTCCGTACGAGCTTCCGCAGCTTGTAGGAAGCTGTTGGCGGGCCAGCCTCGACCGGATCGCCGTCGAGGTAGCGCTGAATGTCCCGCGCCAGGCCGTTGGCGGTGTCGTACCTTCGCGTCCGTTCTTTTTCCAACGCCTTGATCGCAATCCAGTCCAGCTCGCCTCGGACCAGCTTCGTCAGTCGGGCCGGCTCGGTTCGACGGGTCGCCGCGATCGAGGCCAGCCGGTCCCCCGAGTGGCTGAGCCGCGTCGAGGGCTTGGGCGGCTCCTCCTCCTTGATCCGCCGCATGATCTCGGCGTAGCCGGCCTCGCGCAGCTTCGCCCGCTCCAGCGGCGTCGTGCCGGTCAACAACTCGTAGAGCAAGACGCCCAGGGAGAAGATGTCGCTTCGCGTATCGATGTCCAGGCCGCTCAGGTCGGCTTGCTCGGGACTCATGTACTCGGGCGTGCCGATGATCGCGCCGAACTGCGTGAAGAGAGTTCGCTCGGTCAGCTTCTGGTCGGTCGCCTTGGCCACGCCGAAGTCGATGATCTTGGGCACCGGCTTGCCGTCGTGGAGCGTGACCATCACGTTGGACGGCTTGACGTCGCGGTGGATGATCCCTTTCTGATGGGCGTGCTGGATCGCCTGGCAGACCGGGATGAACAATTCGAGCCGCTCACGGGGATTGAGCTTCGCCTCGTCGCAGTATTGGGTGATCGGGATCCCTTTGACCAGTTCCATGACGAAGTAGGGACGCCCACCCCCCCAGACCCCCCCTTCGCAATGGGGGGACGTCGTGCCGGCGTCGAGGACCCTGGCGATGTTGGGATGGTCCATCAGTGCCAGCACCTGGCGCTCGGCCTCGAAGCGGGTGACAACCTGGGCCGAGTCCATGCCCGGCTTGATGATCTTGAGGGCGACCCGACGGCGGACGGGCTTTTCTTGCTCGGCCATGAAGACGACACCCATGCCCCCCTGTCCGATCTCCTGGAGGAGCTTGTAGGGGCCGATTTGGGTGCCGGGACCTTCGATCAGCGAGCCTGGCACCGGACGATCCTGGAAGTCGGGACCGGGTGGTTCGAAGGGCGTGCCGGCTGTGGCGCCAGGGTCGAGTTGGACGGCCGGCGATTCGAGGAAGTCGCCGGCCTGATCATGGGCCTGGAGCAATCGTTCAACTCGCTGGCGGAGTTCCGCATCAGCGCCGCAAGCCTGATCGAGATAGGCCGCCCGCTCGGACGGGTCGGATTTCTCCAAGGCCTGGGCGAAGGTCGATTCGAGGCTGTGACCGGACGGGGTGGCATTCATCGTCGGGTCTCCTGCCGGTGCCGATGGGTCGCTGGCGATTCACTCTACCAGACAGTGCGAGAAAGAGGGCCGGAACGGCTCACGGAATTCAAA
>JBIOJM010000560.1:0-3910 GCA_044450785.1 Isosphaerales bacterium
CCAACTTGATCTCCGAGGCGGCTGCCCATACCCCCCCTGACCCCCCCTTGCGAAGGGGGGGAAAGAGGATGGCGTGTTCGTAGCGGGGGATCGCGCGCAACAAAACCGGGATGAACGCTCCGCCGTTGCAAGACCCACTTTTCATCACCCCAGCCCGACGGGGACCGCAGGCTCATGGCCGGCGTGGCAAAGCCGGGGACCTGGGAGAAGCGGGGTGGAGAGTGGGGTCTCGGCAGAAAAGACCGGTCTTCATTCGCTCTCCACTCCCCACTTCGGAAGGGCCGAGGATGGAGGAGAGAGGGCGGAAGAAATCGGGGATCGGTCTTTCCTCCGTCCTCCGTCCTCCGTCCTCCGTCCTCCGTCCTTCCGACGCTCCCCACTCCCTATCACTCTCCGGAGTAGCTCAAGACGAAGTCGTGGAAGCGATACTTCTTGTTTCGAGGGACTTCACCGGCCGCGGAGAAGAGAGAGAGGAGCAGGTCACCGAAGTGTTCGGTCCGCACGCAGTAGAAGTTGTGCTTCCCTTCGCGGCGCGACTCGATCAGACCCGAAACCCGAAGCAGCGCCAGATGATGGCTCACCGCGGGCTGGCTCTGGCCCAATCGATGACACAGGTCGGTGACGTGAAGCTCGCCGTTGGGCGACAACGCGAGGTAGAACAAGATGCGGAGGCGTGTCTCATCGCTCAAGAGCTTGAAGACTTGAGCAAGCTCCCGAACAGACTGGTCCGACACTCCGGGTGACGACTGAACGACTTGGCCGTTGGCTTCGGTGATGCGTCTGGTTTCTTTGCGTGCCATCGGGATAAAACCTCACAGTTTTGGGAGAAAAAAGCTGACACTGCCGGCTCCAAGCCGGCTTCATCCATTTGGTTTTCGCGAACTGAGTCGGAATGCCCCCTGTATCAAGAGTCGTAAAATCGCTGAGGAGAGCGAAGGCCGTGACACCGATGTCTCAAAATAATGTTTGTGGCCCATTACTCATATACGCATTATGGGTGCTCAGTCAAGAGCCCATAGCGGGCGAGACTTTTGCGCAAGAGCGTGTTCGCGTGGTCGTCCAGGGGGCAAAGCGGCAACCGCAGCTCGCCGTTGCCCCGGCCCAGGAGTGCCAGGGCCGTCTTGATGGGGATGGGGTTGGGCCCCAGGCCCAAGAGGTCGCGGCAAAGGGGAAACAACCGGGCGTGCCGCTCGCGGGCCTCGTCGATCTTGCTGAGCCGGAACGCCTCGATCAGGGCGATCACATCGCGGGGGACCAGGTTGGCGATGACCGAGACGACCCCTTCGGCCCCCACCGCCATCATGGGGAGCGTCAAGCTGTCGTCGCCCGAGAGGATCGTCAGGTTGGTTCGCACGATCAATTCACTGACCTGGTCGAGCGAGCCGGCCGCTTCCTTGACGGCCACGATTGGCCCGATGGCGGCCAGCCGCTCGACCGTCTCCGGCTCGACATTCCGCCCGGTCCGTGCCGGGATGTTGTAAAGCACCAGCGGCAGATCGACGCACTCGGC
This sequence comes from Isosphaerales bacterium, assembly GCA_044450785.1. Taxonomy (GTDB): domain Bacteria; phylum Planctomycetota; class Planctomycetia; order Isosphaerales; family Isosphaeraceae; genus JBIOJM01. The sequence continues at coordinate 1,511 of JBIOJM010000560.1, forward strand.
GATCGCCGCGAAATGCCGGTACATCCCCTCCTGATTCGGACGATTGTAATAGGGCGCCACCAGAAGTGCGCCGTCAACCCCGCTGCGGGCGGCGAATCGGGTCAGACGGATCGCCTCGGACGTGGAGTTCGAGCCCGTGCCGGCCATGACCTTGGCCCGGCCGGCGGCCGCCTCGACGACGACGGCGATGACTCGCTCGTGCTCATCGTGCGAGAGCGTCGGCGATTCGCCGGTTGTGCCCACCGGGCAGAGGATCGGCGTCCCCTGGGCGACGTGCCACTCGACCGAGCGGCGAAGAGCCACCTCGTCGAGGGCACCGTCTCGGAACGGTGTCACCAGGGCCGCGGTGCACCCGGCGAAAAGCTGACCTTTCGTTGGCATGCCTGATCCCGGAGTGTTCCTTGCCGTCAACCTCGTTCGGCTGGGACGCCCGCCCGCGGGCACGATCAAGGATCCTGAAAATGCCCTCGACCTTGCGAGCTCGGGTTACCCGGCCGACACCACGCTCGAACCACCATGGGTTGAAGGACAACGAATCTTATAGTGGTTTGATAAGAAATGGAAGCGGGCACAGGTTCGCACCCACCGAAATCGGGAAGCCGACGTGAATTCTCGTTTGCAGTCGGTTCCCGCGAGGCGAATTGACCGAGCAATTCCTGCGCGGCACACTGGCATTCGATCGCCACACGCCTGCTGGAGAACGGTTACACCGTCCGCACGGTGCAGCAACTCCTCGGCCACGAGAACATCGCGACGACGGAAACCAGCAACCCGAAGACAATGAAATGGGCTCGCGGTCTTCTCTGCCGGACCTCGCTGCACTCCTCGAGTGATGCACCGATGCCTACGAGCCGCCTCAAATTGGTATTTCGCAACCACTCCTACCACTTGCTCAAACCGTCCCCTCAACGGGGCAGGCTGTTTTCGCCGTGATTTCACTCGACACTTCCCGGCGTTCGTTTTTGAAAACCTCTGTCGCACTCGCGGGGACAATACCCCTCATGGATGGTTTGCTCCAGGGGCAATCGGGAGAAGCCGCCGGACCACTCCTTGCCTATGTCGGAACGTTCAGTTCTCCGCTCCGCGATGTGCTGCCAACCCAGGTGGATCTGCCGCCCGGCAATGGTCGCGGCATTCACCTCTTTCAGGTGAACCGCGCCACCGGGGCGATGACGCCCGCTGGCATCCACGAGATGGGCACAAGCCCGAGCTGCCTCGCTTTGAATACCTCCGGAACCCGCCTGTATTCCGCCAATGAAACGGATCGAGTGGGCGAACAGAGGGAAGGCACGGTCAGTGCCTTTGCCATCCATGGAGCCGACGGGAAGTTAGAGCCGCTCAACACCGTTCGTTCGGGCGGCGCCGGTCCCACCTTTGTGAGCGTCCATCCGTCCGGACGGTTCGTGTTGGTGGCCAACTATTTTGGGGGCTCCGTCGCGGTGCTGCCGATTCTTCCCGACGGTCGTCTGGGCGCCGCCACCGATGTCAAGAACGATGCCGGCAAGCCTGGCCCGACTCGGGCGACCAACGCTCCACTGGGCAGCTTTGCCTCGAGCGGACATGATCGGACCCACGCGCATATGATTCAGGCCGATCCCTCCGGACGCTTCGTGCTGCACGTGGATCTGGGCCTGGATCAAATCTTCGTCTGGAAGTTCAACGAGGAGAAAGGCGTGCTGACTCCGAATGAACCGCCTGCCGTCTCGCTGCCACCCGGAGACGGGCCCCGGCATTTCCATTTTCACCCCAATGGCCGCTGGTTCTACTCCATTCAGGAGGAAGGCTCGACCATCGTCTTGTTTGACTACGATGCCGCAACAGGTCGGTTAGCCTCACGGCAGACGATCTCCACACTGCCGCCCGGGTTTGCTGGCACGAATTTCTGCTCCGAGATCCTGGTTTCAGCCGATGGCCGGTTTGTCTACGCCGGCAATCGGCTGCACGACAGCATCGGCATCTTTTCGATAGGCCCAAACGGCACGCTGGCATTTGTCGGGGAAGAATGGACACGCGGGAACTATCCGCGCAGTTTCAACTTCGACCCCACCGGCCAGTTCCTCTCCTGTTGCAACCAGCGGGGTGACAACATCGCCGTCTTTCGTGTGGATCGGAAAACCGGCGGCCTCGACTTCACCCGCCATTACACCCCCGTCGGCAATCCGTCGATGATCGTGTTCGTCGATCTTGCAAGGAAAGGACACGCATAGCGTGTCAGGCTCGAACCACCCACGCCGAGTGGATTCGATCTCCACGCGGTGGCGGATGGGCACCTGGTTGCACAGCCCGAGTGCCAGGCAAAGGAGGTCGTTCGGAATGGCGACGTTGGTTCGCCTCAAGGGCGAGTCCAGCCGGGCTCGCCAGGCAACCGGAGCGGGCCGCGGCTGCTCTCGTCGAGCTCAA
>JBIOJM010000561.1:0-3892 GCA_044450785.1 Isosphaerales bacterium
CACCGGCGTCCCCAGCCTCGCCGCGACGGGGACGGCCGGATCGAGCGGGGGTGCCGGCGTGCCGATCAGCGTCGGCTCGGGAGCCAATGATGCCACTGCCGCGAGCATCCCTCTGGTCACTCGCAGCACGATCGCCAACGACGCTCTGAATCCACCTCCCCTCATCGGCCGTGCGTCCGGGGATCGATCCCCCGTCTTGCCTGCCGGTCAGTTCTATCGGGGCGGCGTCCCGCAGACCGCGTCTGCCCCACCCTCGTCTGATACGCTTGGCGAACAGTCGAGCCGGTCCCCGCGCCAGAGTCCTGTCGATTCGCCCCCGAATCGGTTGGGCGGTGCTCCGCCCCGCCTTGCGTCCGACGTCTCAGGTAATTCCATGAAGACCGGTGCCGATCGGATGCCGTGATCTTCCCCGGGCGAACCGGTGTCGAATCTCCCGAGCGTACCTCAGGAGATCCGCATTCGGAACAGATCCTCATGGTCTGGCCGTTTCCCCTCCCAGGTGATCGTCCAGGGACCAAGTCAGCATCACAGAGTTAAGTCTGGTCATTTGGAAGATGTCGGCTAGGATTCATTGCTTTGAAGCCGTTAAGAAACGGAGGGATGAAATGGGAGATCCTCTAATGCTGATCCTCCCCTCTATCCCGTTGCTCTTGAACATGCTGGCCGTCGTCTTCTATCGCGGCTCATTTCGGCGAGCGGCGATGTTGCTGTTGCCACTCATGGCGGGTGTCTCACTTTCGGATCTCTACAGCGGAGCGTTGGGTGGGAACCTCACGGGACTGCTGACGATCATATTTGGCGGTCCTTTGCTCCTCGTAATACTGCTGCTTGGGATCGGAAGTGTGTTTACGGAAGACGCTGAACCGCGAAAGGCCAAGTCGGCGTCGCAATCGTCCCGCTGGGCGACAATCGGAGCACTGGTGGGCCTCGGCGGTCTGATGCTGGTCGCGCCCCTATCCTTGCGCGGCGACAATGCGTCTGCCCGTGGGTTTCTCGAATGGTGGTCCCGCCAGCCCTGGGGGTACATGTTGGGGCCAATCGGCATGGCCCTGGGGGCGCTGTGCGGGTTCGGTCTCTCACGGCTTTTTGGTCCCATTTTCCCTTCTCGAGGATGAGCGCCTTGACCACCCCCGCAGGACGGCGCGGTACACTTCCGCGGAGAGTCGAGCGCGGGGCTGGCAGAAGGCCGATGCGGTGAACGCCTGGCCGGCCATCAGCGAGACGTGGGTCAACGCGGTGTTGCCATTCATCACCTGGATGAGGAACCAGTGAATGATGGCCGCCGGGCTCAAGCAGCCGCAAATTAAGGGTGAGCTGGGGATAACGAACTTCAAGGCGCTGTTTCTCGTCCCGGGCGTGGTGATGATCGGCTCGATCCCGTTCGTGGATTCGACAACCGCATCACCTTGTGAAAGTGAGTCGCGCGTCACATGCACCGTCTTCCCTTATCCGACCAACTCCCATACCGTTTTCTCCCGCCGCGAATGAACCCGCTCTGCGTCCGGGCGACTCGGCCGTATCGAAGTCACTTGCTCCGCACCGAGCACAAGGTCGTCGCCTTCGACGTCGCCGGGACTGAGCACCTGACGCCGGTCCTGGGTCGGGGCGACGGCGTGCTGATCGCCCCGAACCACTCGGACCGCGCCGATGGGCTGGTCCTGCTTGACCTTGCCGACCGCGTCATGCGGCCTTTTTGCGCGATGGCCGCGCACCAGATCTTCGCGGGCAGTGCGGGCCTGCGGAGGTGGCTGTTTCCCCGCATGGGCATCTTCCCGGTGGACCGCGAGGGGGCAGACCTCTCCGCGTTCAAGGCCGGCGTCGAGGTGCTGACCTCGGGCGAGCATCCGCTCCTGATCTTCCCGGAGGGCGAGGTCTACCACCTGGCCGACCGTCTCACGCCCCTGCGCGAGGGGGCCGCCGCCTTGGCCGCCACCGCGGCGCGGAGGCGCGCCGACTCCGGCACGACGGTTTGGATCGTCCCCGTCGCGCTCAAGTATCGCTTCCTCGATGACTTCGACCCGCTGCCGGCTTTGGGTGCCCTGATGAACGAGCTGGAAAGCCGATTCACTTGGTGGCACCATCCGGAGCGGTCGCTGGTCGAGCGGATCTACCTGTACGCTGAGGCGATGCTCGCGCTCAAGGAACTCGAGTACTTCGAATCTCCGCGGACGGGACCGCTGCCCGACCGGATCGCGGCCCTGCGGTCGCACCTCATCGAGACGATCGAAGAACGCCGGACCGGCACCCGACGACCAGGCCCGGTCGCCGTCCGGGTCAAGGAGCTGCGGAAGCTCTGCTTGGACACCCTGGCCGACCCCAAGACAACGCTCGATCAGGCCTACCTACTGCGGCGCGACCTGAACGACCTGTTCCTGGCCGTGCAGCTCTCCAGCTATCCGGGCGACTATGCACGGTCCGCCCCAACGGTCGAGCGCTTCGCCGAGATCCTGATGAAGTTCGAGGAGGATGTCCTTGGGGTCGAGTACGGCACCCCGCGCGGCCCGCGCCGGGCCGTCCTGCGGATCGGCCAGCCAATCGATGTCGGCGAGCACCTCCGCGCCGCGGGGAAGCCTCGCCTCGCAGTCCCGGCCTTGACCTCCGAGCTGGAGGGTCGCATCCAGGCATTGCTCGACGAGATCGGTCCCGGCCGTCCCGTCGTGACGTCGGAACCCATTCCTGAGGGTTGAGCGAGCCGATAGCCTTCGTCGTGATCCCTCATTGAATTGGCATCGATCGGGCGATGTCCATCTCCAGGCCGGTCGCTCGATCAAGCTCCCCGAGGGTGGCGGCGAGGCTTGCTCAACGTCGGCTCGGGCCGGGTCGCGCCGATTCGTCGTCCAGCGGCCGGGCGTCCCACACCCTCACCGTCTGGCCCGAGGCGGAGGCGAGCTGTCCGCCGTCGGGGCTGAACGCCACGCCGTCGCCACCCCCCCTTAGGGTAAGGGTTTCCGAGCCGGTCGTGGCGTCCCACACCTTCACCGTACCATCCACACAGGCAGACGCGATCCGCTTGCCGTCCGGGCTGAACGCCACGTCCAAGACCGGGATGGTTTGCCCCCTGAAAAAGAAGGGGTTGGTATGCCCCTTGAGTGTGCGAGTTTCCAGCCCGGTCGCGGCGTCCCAGACCTTCACCGTTCCATCGTTGCTGGCGGAGGCGAGCCGTTACCGTCAGGACTAAACGCCACTTTCCCGACAATGTGGGTATGCCCCTTGAGGGTGATGTGCCCCGAGGTCGCCTTTCTTTGCCAATAGAACCATTCGAAACCTCGGCGGTCGATGCCGCCCTGTTTCTCTGGGCGCTGTTCTTCGAGGAGTTGTCGGAACAGGCCAGGGCTGTAATCATCCCAGCTCCGCTCCACGAGCATCATTCGGACGTCGTACAGGCGTTGCTCGGCCAGCTCGGTCTGCTCCCGTTCCTTGGCCCGGGCTTGCTCGGCCTCTCGTCGGCGGGCTTCGGACTCAACGCGCCTCCGCTCGGCGAGATTGGCTTGGTCCTTCGCGTTTCGACTCTCCTGGTCAGCAACCTTGCGAGCCCGGACCGCCTCGCGCCATTGCCAGAGCACACCGCCGAGCCCGAGCGCCGTCACCAGGGCGACCAGCCCCAGCAGCGCGGCGATGGCCGGCTTCCGCCGTGCCCACTTGACCGCTCGCTCGAACGGCGTCACCGGCCGCGCCACAATCGGCTCGCCCGCCAGGTATCGCCCCAGGTCGCCGGCCAGCGCCGCCGCCGAGGGATACCGCTTCCACGACTCCTTCTCCAGACACTTCAGGCAGATGGTCTCCAGGTCGCGCTGGATCGACGCATTGAGCCGCCGCGGCGGGACCGGTTCGTCACTGATGACCTGGATGACTGTGTCCATCGGCGTGGCCGCCTGGAACGGCGGCCGCCCGG
>JBIOJM010000562.1:0-3878 GCA_044450785.1 Isosphaerales bacterium
GATTTGGCTCTGCGTGTGCGCAACCCCTGTGCAAACCGCGGTAGGCATGTTGAAGGCTACTTTAATCTCCGAGCGGGCCGCACTGGGGCCGTCCTGAAGGTTGTCGGTTTCGCTGATCGAGGGAAGGAATCATTACACTACTTAACATTATACTCGACGAATCGTGTGCGGAGCCGTCAAGCGGTGCCGGACGTGGGATTGTTGAGTTCGGTGGCAAGGGGCCGGAGTGCTTGCCCCGTATAACTTTCCTCGATGTGGGCGATCACGTAGGGCGGCCCGATTGCGACGATTCGGCCGCCGGCGTCGCCGGCCTCCGGTCCCAGGTCGATCACCCAATCGGCCGCGGCGATCAGGTCGAGCTGGTGCTCGATCACCACGACGGTGTGACCCAGGCCGGGGAGCCGGTGGAGGATCGCGAGCAGGCGTTCGACGTCGGCGAAGTGGAGACCGGTGGTCGGTTCGTCGAGGATGTAGAGGACGCGGCCGGGCGCAGGCCGGCCGAGCTCCGCTGCCAGCTTGATGCGCTGGGCCTCGCCGCCGGAGAGCGTTGTGCTGGATTGCCCGAGAGCGAGGTAGCCGAGCCCCACGTCGTGGAGTGCGCCCAACCCCTGGAGGACTCGGGGCACGGCCTCGAAAAGCACCCGGCACTCATCGACGCGCATCTCCAGGACGTCGCCGATCGACTTTCCCTTGAAGCGGGCTTCGAGCGTTTGACGGTTGAACCGTTTGCCGGCGCACTGGTCGCAGGTGACGTGGAGGTCGGGGAGAAAACGCATGGGGACCTTGCGCTGGCCCAAACCCTGGCAGGCTTCGCAGCGGCCGCCCCTGGCATTGAAGCTGAATCGGCTGCTGTGATACCCGCGGATCTTGGCCTCGCGGGTCATCGCGAACACCCGGCGAACTTCCGCGAACAGGCCCGTGGCCGTGGCGGGCGTGGAGCGCGGGCTGCGTCCGATCGGTCCCTGGTCGACCTCGACGAGCTGGTCGATCCGTTCGAGCCCGGAAATGCCGTCGACTCGATCGCCGCGGTTCCCGGATCGATGGAGAAACCGCCGGACGGCGCGAGCCAGCACGTCGTGGACGAGGGTACTCTTGCCCGAGCCGCTGACGCCCGTGATGCACGTCAAGGCCGCGAGCGGAATCCTGGCGTCGACCTGCTTCAGGTTATGAATTGCCGCGCCATGGATCTGGATCCATCCCGGACTGCGCTCGAGCCGCTCGCTCGGAGCGGCGGCGAGCCGGGGGCGCTCGCCCAGGTATCGAGCGATGATCGAGCTGCTCGACGCCGCCAGTTGATCGGGCGGCCCGGCCGCCACCACGGTTCCCCCGTCCGGACCGGCACCGGGCCCGAGATCCAGCACCCAGTCGGCGGCCTGGATCATGAAGGCATCGTGCTCGACCAAGAGGACGCTGTTGCCTTGATCCAGCAATCGGCGCAGGCTCGCGAGCAGCCGGGCCGTATCCCGGTGATGAAGGCCCGCCGTGGGTTCGTCGAGGATCGTGCACACTCCCACCAGGCCCGAGCCCAGTTGCGCCGCCAGGCGAGCCCGCTGGAGCTCGCCTCCGGAGAGGGTGTCGGACCCGCGGGAGAGCGACAGGTAGTCGAGACCGACGTCGACCAGGTACTGGAGCCTGCTCACGATCTCGGCGATCAGAGGCGCCGCGACCTTTTCGAGCGCCGGCTCGATCTCTAACGAGCGAAAGAAGGCGAGCAGCTCCCCGATGGTCTGCGAGGAGAGTTGGTAAATCGATCGGCCCTCGATCCGGACGGCGAGCGCCTCCGGACGAAGCCGCGACCCACCGCAGGCGGAGCAGGGGACCTCGTCCCGGTAAACCTCGAGCCCTCTGCGCAAGATCTCGCTGCGCGTTCCTTGATAGCACCGATCGAGCAGGGCAGCGAATCCCGGAAACGCGCCCGCCGGCTCTCCCGACCAGAACGACTCCCACACCTGGGGCGGCCACGATTCCAGAGGTCGCGCGCCGTCCGCGGCATGACGAGCCAGGAAATCCCGGATGAGAATGTCGTCGGCAGCCGTGTGTCCTTCATTCGAGGAGAGGAGCATCCACGGCACGACCGCACCCTGGTCCCAGGAGCGCGACCGATCGGGGACGACGAGGCCGGGTTGAAACGACCGCCGGGCACCCAACCCCTGACAAGCGGGACAGGCGCCATGCGGGCTATTGAAGCTGAAGCTGCGGGGGTCGACGGCGGGCAGGCTGGTGCCGCAATTCGGACAGTTCAGGTGAATGCTCAGGAATTGCTCGTCCCACCCCTTGGGCGACTCGGTCAAGGTCAGGACGCCGCCGCCCGAGAGTTTGAGCGCCAGGTCGAGGCTCTCGGCCAGCCGGGGGCGAATTCCTTCGCGGATCGAGAGCCGGTCGACGACTGCCTCGATCGTGTGGGCCCGCGTCTTCGCCAGGACCGGCGGCTGATCGGTGACCTCGATCATCTCGCCGTCGACTCGCGCCCGGATCAGGCCGGCGCGGCGGATGGCCTGGAAGACGTCGAGGTGCTGTCCCTTGCGGCCTCGAACGAGCGGGGCCAGGAGCTGAACCTTGTGTCCCTCCTTGAGCCTCATCACGAGGGCGACCATCTGTTCGGGAGTCTGGCGGTGGATGGGTGTGCCGCACGAAGGGCAATGGGGCTTGCCGGTCCGGGCGAACAGCAGGCGTAGGTAATCGTAGATCTCGGTGACGGTCCCGAGCGTGCTGCGCGGATTGGCGGTTCCGGCTCGCTGGTCGATCGCCACGGTCGGCGGCAATCCCTCGATCGAGTCGACGTCGGGCCGCTCGAGCTGATCGAGGAACTGGCGGGCATAGCTGGAGAGGCACTCGAGGTAGCGGCGCTGTCCCTCGGCATAGATGGTGTCGAAAGCCAGCGAGCTCTTTCCCGACCCGCTGACGCCCGTCAGGACGACCAGGCAATCTCTCGGCAGGTCGACGTCGATGTTCTTCAAGTTGTGCACCCGCGCACCGCGAACCTGGATCGAGGGGGGCGACGCCTGGGGCGGCGCTGCCGCCTTCTTCCCGGTCTTGTTGGCGCGGGTTTTTTTCACGTGGCGATGCTCGTTTCAGGGGAAGCACCTGAGCCGTCGGTTTTTCACGGGACGCCCGATCCGTTGGTTCTGTGCATCTTGCTGGATCGAACGGCTGGACGCAACCTGGCGAAGGCGCATGGCTCGGGTTTGCGGGGCAGTCCGTGAATACCAACCCGAAGCGCAAGTTTTGATGTTGCGCTATTCTCCGAACCGGAATTGCCTTGAAAAGTAAGGGTTTTTGCTATTCGGGGACAAAAGAGGCTTCGAACTCACACCCCTCTGGGGTAGGAAAAGCCGCGTTTTTTGGAGACTTCTCGCTGATCACCACCTGGGAAGGAAGACGAAACGATGCCCCGCTGTTTCTGGCTCCCTCTCCGAGGGGAGAGGGCCGGGGTGAGGGGCGAGCGGCACCGAGAGCCTTTGGACAAGACAAGTGATCCGTCTGTTCCGGTGTTTGGCGATCGACGATCGCCGGGTTCACCGGCGGCTAGCGCCGTGCCGCTCACCGGAGCGTCTCAGGACCGAATGGACCGTGGAACATGAGCGGAATGGCGCTAGCCACCGGTGTTAGGCGATCGGCGATCGCCGGGTTGACCGGCGGCTAGCGCCGTGCCGCTCACGGGAGCGTCCCAGGACCGAATGGACCGTGGATTATGGACACTTCTTCTAACACTTCTCGGCGAACACCACCGATTCGCGGAGTCGTCGTCACACTCCCCATGAACTCCCCCCGTGGGTCGCGGGTATTGGTTGAGTATACTCACGTTGCTGGTGGATTCAGTACGCGAAGACGCGCAAAGATCCCCCAGACCCCGAACATTGCGAACGGATGCCCGAGGA
>JBIOJM010000563.1:0-3785 GCA_044450785.1 Isosphaerales bacterium
GGTCGGGAGACCCGCGCCCGGCGCGGTCGAGGCCGAGGTTGAGGACACTGGCAGAGCCAGTGGTACCCCGATAAACAGCACAAAACCAGTGGCGACGCTGTTCATGGCGGCGGTGGCCGGCGAGTTCATCAAGGGGTTCCACGTGGCGCACGAGGCCTGCCGGATCTTGCGGCAGACGCGGTCCGACTTCGAGCTGGTGGTGACGTTTGACCCGCCGGGGCCGGGGCCGATCGACGAGTTCACGCGCTCGGTCGGCTGGTGCTCGCAAGCCGAGCTGCCCCGCCATTACCGGGCGGCCGATATCTGCCTCGTGCCGACGATCGCGCAGGACGGCCTGAGCATCACCTCCGCCGAGGCAATGGCGTCCGGCATCCCGGTGATCGCCAGCCGGACCGGCGGGCTGCCGTACACGGTCGCCGACGGCGTGAATGGCCTGCTCTTCGAGCCCGGCGACGCGGTCGACCTGGCCCGCCAGATCGCCCGGCTGCTCGACGACCCGGCCCTTCGCCGCCAGATGGGATTGGCCGGCCGCAAGCGGTTCGAAGAAGACTTCACGTGGGACATTGTGATTGAGAGGTATTGGCGGCCGATCCTGGCGCAGCCTCGAATCGGTAGGGTGGGCCGAGAGGCGATTCATCGCGCCGAGGCCCACCGGTAGGGGCGGGGCGTTCGGTGGCTCGCATCAGACAAGAGATAAACCACCGAAAACCCGGAAGGACACGGAAAGGACGGATCGAAGCTGTGAATGATGGGTGGATTTCGCAACCTTCCTCTCCGCTTCCGTGTCCTTCCGTGTTTTCGGTGGTTGATATCCGATCAGCAGAGCAGCATTCCAGCCATTTCAGCGTTCCAGGCACGTCAATTACAGCCGGGGCACTCGGTGGGCCTCACGCCGTGAGACACGGCGTTCGACCCACCCTACGCAGAGGGCCAGCGCATGGACATCCGTCGCGTCGCGTTGATCTTCGACGACGTTCAGCGGCCCGAGACGACCGGCGTCTACTGCCGCCGCGCCCTGGGCAAGCTGGTCGAAGTCGAGCATTTCCGGCCCGGCGATCTGGAGCGGATCCCCCGCACGGGCTTTGACCTCTATCTCAACATCGACGACGGGCTCCGCTATCACCTGCCGCCCTACCTGCGTCCCCGCGCCTGGTGGGCCATCGATACCCACATGGACTTTGCGCGGTCTCTCGAGAAGTCGCGCGGCTTCGACCTGGTCTTCGCCGCCCAGCGCGATGGCGCGGAGCAGCTCCGCCGCATGGGCATCACCTCGGCGGTCTGGCTGCCGCTGGGCTGCGACCCGGAGGTCCATGGCAAGCACGACGTCCCCAAGCAGTACGACGTCGCGTTCGTGGGCAACATCTTCCCGGGCCCTCGTTCAGAACTGCTCGAGCTGATCCGGCGCAGATATCCCCGCTCGTTCATCGGCCAGTGCTACTTCGAGGAGATGGCCCGAACCTATTCGGCCGCGCGCACGGTCTTCAACCGCAGCATCAAGAACGACGTCAACATGCGGGTCTTCGAGGCCCTGGCCAGCGGATCGCTGCTGGTGACCAACGACCTGGGTGAGAACGGTCTGGCGGAGTTATTCCGCGACGGCGTGCACCTGGCGACTTACCGGCAGCCCGAGGAGCTGCTCGATAAGATCAAGTTCTACCTGGATCGCCAAGATGTGCGGGAGCAGGTTGCGGCCAGTGGCTGCGCCGAGGTGCTGGGCAAGCATACCTACGGCCACCGGATGGAGAGCCTGCTCACAGAGGCGGAGCAAGCGCTGGCACGGGTCGTTGTCCAGCCCGCCGTGCTGCCATTTGAGGCGCTCCCAGATTCCGGAGAGGCACCGCGCACCGCCGCGCTGCCGGCCCCGTCCGGTTCGCGGCCCTCGTCCGCGAACGGCCACGATGGCCACGATCCGTTCTACTTCGGCCACGCGCGGCCCGAGGTGCTGGCCCTGGTGCCGGAAACCGCGCGGACAGTCCTCGACATCGGCTGCGGCGCGGGCCGGCTGGGCGAGGCGCTGAAGCGCCGGCAGCCGGCCCATGTTGTGGGCATCGAGCTCAACGAGACGGCCGCCGCGACGGCGCGGGGGCTCCTCGACCAGATCTGGATCGGCGACGCGGAAAAGCTCGACCCGCCGTTTCCGGCCGGCTCGTTCGATGCGGTCGTGTGCGGCGATATCCTGGAGCACCTGCGCGAGCCCGGCCGGCTGCTGCGCCAGGCCCGCGGCTGGCTGGCGCCCGAGGGGCGGCTGATCGCCAGCATCCCCAACATCCGGCACCACACCGTCGTCCGCTCGGTGCTCCAGGGGAACTGGACCTATGAGTCGGCCGGCCTGCTCGACCAGGACCACGTCCGGTTCTTCACCCGCCGCGAGATCGAGAAGCTGTTCTTCCGCGCCGGCTTCGCAGTGGAATTGATGTCGTCCGTGATCGGGCCCGGGGATCAAGCCGCGGTCCGGAACGGGAGCGGGCCGGTGCAGTTGGGCCGGCTGTCCGTCGCCGGGCTCTCCGACCGGGATGCCGCCGAGTTCTATACGTACCAGTACCTGATCCGCGCCCGGCCGGTCGAAATGCCCGATTTCGGCCTGACCTCGATCGTGATCGTCACCCACAACCAGCTCGATTACACCCGCCAGTGCCTGGACAGTATCCGGCGACTGACCGACGAGCCGTACGAGCTCATCGTCGTCGACAACGGGTCGAGCGATGGGACCGTGCAATACCTCAGTGCCTTATCGTACGTGCGGCTGATCGTCAACAACGCGAACCGGGGGTTCCCGGCCGCGGTCAATCAGGGGATCGCGGCGTCCAGTGGCAGCCAGGTCCTGCTGCTGAACAATGACGTCGTGGTAACGACCGGCTGGCTGTGCCGGTTGCTCCGCGCGATGCACGCCGATCCCGCGATCGGACTGGCCGGGCCTTGCTCCAACTTCGTCAGCGGGCCGCAGCAAGTCGAGGTTGGCTACGACAGCCTGACGGAGCTGGACGGGTTCGCCTGGGATTGGGGCGGGGCCCGCGACGGTGTGCGCATTGACGTCAGTCGTCTGGTTGGGTCTGCCTGTTGATCCGCCGGGCGGTCGTCGATGCAATCGGCCTCTTTGACGAGCAGTTCGGCATCGGCTGCTTCGAGGACGACGACTATTGCCTGCGGGCGATCGGGGCGGGCTATCGGGCGGTGATCGCCGCCGACGCCTTCGTGCACCATTTCGGCGGGCGGACGTTCGTGGGCAGCGGGATCGATACGGGGGCCCTGCTGCGCGAGAACGAGCAGCGGTTCCGTGCCAAGTGGTCGAGCAACGGCGCGGGGACGGCCGTGGCCCTGCCGGCCGTAACCGCCGATCCGCCGCCGCCGCGCCAGCGGCCGGGTCCGTTTGCCGTCGAGATCGCGCCCCGCGGCGGGCTTCGGCTCCGGCTGGACCTGGCGCGGCCGGCGCTCTCGCTCTGCATGATCGTGCGCGACTCCGCCAAGACCCTGCCGGCCGCGCTGGAGAGCATCCGTCCCTGGGTCGACGAGATGGTGATCGTCGACACCGGCTCGGTCGACGAGACGCCGCGCATCGTCGAAGAGTTCGGCGGGCGGTTGTTCCATTCCCCTTGGTGCGACGATTTCTCCGCCGCGCGGAATGAGTCGGTGCGGCACGCCCGCGGCGATTGGGTGTTCTGGATGGACTCGGACGACACGATCTCGCCCGAATGCGGACGCGGGATCCGCGGCTTGACCGAAGGCGAGGTCGACCCGAAGGTGCTGGGCTTCGTCATGCAGGTTCACTGCCCCGGGGTTGGCGAAGA
>JBIOJM010000564.1:0-3734 GCA_044450785.1 Isosphaerales bacterium
ACTGAAAAACCAACTCCTCTCGCAACCATGAGAAATGCCGGGGGCCTGGGGGAAGTTTGCGCCTCCTCGAGTGCTCCAGCGGGGAGAGTTCATGGGGAGTATCCCGGACAAGAATTGACCAAGTTATTGTTGCGCGGGCCCTGACCACGCGCGGCAGCGCACCGAGCCCACCGCGGCGAAGGCATCTCAGCACAAGGAGCCGTTCTAAGCCATGAAGCATGCCTTTCGGGCGGCACTCGTCGTTCCGTACCTCTTGACCGTTGTGTCGGTCGGTGCCGATTCCCCCGACAAGTTTACGCCGCCGCCGGGCGAGGAAACGGATCAGGTCAAGACATTGATCGCGAGGGCGGATTCCGCTTTGCAGTCGGGTAAATCGACGACGGACGTCCTCGCAGACCCAGATTACCTGCCCGCGCACGAGTGGCCCCGGTTCCGAGCGCTCATCCGCCGGCATGCGACGTCGTCGCGGTTGGCGATGGTCTGCTCGAACGAACCGGGTGATCCGATGGTCGTGACCGGAAGGGTGATCGATCAGACCGGCAAGGCCCGCCCGGGCGCGATCCTGTATGCCTACCAGACCAGCGCGAAAGGCTGGTACTCGGATCGAGCCGCCCACATCGCCGCTCATGAGGGCGACCGCAAGTACGCCCGGCTTTTCGGATACTTGAAGACCGACGAAAACGGCCGCTTCGAACTTCGGACGATCCGGCCTGCTGGTTACCCCGGCAGCAACTTGCCGGCCCACATCCACTTCGAGGTGGAAAGGGCCGAGAATCCGCTCGTTGTTTTGACAACGGAAATTCAGTTTGACGACGATCCCCGCCTGACGCCGGACATGCGCACGCGTTCGCGGAGCGAAGGATTCGTGATCGGCGTGGTCAGGACCGAGACGGATAAGTCGAAACGGGTCGAGGTTGAATTGAAGACGCGTTAGCTTCCCATCCTGTCGAGTTGACGAGATGAGCCGCAAGGTAAGGCGAGTCCCTTATCACCTTGATCCCAAGGGAATCCGGGCCCTTCCGCCTGAGGAGATCCGGGTGATCCTCCGTGGGGCCGATGATCTCATCATGCGCGGCGGCCGCACGCTGCTGGTCATGATCCTCAAGGGATCGCGGGCGAAGGAAGTGCTGAGCCGGTCACTCGACCAGAGCCCCGCCTATGGGTTCTACAAACAAACGACCCCCGCAGACGTACTGGCGCGCGTCGACTGGCTCATCCGAAAGGGCTACCTTGCGATCGAATATGACGGCAGGCTGCCCATGTTGATCTATACTCCGGAGGGCTGGGAGATCGAGCGGGAAACCCTCTCGGATGAACACCTCCGGAACCTGGACTTGGCCCTTGCCGGCAGTCAACAGCCGATTGATATGAGCCATCTCAAGGACAGGAATCGGGAGATGATCTGGAGGCTGCTCGACAAGATCGAAGCCAGCGGCGATCCCCGGTACATCCCGGCACTCGAGGCCTGGGCGCCGATCGATTACAAGAAGGTTCGGGCGCGAATCCGGAGCGTCATCCAGGTGTTGAAGGGTCCAGTCGCCGAGTCGTGAACTTGCCCTCGAGGATCGATGGACATGAAAAATCAATCGCCCGACGAATTGGGAGCATCCTTCACCCCCGAGGACCAAGGGTTGATCGACCTGTGGGAGCAGCACGTGCGCTACGAGTTCGCGGATCGGGACGCGGCCGCGACCGTCGACACGATGTCGGACGAGAACTATGTCAACCACGTACCGGTCATGACCGGCGGACGCGGCCGGGCCGAGATGCTCGAGTTTTACTCCCGGCACTTCATTCCCAAGATGCCGGCCGACACGCGGATGACCCTGGTCTGCCGGACCGTCGGGCAGGGGCGAGTGATCGACGAGCTGATCTTCTGCTTCACCCACGACATCGAGATGGACTGGATGCTGCCCGGCGTCCCGCCGACCGGCCGGAAGGTCGAGGTGCCCTTGGTGGTCGTTGTCGAGCTCGGCGAGGGCCGGATCAACTGCGAGCGGATCTACTGGGACCAGGCGTCGGTCCTGGTGCAGTTGGGGCTGGTCGATCCGTCGGGCCTGCCGGTGGCCGGTGTGGAGACAGCCCGGAAGGTGCTGGACCCCGCTCTGCCGTCCAACGAGCTCATGCGGCGGGTGGACGTGTGAAAAGGGGATAAGTCCCATTTCTGCTCGATGCGCTGGAGCAAGCGTGTTTATTGGACTTATCCCCATTTCCCCGCTCACCCGGTTCGGGAGTCGGTCACGGCCGGGTTGGCTCGAGACCGGCTCATCTCGTCCAGGATCGTGGGTCGACCCAGCGAGTCGTGAAAAGTCCCGTGCGTCTCGACGACCTGGTCGCGATAGGCTGCATGAAGAGATTTCAGCAGTCGGTGCAGCCGGCGCAGCCGATAGTGGGGAACCGCCGGGAACAGGTGGTGCGGGATGTGCATGTCTTGTCCGTAGACGAAGACCGCCCAGCGGGTGAAGGGGTCCGTGAAGAAGACGCGCGAGTTGGTCAGGCGGCCCGTATCGGCGTTGGAGTGCTGGTAAACGTCCCGCAGATACATGAAGAACATGAACGACGTGCCGAGCGGCACGATCCAGAGCAGGACCGGGTAGATGGCCGACCTTCCACCGCTGGCCCACCGAAAATGGGCCAGGACAACGAGCAGGGCCGTGTAGTAGCTCATCCGAAGGACGCCCGCGATGCGGGGCGAGTAGGCCTGGCGAAACGGCGACTGGAACACGGCCCAGTCGGGCAGGGCGTACGTGACGGCCGCGAGCAGGGCGATCCCCAGCAGGCCCACGGGCGCGAGCCACAGAGGGCGATCCGTGCCGGTCACGAACCGCAGGACCACGCTCAACCCCAGGATGTAGACGATGCCGAGAAGAGTCGCGAGCCGCGGCCAGGGGCTGGTGAATCGTTGGTGCCCGAGGGACGGACGCTCCATGTAGACGCTCTTCCCCTTCCCGAGCGTGTTGACCTGGAAATACGCCCACTGGTAACGAAGAAAACGCATCGGCGCGACCAGAAACGAGAAGTAAACCAGGGCGATGAAACGCCGGCGCAGCATCGGAAACTCACCGGCCCGCTTGCCGTGACCCAGGTTCAGCAAGTCAGGATCGCGATCCGGGTCGTTGGTGAACTGGTGGTGTCCCATGTGGAACAACCGGTAGAAGTGGATCGTCGTCATCAAGGGGAACATGCAGAAGAGGTCGGGTATCAAATCATTGAGGTGCCAGTTCTTCATGAATGAATAATGCGAGGATTCATGCCCCAAACCCGCCAACCGGTGCTGGATGCCGCCGATCAGGATGATCGCCATCGTGAAGACGGGGACGTTCCAAAACCAGGATATACCCCACGACGCCCGGTACTCCGCGAAAGCGACCGCCCCGCCGATCGCCGAACCGAGGCTGAGATACTCGAGCGCCAGATAAAAAAGATTCGTATGATTGTCGACCTGGCGCAGTTGCATGATCTCACGTTGCAGGGCGGCGTCTTCAAAGGTTGGTCGGTCCACACTCGCTGCCATCGCGCTTGATCCTCTTCATCGATTCGTCCGAGATGCCGACTGCTGCTCCCCTCGGCCACGAGAGCCGGCGACCGATCACCGCATATTCTGCAATCACTGCAATCATTCTAAACTATTTAGTCGACCATGCTATACCACTTTAACACAGAAACGGAGTGAGGTGCGAAATGGGCATACATCCTAGGGAGTATCGTCAAGTTGGGAAGGTTTTCATGAGACA
>JBIOJM010000565.1:0-3691 GCA_044450785.1 Isosphaerales bacterium
CCCCGGCCCCCGCCAAGACGCCGAAGTGAGAATCGGTAACAGTTCAACGTCGACCGGCCTCCGCGTCGATCACGCTCTGGTAGCGGCCACGAAGAGCCGCCATGATCGAATCCCAGCTCTGGCTGAGTGCATAGGCCCGAGCGGCTCGAGCCATCCTTCGCCGTAGATCGGGCTGCTCGATGAGTCCGAGGAGGGCCGACGCAAACCGAGCGGGAGGCTCCGACGGTTCCACCAGGTCTCCCGTCGTTCCCGGTTGGACGGTCTCGCCGACCCCACCGGCCCGCAGGGCCACGACGGGAAGACCCGATGCCATCGCCTCGAGGACCACATTGCCGAACGTCTCGGTCAGACTGGTGAAGGCGAAGATGTCCGAAGCCGCATAATGGTCGGCCAGGTCCTCCCCCTGGCGATAGCCCGCGAACCGCGCGAACGATCCGATCCGCTGCTCCAGGCCTGGACGTAACGGTCCATCACCGACCAGCAGGATCCGGACGTCCGGCCGCCGCGACGCCACGATCGCGAGCGCATCAGCCAGATACTCGACATTCTTCTCGCCCGCGATCCGACTCACGTAGGTGATCACCACGTCCTCGGCCGACCAGCCCAGCCCACGACGCACCTCGAGACGTCCGGCCCGGTCCGGCCGAAACAGCGAGCTGTCGACCCCTCTCTTCCACAACACCATTCGCTCGAAGCCGAGATGCTCGAGCTGACGAATGATGGTCTCCGACGGGACATAGGTCTCCCGCGTTCGGTTATGAAACCACCGCAGGTATCGCCAGATCAGCCCGTTGGCCCAGCCGACTCCATAATGGCGGCCGTACTGGTCGAAATTGGTATGGAAACTCGAGACGACCGGAAGTCGGCGGCGCAAGGCGAACCGGAGCACGCTGCAACCCAGTGTCGCCTCGGTGGCGATGTGGACGATCTCCGGCCGAAACGAATCGATCGCGCGATGGACTGATCCGAACGGCGGGAGAGGGAGATGAAGCTCCCGGTAGAATGGGAGGACGATCGAGCCGACCGTGTAAGTCTGCTCGCGATCGACGGCTGCGCCGTAGTCCGGGTGAATCAACTGGACGCGGTCGCCGCTCTCCGTCAAAAACCGGGCCAGCTCCCCCAGCGTCCTCGAAACACCATTAACCTGGGGAAAGTAGGTTTCCGTGGCAAGTGTGACGCGCATGTTCCAGGTCGAGCGGACTCCGGAAAGAATCAACCGTGGTTTTCTGCCGGCTCACCCTACCAGACAGAGGACGGAGGTCACAACCGGGGAGAGGATGAAGGATGAAGCACCCTACCAGACTGAGGTGGGCAGAACTCTTGCTCCGAACGGCAAGACGTGCGAGACTCGTTTTTCCCGCGCGGGTTTCTTGATCGAGCAGAATCTTCGTCGATGGACGTAGGTGAGGAGCTGAAGTTGAAAGAGAATCCAGTCAAACGGGCGTTGCGCGCCGGGAAACCCCAAATCGGGACCTGGCTTTCGTTGGGGAGCATCGCCGCGGCCCGCTTCATGGCGCGGGCCGGGTTTCCGTGGCTGACCGTCGACATGGAGCACACTCACACCGACATCCAGACGGCAGCCTTCATGTTCGGCGCGATCGCCGACGCCGGCTGCGTCCCGCTGGCTCGCATTCCCACGGGAAAGCACGAATACATCAAGATGGTCCTCGATTGCGGCGCGATGGGCATCGTCGCTCCGATGGTGATGGACGCGGCCGAGGCCAGCGCAATCGTCGCCGCGACAAAGTACCCCCCACACGGAAACCGGTCCGTCGGCGGGGGCATGCACGCCCTCAACTTCGGCGCCACCGCCGAGGAATACTACAAGAAGGCCAACGACGAGATCCTGGTCATCATCCAGACCGAGCACATCAAAGCCGTCGAGATCGCCGACCTAATCTACGCCGTGCCCGGCGTCGATGCCGTGTTCGTGGGCCCGAACGACCTGGCGTTCTCGATGAAAGCCGCCGATGGATCGCCACCGAGCAAGGACCTCTTCGAGGCGACCCTCACCCGGATTCGCGAATCCGCCCAGCGCACCAAGCTCCCGTGCGGCCTCCACGTCTTGACGGCCACCGATGCCCAGAAGCGTGCCCGCGAAGGCTGGCAATTCATTGCCGTCGGCAGCGAGCTCAAGATGATGCTCGACGGAGCCGCCGAGATCGCGCGCCAGGTCGATCCCCAAAAGACCGCCGGCGACCTCGCCAAGTATTGAAAGCTCGCCCTTTCGTTCATCCGGCCGACTCGACTCGTCCGCCCCTCAGCCTTCGACCAAGGCCCGAATCCGGTCGAGACCCTGCTGCACGACCAGAAGTGGATCCAGGGCCCACAACCCGCGATTGAACAGCTCGAGCGACAGCGGCCCACGGTAACCGATCGTGCGCAGGTTGGCGATCACCCGCGGGAGATCGGCGATCCCGTCGCCGACCATGACACGATCCTCATCTTTCTGAGTAAGTGGATCCGGCAGAGCCGGCAAGTCGTTGATGTGGAAACAGGCAAGGTCCTCCCCCTTGAGCCTGAGCAGGTCGTCGATCGAGCCTCCGCCGCGCATCATGTGGAAGACGTCGGCCACGACCGTCGCCCGAGGATCACCGCTTCCCGACGCGATTGCCCAGGCGCTCGCGACGTTCTTGACCCCGTCGACGAAGCCGAGGAATTCCATGGAAGGGAGGACCCCGATCTTCGCGCCGATTTCGAGCAGCTCGGCAAATCGACGGCTGGCATGGTTCAAATCCACGACCTGCTGGGGCGGGCTGGCGACGATATACGGACTGCCGAGCCCGACGGCCTGGGCCATCCGGCGCCGGCAGTCGTCAAGGACTCGCTCATGGTCAACCCCCTCCGCGTTGATCCAGCCGTGAAGCGCGATCACGCTGACGACCTTCAGACCGCAGTCGGTCGCCGCTCTGCTCAGATCGGCGAGATTTCCTCCCTCCTCCAGGTAGGCCGTGATTTCGTCATTCCAGGGCTCGATCGCCTGGTAACCGGCCTTGCCGGCAATCTCGATCTTCGCCAGCAAGGGCGTCGGCCGGATCGTGCTGGTGTTGAGACAATAGAGGAATTCGCTCATCGTGGTCGCTCCCCTGGAAAGCCCCGCGTCAACTCCAGAAGACCGCTCTGGACGCGGAAACGTCAGGGCCCTTCGATGCGTTGCTCATACGGCGGCCGGACGCGATCCGGCAGATACACCATCCCGGCATCGTCGGCGATCTGCAGGCCGGAATCGAGGTACAGGATCACGCCATTGATCTTACGTCCGTGCGAAGACGCGAGGTAAACCACCGCGGCTCCAATCTCGAGAGGAGTGGTGAGGTTGCGGATCCCCGCGGGGAAATCCGGCCGCCCGAACCGCGCCTGGATCAACCGCTCATTGGGCGTGTCGACCCATCCCGGCGCGATCATGTTGCAGGTGATCCCCTCCGCAAGGTACTCGACGGCCACCTGCTGGGTCAAACCCCAGAGACCGGCCTTGCTCACCACGTACGAGAACAACCCCGGTAGGGGACGGGTCGCGCGCGTCGAGCCGATGTTGATGATCGTCCCGCGGCGCTGTCGCAACTGAGGGACTGCCGCCTTGATTCCAAGCCAGGCGCCTTTCAGATTCACCGCCAGCGTCCGATCCCACAGCGTCTCGCTTGTCGATTCCACCGTCCCTCGCGGACTGATTCCGGCGCAGTTGACCAGAAGG
>JBIOJM010000566.1:0-3654 GCA_044450785.1 Isosphaerales bacterium
AGGAAGGTTTCGGCGGATGAGCAAGGACTATGAATTCAACACAAGTAAATCTGAGGCAATGATCTATCTGGCCATGATCAACATTATGACCAGGCGACTCGCCGTTGCCCAGGCTGCGTAGGTTTCCAAACACCCTCTGAGCAAAGTCTTTGACGACGCCTGGCTCGGCGAGAACGGCCTGCTCCACGTCGAGCAGCGCGTGCAGACGGTCGGCGACCTGCTCCAGGCGCGGGGGCCCAGGGCGCTCGTGACCGTCGGGTCCGAGTCGACGGCTGCGCAGGCCGTCGAGCTGATGCAGGTCAACGGGATCTCGCAATTGCCGGTCCTCCGCGACGGCCACTCGGTCGGGAGCATCCAGGAAGTCACGCTCGCCCGACTCTTGCACGACGACGTCGATCCGGGGACGGTCCGCGTCGGTGACGTCATGGCCCGGCCACTCCCCCAGGTCGACGTCCGCGTTCATCTGGACGAGGCATACCGCCTTCTCCTGGCCGGCAACTCGGGCGTACTGGCCCTCGCCGACGACGCGGTCGTCGACATCGTCACCCGAATCGACCTCATCCACTACTGGAACCGTAAGCGGAGCGATTGACCCGCCCGCCTCCCAGCCCCGTACCCGAGAGTTCGCCACATGGCCGCCGACCGACCCGTGCACGGCTTCTCGACCCGCGCGATCCACGCCGGCCAGGAGGCCGACGCGGCTACCGGGGCCACGGTCGTGCCGATCTATGCGACCTCGACCTTCACCCAGGAGGCCCCGGGCCGGCACAAAGGGTACGAGTACTCGCGCAGCGGTAATCCGACGCGAGCGGCGCTGGAGACCTGCCTCGCCGCCCTCGAAGGGGGCGAGCGGGCGCTGGCGTTCGCCTCGGGCCTGGCCGCGACGACCGCCGTCCTCTCGACCCTCCGCCCCGGCGACGAAGTGGTGGCCGCCGCCGACCTCTACGGTGGCACCTTCCGTCTGCTCGAACGCGTGTTCAAGCCCTGGGGCCTCGTTCCCCGCTTCACCGAGGACGCCAGCGCCCTTGGCTTCGCCGCCATCCTGTCACCGGCCACGAAACTCGTCTGGATCGAGACGCCGACCAACCCGCTGCTTCAAGTCTTTGACATCGCCGCTCTGGCCGGGCTGGCCCACGCCCACGGCGCCCTCCTCGCGGTGGACAACACGTTCGCCTCGCCTTACCTCCAAAGGCCGATCGAGCACGGGGCCGACCTGGTCGTCCACAGCACGACGAAGTACCTCGGCGGCCATTCCGACGTCATCGGCGGCGCAGTCATCGGACGCCGTGACCTGCTCGAGCCGATCGCCTTCTACCAGAACGCCGCGGGAGGCGTCCCCGGCCCATTTGACGCCTGGCTGGTGCTGCGCGGAATCAAGACATTGGCCGTCCGCATGGAGCGGCATTGCGGCAACGCGCGCGCTGGCCGCCTGGCTGGCCGAACAACCACAGGTGGAGCGCGTTTACTATCCCGGCCTTCGTGACCACCCCAATCACGAAGTCGCCCGCCGTCAGATGCATGACTTCGGCGGGATGGTCAGCGTCCGCCTCAAGGGCGGCGCCGACGCGGCCCGACGCTTGCTTACTGGAACCAAGCTCTTCAGCTTGGCCGAGAGCCTCGGCGGGGTCGAGTCGCTGATCGGTCACCCGGCCACGATGACGCACGCAAGCATTCCGGCCGAGGTCCGTGCCGCGCGGGGGGTGGACGACGGGCTGGTACGACTCAGCGTGGGAATCGAAGACGTCGACGACTTGAGGGATGACCTGCGACGGGCGCTCGACTTTCATTCGACATAATTGTGAGAATGCGTCACGCTGTTCCGGCATGTGAGCCGTCTTGGCAAGGTCGCCTGCTCAACGCCTGCTTCGCCTGGGGAAGCGGCCAGAACTCCGACCCGTACTGTGGATCGTGCCGGAGCCGATGCAGATGTCTCTTGCCGAACAAGTTCATCCAGACCAGGCGATTGTACTGAGTCCCGATGAAACCGAGGACTCGAGCAATCTGCGGCCGGTAAAGGAGCGGTCCGAGACCGGGAACCTTACGCAAAGTGGATTCGATCTGCGAGACCACGTCGGTGGATTTCTTCGGCATCTGAAACCGCATCCGAACCAGTTCATCGCCGACGATCTCGAACGCCGTTCGGCCGATGCCATATTCCTCAGCCTTTTTCACGTGAGGCGCCAGTGCCGGGTCCATCTCAATAAAGTCGAGCACGGCCGCATCAACCGCGACTCGGTCTCGGCCCGCGATGAGGACGTTACACACGCGAGGCACCCCCGTCTTGGGCCCGCTCCCCTCAAGGCAGATCGTGCCATCGACAATCGTGGCGATCGTGTGCTGAATCTGACGATTGATCTCCGCAATCACTTCGTGAACAAACGGATGGTACTGATATCGTAGCCGCGGAAGTAAGCCCCAGTGGTTCTTGAGAGCACAACTGATGCCGGTCAAGACGTGCGTCTTCACCACCGGAAGATTGATGATCGAATCGGCCTTCAGCACGATCTCCGGAAATTCCAACGACGGACAGCAGGCGTTCGAGGTCGGTACCGTCACCACGGATGATTCCGACAGGTTCAGGATTCGCACGCCCCTTCGCTTGGCGATTGCGCGGTAGCCCCACTGCTCACACGCCCGATCGAACTGGCTTGAACCGGCGACGTCGGCGTCCACGATCAGGAACTCGGTCCCCGGAAACCGAGATTGAAGCTCGCTCAGGGCGCCGTCCAAGACCCAAGGGCTCGTATTGCGACCCGGGAAAAGTTCATCGGACATCGCATTGATTTTCAGGAGCGAGCGTTTTCCGACGAGCTCGCTGTGCAGCCAGAGGCGATCGATGATGTCTCCGATCGCCTCGCGGATCGAGTCCGGGCCAGGAAATGCGAGGTGTTTGAAGACGACTTGGCTGATCATCGGGGAATCCGTTGGAGTGAAGGACCGATCCGGTCGGAGGATGAGGGCAACATGACCCGCCGATCGGGCTGAGCGTTCACGGACCTGACGCGGCTCGTCGGAACCGATGGAGGGATATTCCTCGGGACGAGAACGGGGGACTTGAGAACATACAGAATACAGAGTAAGGAACTGCGAGGGTGCGCCTTGATTGATACCTCATCGTAATCGGTCAAGAGTTCCTTGAATGCCTGCCTTTCTGTGTTTTCCAGGCAATACAAAAGCCCCTGGTCGATGAGTGCCGGACGATTCGCGCGAATGTCCGCAATGTAATCGCAATCCGGCAATGGCCGCCTGGCCTGGGCCAGTCTTACCGCCGTAGCGAGCCGACCAGGACAATCTGCGATCGGGATATTATAGTAGCTCGCGTCCAGTGCGCTAATTGGATGCAATGCAGCACCAAATAATACTCGATCCGGCTTGTTGATTCGTGTCAGGATTGCTCTCTTGAGCTGGACGCGGTCGACGATCGTCGTCGTCGAGACGATGTCGGATGCCACGTTCGCGAGGCAGAACAAGATACCGATCACGGCCCCGATCGTCACCAGGGTTGGAATCGAAGGACGACACTCCTGCTGGAGGTTTACGCCGACCGTGGCCGTCATCACTCCCCACCAGAGCGCGAGGGGGAGGAAATGGTGCTCGTGCATGTACGGCCAGTCCGCGAGCAGCACAATCCCCAGCAGGCAAAGACCGAAGATG
>JBIOJM010000567.1:0-3629 GCA_044450785.1 Isosphaerales bacterium
CCCTGCAACACCGAGCCTCTGGTGGCCAGGCAAACCAAGAGACCGATCCATCTCCGATTCAACTCACATTTCCGCGGTCGCTCTGGGCCCGCCCGCGCGCCTGCACGCCGCGGCCAAGTACACGAGTGTACAAATGCTTGAAAACCCCGAAAGTGTCCCCACCGCGGCCCCATTTAGTCCCACTCGCAAAACGCCTTTCAGGCCGGGAAGCGCACTCCGCATATCATTCCGCCATAATGATATCCGATCTTGACCACGCCTTTCGGCGAGTCAAAAAACGCTGCGGGCCGCATGCCCGGAAAACCTCCCGACAATTTCCGCGGATGTTCACTATTCTCCAGCCGGGTCATTCCCGCCCGCGCGCCTTTGCCCCGTTCTGAGCTCGGAAGTTCTGAGATTCCCCGGTCTTCGTCTTTGACCTCGGCGCGCGCCGGAACCGGATGAACCGAAATTGAACCATGCCCGGTTTCGCACAACTTATTCGACGGAGATATCGTATTTCAAATGATTTACGGCAAGAGACAGACCGTCGACATCGGCGATTTTGAGCGTGTATGATGCGGACAAGAGTTCGGTCCTGACCTCGAAACCCAAGAAAACTCGCGACACGGGCAAGTCTAATCGCAAGTCCAATGCTACCAAGGCCGTGTCGCAACGTGTCGCAGCGTGTCGCAATTTTCGCCCCAAAACCGTGTGTGTGTGGTCCTCGCGCTCTCTCGGGAGTTTCACGCCTCCATCAACCGACCCGCACCACGCGCCACGCTCCGTGCACCACGCTCCACGCCGTTCGACTCACCTTGCATCCCGCAGGGCTGGTCCGTACAGTTAAGTCGAGGTTAAACAGCGCGCCGGAACGGTGGGGATGCGCGCTGTTGCCTCGAGCCACGCCGATGGTTGCCAGTCCAGTAGCCGAACCCAGTGGACCACACCCGCCCGAGCGATCGATCCCGCCTGCTCATGAACTCAGAGACGGCTCTATCCCGCCCGCCCGTCCGAGGTGTTCACTCATGCTTCCATCCTGCTCGACGCGATTTGCGGTGGTCACGGCGTTGGTCCTGGCTGCCGCCATCGGGTCATTCGCTCCCACGGCCCGAGCCCAGTTGCCCCAGCCGCGTTTAACCAGCCTCTCACGGACCGGGTTGCGGGTGGGTGAGCCGGGCGAGGTCTCGCTGCGCGGCAGCGATCTAGAGGGTGTCACCCAGCTCTGGTTCGATCATTCCGGAATTCACGCAGTACACGTCAAGGACCTGACGTTCCGCGTCGTGTCCGCGCCCGACCTACCGCTGGGGCACCATGACGTTCGCGCCGTCGGGACTTACGGTGTCAGTAATCCGCGGGCATTCATCGTGGGAGACCGGCCCGAATCGGTTGAGGTCGAGCCCAACAACTCGCCCGAGAAGGCCAACGCGCTCGTGGTCAACACGGTCACGAACGGTGAGCTGAACGGCGCCGCCGATGTGGACTGCTTCTGGTTCGAGGGCAAGAAAGGACAGCGATTGTTTTTCGACCTCCAGGCCGAACGCATCGATAGCCGGCTGGATGCGACGATCCGCCTTCTGACACCGGCCGGGACGGAGCTTGCCGAGAGCCGGGACGTTTTCGGCGCCGACCCGTTTCTCGACGTGACGCTGCCGGCGGACGGCCGGTACGTGATCAAGATCCACGACGCGACTTATGCCGGCTCGCCCGACCACGTTTATCGCTTGACAGTCCACGAGGGTCCGCAGCTTGACGCGATCCTGCCCGCGGCCGTCCAGCCGGGGGCGCCGGCGACGTTCACTCTGATCGGCCGAGGGCTGGGAGCAGCCGCCACGCTCGACCCACAGCTCATCGCGGAGGGCCGCCCGCTGGAGCGATTGAACATCTCGATTCCCGTTCCGACGGAGGCCCTGGCGGCGACTGATCCCTCGAACCCAGGGCGGATGTTCGTCCCGTCGGCCATGGGAGGCACGCGTCAGGGATTCGAGTACACCCACGTGCGGATCCAGCCGGCGGGCACGGCCCCCGTGGTCTCGAACCCCTTGTTCGTAGCCACCGCGGTCGGTCCGGTCATCCTGGAGCACGAGCCGAACAACGACGAAGCGCACGCGCAGCTCGTCGTGCCCCCCTGCGACATCACCGGAACCTTCGCGCCCGTGGGCGACGTCGACCTGTTCCGATTCCAGGGCCGCAAGGGCGAGATCTGGTGGATCGAGGCGTTCGCCGAGCGCATGGGGTCGATGGCCGATCCGACATTCGTGATCCAGAAAGCGGGAACCAAAGGGCAGCCCGCGCAGGACCTGGCCAGCGGCGACGATTTGCCCGACGCAGGCGCGGGAGCCCGGTTCAATACGCAGACGGTCGACGCCGCTCTGCGCTGGCAGGTGCCCGATGACGGCCATTACCAGGTCTTGATATCCGACCTTTATGCCTCGCAGCGCGGCCACCCGCGTTTGACCTATCGACTGGTCATCCGCCGCGAACAGCCCGACTTTGCCCTGGTGCTCGTACCGAACAACCCGGCAGCCACCGACGCGGTCACGATCCGGGCGGGTGGGCGAGCGACGGCCTACGTAACGGCGATTCGACAAGACGGCTTCGCCGGCCCGATCCGGGTCGAGGCGCGAGACCTGCCTCCCGGTGTTCGCGCCGCTCCGGTAACGATCGGGCCAGGCCAGGTGTTCGCTCCGATCGTCTTCGAGGCCGCCCTGGCCGCCAAGACCACGGTGGGGACCGTTACCGTGGTCGGTCTCAGCCATTTCGGCGACCGCAAGGAGGTTCTCGAACACGTCGCCGGGGCCTCATCGCTGGGGCCCGACGTCAGCCACGGGGCCATGGCCGGCGGGATGACCTGGCCCCCCCCTCCCAATGCACAGGCGGTCGCACCGGCACGTCTCGTCCACGGCTTCGTTCTGGCCGTCCGCGGTGAGCCGGCGCCGCTCTCCCTCGATGCCCTGCCCGAAAGAATGGTTGCCGCGCAGGGTCGTCAGCTCAATCTGGATCTCGGCGTCACCCGCCGCGCCGGCTTCGCCGAAGCCGTCGCCGTGACCGCGACCGACCTTCCCCCCAATATGCCCGCCGCGACGGTCACGATCGCCAAGGACGCCAAGACAGCGGTCCTGCCCCTGTTCGTGCCCAGAAACGTTCCCGCGGGGATCTACACAATCCTGCTCCGTGGGACCGGCGCTTACCCCTTCAGCAAAGACCCCAACGCCAAGCAGAAGCCGAACGTCAACCTGATCGAGCCTTCCAACCCGATCACGCTGTTCGTCCGCCCGGCCCCGGTCAATCTGGCCGTCAACAACAAGGGGGGCGCGCTCAAACAAGGTGCCTCGCTCCAGATCGACGTGACAATCGCCCGTCAGAATGGATTTACCGGCCCGGTCTCCGTTTCCTTGACCGCACCCGCCAACCTCAAGCTCTCGGCCGCGCCGGTCGTTGTCGCGGAGAACCAAACCCAGGCCAAGCTCGTGCTCCAAGGCGCCAAGGACAGCCCCGTGGGAGTCGCCGCCCAGGTGTTCGTCAGGGCGGTCGGCACGGTCCGCGGAGAAGCCGTCGAGGTTGACGAGCCCGTGGGGATCACGATCAGTAAATAGTAGGCAGTAGGCAGTAGGCAGTAGGCAGTAGGCAGTAGGCAGTAGGCAGTAGGC
>JBIOJM010000568.1:0-3624 GCA_044450785.1 Isosphaerales bacterium
CTTCAAATGAACGACGAGCTGCTTGCTGCTCAGTACCAAGACGGGAAAAGAATCAGGCAGGCCGCGGTAAAACCGCGGGGAACGTTCTGCCACCGCGCTCGCCCCGGCGCTCGCAACGGCAGGCAGGGGAGGTATCTCCTCGACTATAGCCGTACCGGCTCGTCCAGGGAAGCATCGGGAGATCGGAGCAGCCCTGAGGAATCGGAACCTCGGGCGGGCGGCGGGGCGGCTTGTCGGCCGATCGAGGGCCGGTAAGGGCAAAAAGAGAACGGGCTCGAAGGGCGCTTCGAGCGCAACCGCGACCGGACCCAGAACAACCGCGCTGAACCTGGAACACAGCAACCAGCCACCCGGGAGGCCTAACTACTGTCCAGCCGGATCTGGATCGTGCCCGTCGCGGTTCGGTCGAAGGCCTCGTCCGCCCAGTGCTGGTAGCGCAGGCTCTCCAACAATCGCTGCGCCATGTTCTTCAACGAGCCGTACAACTCCACGGCCATCCTCTTGCCCTGCTCTTGGGCCAGGTGCCGCAGCAAGCTCCCCTTCTCCACCAGCTGCAATAGCAAGTGGGCGATCTGCAACAAGAAATAATACGCCGCCCAGCACGTGTGGCTGTAGGCGTGTTCCAGGTTCAGGCCACTGTTCTTCTGGGTGTTAAACCCCTCGTTCTCCTCGCGCCAGCGTTCCCTCCCTCCTCTGGTTGCCACATCCGCCACCGTCGCGCGGCTCACCTCCAGCGACGTCACCCAGGACCACTCGGATTCCTCTCCGTTCTCCTTCGTCTCCGTACAGTGGATGGCGTTGAAGGTCCACTCGCGGCCGTCGCTGTCCGTGTACTGCAGGTCGTTGACCCAGCGATAGACCTGCCGAACCCCCTGCGGCCTCGTCCACTCCAGGCGCTGGTCGGGGCACAACCGCAGCAACCCCTGAAAGTCCTTCCAGAGGGCCGGGAACCGCCCAGGCTGGAACACATATATATAATCAACTTTGTAGTCTTTGGCAACCTGGAACCCTTCCCCACAGGCATACAGGCCGTCGCCGCTGAGGCAGATGCGCAACTGCGGGAACTCCGCCCGCAACCCGGCCAGCAGTCGCCGCAATGCTTTCAACTCGCAGTCCTGCTTGACCCGTTCCTGGCTCGCCTCCGTTGGGGCACTCCGGGCGTCCCGGTTGTCGATGAACTCCGTGGCGATCGAGAAGACCGTGCCGGCCGGTCCCAACAACTTGGCCTCCAGCACCTGATGCATGTACAGTGTCGCCACGCCATGCCGCTGCGTCAGGCAATCGTCGCAATGCCGGGAGCCAAACACAAGATAACCGGAGCCGTCGATCAGGACAACGAACCGCCCCTGTAGCCGCGCCCCGTCCAAGGCCCTCATGCGGATCAACCGCTGGACCATCCGCCGCAGCAGGCGGGCTAGAGGGGCGCTGCCGATTTTCCCAGGAAGTACTCCAAGGTCTTGTTCACCGGCCGGCTGTTCTGCGCCGTGCCCGCCAGGCGATTGAGATTGGCCAGCACTTCTGGGCCGTCGGTGTTCAACTGGTAATCCAGTTGTCGCCGACTGCTCAACTTGAACAGGAACAAGCTGAGCCCCCACCACACCAGGAATCGTTTGGAGTAGACCACGAACGGGAGGAACCGCGGGTCGTGGATCTCGTCGATCCAGGTGTTCAGATCGGGGAAGAAGTGGACCACGGTCCGTGCGAGGATGGGGCCGATGTTCAGCGTCGGCCCCGACGACGCTTGCGGTCCTGAACGTGGCCTTTGATCAGGGCCAGGGTCAACTGGCTGACCTCGCGGATCAGGATCTTGAGGCGTTGGTGTTCTTGCACCCATGAGCCGACCTCCTTGAGCAGGTCCTGGGGCACATAGACGGTGCGGGTCTTGCCCCCCTCCGAGAACGTGAGGTGGTGGGCTTGGTGCAACGGACCGCCGTGGTGGCAGGAGCAGGACGGCTGGCCGCAGCGTTTGTCCACCTGCGCCAGGCTGGCCGCCAGGATGGGTCCAGCCGGTACAAATTGCTTCAGTCGGCTGTCCAGCATCCGGCGGATCTGGGTCGGGTGGCTCGGGACACGCATCGCAGGGGCCCCTGGAAGTTCCGGTAAGTGGAGGTTATACCGGTGCAGGCCCGAAAAACCAGAGGTGCGAAGAAAAAAATTGGCGTCCGGCGGGGCCGATCGCCACAACAGAAACCCTATTCTTGAATTGCGCTACCGTCAAGGTGCGACGAATCTCCCATTTCTCGGGGCTGCTCCAAGACGTCAACCCTTCGTCGGTTCCACATCGACGCGCGCGACCGCGAACCCAGCCCGCGCGACGTCCTTGATTGCCGATCCGATCGCGTCGCCCAATGATTCGGCCTCACGGCTGAAGTAGAGAAAGACGAGGGGCCCGTCGCTGCACAAAGAGGCGTCATCGCACCCGACCGCCAGAAGCTTCCCCGCGAGTTCGTCTGTCATCTCAGTGACCCCGGCCAGGGTCAGGATGAACTCATGGGTCCCGACTGTCGTCCCGATAGACATTGCTCAGGGTCCTCCCGATGTGTGCTGGCACCGGTTCACGAATTTGCGAAAATGGTCGGCATGGTTGCGGGGGCTTCGAGGCGTCGAATATACCGTGAATTGGTGTCCGTCTCGACCTTGACGCGGGCAGCGAAAGACCGCCCAGCCGTGGCTTCCCGGCCGGACGTAATGCCATCCCCGCGACTCGGCGTACGCGATGGCTTCCTCGATTTCCTTATCTGGATGCCGTGGCCGGGCCATGCGTTGCCTTTCCATCGCGGGTGATTCCGCCTCTGCCATTCTACCGGATCACTACCGGATTGGCTCGCGAGATACCGCAATTCATGCAACGTTTTGAGCCGGTAGATACTAATTCTACAGCAGCACTTGTTTTAGGATCAGTGGCGTAAGTCCTTATAAACAAGGGTGTTGCGGACGTCCACAGAGACGGCCCGACTGGTCACATTCATCGAGACGCATGTGAATAACTCGCGGTGGCCAAAGGGTTTGTATCGACTACGTTTGTAAGATGTGCTGCTGTAGAACTAACGTGATCCGTGCGCAGGCCCTCAGTCGTTCTTAAACCTGATCTCACCGACGTCGATCGTCTCACCTGGTTTGACAGTGATGTTCTTGCTCGAGAAGGCGAACCGTATCTTCTTGATCGTCCCGAGGCTTTGGACCGCCAGCGCGTAGTCACAGCCGGTCGGAACGTCGGGGACGCGGAACCGCCCCTCCTGGTCCGTGGTAACCTGCGGAAGGCTGAGACTGAAACTTCCCGCAGGGAGCAGGTCGGGCCGGACCCGCGCCCCGGGGACGGGATTGCCGTCGGCGTCCGCCACCCGGCCGGTGATCGTCGCCAGCGGCGCGAGCGTGACGAGGACCGGACCCGCCTTGTCGTCGCCTTCGCGGACGTGCACGACCTTGCCAAGCTTCCGGCCGTCGTGTCGCACCATCACCAACCGGTCCTCGCCGGGAGCGAGCGTGATGACGTCGAACGCGGCGTCCGGCGCGGCGTCGCGGTCGCGAACGCCGCGGTTGGTCCGACCGGCGGACGTCACGCCGGTGACCGGAGCGCCGCTAGCATAGACGACCCGCAGGCGGACCGAGGCGCCGCTCGACAGC
>JBIOJM010000569.1:0-3621 GCA_044450785.1 Isosphaerales bacterium
CCCATGCGCTGCCCGCATGCGCGGAGGACCTCGATCGGAGGCTCCAGCCGCCTCCCCGGAGGCGATGGCTCCTTGCAGGCCGAGTATCTCGAGTAGCTCATGGGCCTTGCCTCACGTGCGTGGATCTCGCCCCGGGATGGGAAGACGCCGAGAGATGAACGGGTCGAGCGCTGTCAAGTCCAGAGCTAGTCGCCGTCATCGCCCGGACGGCTGGACGAGGTCGCCGCCTGAAACCGATCCTGTTCACGCCGAACGCAGGGGCCAAGTCGAACAGAGTTTCCTGTTGTCTCCGCGTTTCGCGAGGTGTATGAATCCATGTAGCTTCCCGGGTCACGCTTCGAGATCCAGACGTGGACCCTGCCGGCCAATACGGAGAGACGAACGTGACTGGACACAACAAACGGCGCTCCCGAACAGGCTCCGATGCCCCGGACCAGGGCACTCTCTCTCGCCGCGAGATGCTTCGCAGGGCGGCCATGTACGGCCTTGGACTCGCCGCGCTGCCCGTGGCTGCGTCCGGCACAAGGGAAACGGGCGTTGCCCTCGCCGCACCGGCGAGCTCGAAGCCGAGACGGGGAGGCACGTTCCACTGGTACTTGCCCGACGATCCCCCCGACCTCGACCCGCACATGCAGACCACGAGCTCGCTCCAGTGGGTCCTCGGGATGTGCTACAACGGCCTGCTCCGTTACAACGTGGGACCCGGGAACGGCGCGGATAGCGAGGCGGCCACCACGGCGATCCCCGACTTGGCCGAGGGGTTCGAGCATCCGGATCCGCTCACCTACGTTTTCTATCTGCGCAAGGGTGTCAAGTTTCACGATGGCACCCCCTTGACGGCTGAAGACGTGGCCTTCAGCCTCAACCGGATCCGGACCCACAAGGCGGAGTTCCAGCGGGCGTATGCCTTCACACCGCTCGACACGGTCAGAGCGACGAGCGAGCGGGTGGTGACCGTGAAACTCAGGGAACCCTACGCGGCATTCCTGAACCAGGTCGCCGCCGCCTACACCCGAATCGCCCCCAAGCATGTGATCGAAGCGAAGGGCGATATGAAGCAGGCCATCGTGGGCACTGGGCCGTTCAAGCTGAAGGAGTATCGGCGCGGCCAGAGGATGGTCCTGGTCCGCAACCCGGATTATTTCGAGCCGGGCATCCCGTACATGGACAGCATCGAAATCGCGATCATGCCGGACAGCTCGACCCAGGTCGCGGCATTCGCCTCCCGTCGCATCGATCTCGTAACCCCGGCGAATTTCGCCCAGGCGCAGACGCTCAAGAGCGTCAATCCGAGCATCGTCGTGCAGGAGTTCCCGGAATTCGCCATGCAGTGCCTTGGATGCAACCTGCAACGGAAACCGCTCGACGACATCCGGGTCCGACAGGCACTCTGGTACGCGATTGACCAGCAGAGGATCATTGACATCGTCTATCAGGGCCATGGGAAGAAACAGCGCGCGGTTCCCGCGCCGTATTCGGGCTGGGTCGTTCCATTTGACAAGCTTCCACTGGGTGATGGCCCCAACCTCGACAAGGCCAAGAAGTTGCTCGCCGAGGCGGGGTACCCCAACGGCTTCAGCATCAAGTGCAAGACGGTGTACCGATATGTGCAGAAGGAAGCCACGGTGGCGGTTGAGATGTTCAAGGCGATCGGCGTCCAAATGGAAATCGTGGACGTCGAGTACGGCGCCTTCCTCAAGGCGCGGAACACGGCCGACTTCGAACTCATAGGCTTTTCGCTTGCTCCGTTCGGCGACATCGAGGATTACACCACCGCTCTGTATCGAACGGGGGCGAGCCGGAACTTCGCGAACTGGGGGAACGCCGACCTCGACAAGCTCTTTGACCAGGGACGTCGAGAAGGCGACGTGACGAAGAGAAAGGCGATCTTCGCCAAGATCCAAGCCGTCCTCGCCGAGAACTGCTGGGTGATCGACTTGCCACGGTATACGAGCGTCGACGCCTGGCATCCTTACGTGAAGGATTACGTCCCGGCCCAGAACCCGGAGAAGGGTCTCGCGTTCTGGCGCGCGTGGTTGGAGACCGGCCGGGGAGGGACAGGTTAGGCCGGCACGGGAATGTCGAGGTATCTCCTCAACCGTGTTGCCATAATGCTGCCGGCGGTCTTCCTCGTCAGCGTGCTGGTGTTCGTGCTCATTCGCGCGATTCCAGGGGATACGGTCACGCTGATGCTGGCGGACTCGAAGGACGACAACGAGGCCCAGCAGCTCCGCGAGAAGCTGGGCCTGGACAAACCGCTGGCCGTCCAGTACGGGATATGGGTGCGAGATGCCCTCCGCGGCGACCTGGGAAGGTCGCTCTGGACGAAGAACCCGGTAAGTGAGGAGATAGCCCGGGCCCTGCCGGTGACGGTTGAGCTATCCATCCTGGCCATGCTCATCGCCATGCTGCTGGCAGTTCCGGCAGGCTTGCTGTCAGCCTTCGCGCAAAATCATGCCCTGGACTACGTCGTGCGGAGTGTCAGCATTGCCGGGTTGTCCATCCCTGCGTTCTGGCTGGGCACGCTCTATATCATGCTGCCGGCCATCTGGTTCCAGTGGACTCCCCCCACCGACTACGTGCCATTCGTGGAGGATCCGATCGCCAATCTCAAGCAGTTCATGCTTCCCGCCCTGGCGGTCGGGTACTATCTCTCGGCCGTCACGATGCGGATGTTGCGCTCCCAGACACTGGAGGTGCTGAGTCAGGATTTCATCCGGACGGCCCGCGCGAAGGGGCTGGACGAATCTGCCGTCATCGGCCGCCATGCCCTTCGAAACGCGTTGATTCCCGCGATCAGCGTGATCGGCACCCAGACCGGAGTGCTCCTCGGCGGCGTCGTCATCATCGAGCAGATTTTTTTGCTCCCGGGCTTGGGGCGCCTCACGCTCTGGGCCATCCAGGTTCGCGACTACCCGCAGCTTCAGGGCAACATTCTGGTCGTCGTCCTGCTGGCGATGCTGGTCAACCTGTTGACGGACCTTTCCTATGGATGGCTCGATCCGCGCATCAGGCTGTCTGGCACCGCACGCTGATGGGTCCCGTGCAGCACGGTGCCAACCATAGTGGGGTCGTGCCGAACGCGAAAAGGGATGAATGACTTCGCCCCGGCCGTCGGAAGCGGCGAGCTCGTCGAGGGTACGGGCGGTCTCCGTGCGCGCCCGGCTCTCCATCACCGG
Source organism: Isosphaerales bacterium (assembly GCA_044450785.1). Classification (GTDB taxonomy): domain Bacteria; phylum Planctomycetota; class Planctomycetia; order Isosphaerales; family Isosphaeraceae; genus JBIOJM01. Next base: position 3,180 of record JBIOJM010000569.1, read on the forward strand.
CTCAGTGCCCGCGCGCGGGAGCAGCCTCTTGGTCTGGTGGGGCTCGCTCTGGTACTGCTGGTAGTGGGGGCGGCGATCTCCGCCGGGCAGATCACGAGATACGGCCCCGATGCGTTGAGCGGCCCCCCCCTGGCCGCGCCGAGCCGCGCGCACTGGTTTGGCACGGACGACTTCGGTCGGGATGTCTTCAGCCGGGTCATCTACGGCGCGAGGATCTCGCTCTCCATCGGTGTCTGGTCGGTCGTCATCGGCTGCACGGTGGGAACTGGTCTCGGCCTGATATCCGGCTATGTAGGAGGCGGGCTCGACCTGACGGTGCAGCGGGGCGTGGACGCTCTCATGGCATTCCCGACCCTTGTCCTCGCCCTCGTGATCGTGGCCGCGCTCGGGATCAACCGGAGAAATGTGATCCTGGCCATCTCGATCGCCATGATTCCCGGCA
>JBIOJM010000570.1:0-3609 GCA_044450785.1 Isosphaerales bacterium
CTTCGGACCTTCCGGCTGTCTGCCGTGCTCGCGATGAAATGCGCGCGGTCGGTGAGGACGCCTCCGACAGCTCTCTTCTGCTTGTCGTCCAACGCATCCAGAGCGATGGAGACTCGCCTGTCAATCTGGTATCCCGGCGACCGGTCCGCCGCAGATACCGGTGCGGTGGGCAGCTTCGTCAGACAATACGGGCACCGGAAAACCCGGCCCAGTGGATCATCACCCAAATGCAATACTCGGCCACACTCGGTGTTAGGACACTGCACGATTGCCGTCTTCATGATGTCTCCTCAAAGAACATCACGCCGATCCGGAGAAGTAAATCTTCGTGACGCTCAGGTCGGCGGTCGTTCCGGCAGCGGATCCTGCCAGTCCAGCTTCGGAGCATCGCCCCAGATCTCTTCCAGTGCGTAAAACGCGCGGTCCTCGGTCGAGAAGACGTGGACCACGAAGTCTCCGTAATCGATCAGCGTCCAGCGGCCTTCTTCGGACCCTTCCAACCCGAGCTTGGCCTCGCCCAGTTTTTTCATCGCCTGGTCGATCTCACTGGCCATTGCACGGCTCTGCCTGCGCGAGACAGCCGTCACGATCACGAAGAAATCGACAATCGGCGTCGTTTGCCGGAGGTCGAGCACGAGAATGTCCTTGCCCCGATTGTCGTCGGCGATCCGGGCGCAAGCGCGCGCCCGTTCCAGAGCCAGGGTCGCCCGGCGCGGGTCGCGACGCTCGGTGGCGTGATGAGGGTGGTCATCCTGCATCGCGCGAATCGAGCGGGCACGAATAGGCCGCTTCTGATGATCAGGGGAGGGTTCGGTGACGGGTGAGCTGTCGGCGGTGTTGTGATTTGCCATTCCATCCATCCGCTGAAGCGGAGGCGAGTGCCTGGAAGAACCTCTGACTGGACCTCGGGAACCTGAAACCAGGACCAATCCCCCGACCAGCCAAGACACCTTCGCCAGCCGGCGGGTTCGATCTCCAAGTTTAACCGGCAACCCTTGCCCTGCCTATCAGGCTCTCGGGTTGCCCTCGAGGAGGCGAGTCGGTGCCGAAGGATGGATCGTCGAGCCCAAGCTCGCGCCGCAGGTGCCTGGGGACCCGGCCGGCGTCGTCCCATCCGCGTTCCCGGTAGTAGGCCGCGATCATGGTGTCGAGCCGTTCCCGCGACAGGCTGGGAGATCCGGGCGGTGACGCCGACGGCTCAACCAACCGGGCGGGCAGCGCGTCCTCGAGACGGGTCCAACCCTCTCGCTCGTTGAGGCATTTGCGTGCGTTCACGACCCGCCGCGCCAGAGTTTGCAGCTCGAGAGCCGTCACCGGCCATCCGGTCACGGCGACGAGCAATTCGGCGGCTTCGGCGTAAAAATCGCGGAATACGCCGCGGAGGAACTTGCAGAGGATCAGCGAGTCCATCAAAGCCGCACGGTCTTCGGTCTCGATGGCCAGGCACGCCGAGTGAGATCCACCCTGGCGGCGGTCGGTTCGCTCGGAGAAATCGGCCTCATAGGCCCCCGAGCGGTTGTGATCGGCCCCTCTCGTCCCGACGGCCAGGCCCAGTGCCATCGTGTGCAAGGAGCGCGGATCGTAGCCAGGCAGTTCCAGGCCCTTGACGTGAGGGGCAAAATCCGCCGACCCGCCCCCGATTCGCTCGGCCGCCCGGCGACTGCCCAGGGCCAGCAACTTACCCAGGTTTCCGCGGCGATCAACCAATGCGTCGATCGCTTCCAACAGCGCTGCGCCGTCTCCAAAGCGGAGCGGGCGCTGCGATGGCTCCAGCCGGTCGCGGACCAGGCCGCTCTCGGAACACTGCATCAGAAAGGCAATGGTCGCACCGGTGCTGATCGTGTCGATCCCGGAGTCGTCGCAAGCTCTGGCCGCCCTCAAAACCGCCTCCGGATCATCCACCCCACACATCGGCCCGAGAGCATACAGCGACTCATATTCGAGCCGCACGCCCGACGTGCCCGCGCCCAGGGCATAGATGTGCTCGCAGCCGATTGTGCAGGCAGCGCACGATGTCCGGGCGATCCGGCGGGCCGGGGCCAGGTCCGCCACACTGAGGCGCTCCGCCCCCTCGAACCGGCTTGCCTGAAAGTTTCGGGTCGGCAGGGTATCGAACCGATTGAAGGTCAAGAGGTTAGCAACGGTTCCCAGCTCCCGGTATTTCTCGGTCGCCGGCCCAAACGACAGGCGGGAGTAATGTTTCGCCAGCGCGACGGTCCGTTCCGGGTCGGCGGACGGCGTTCGATGGTTGCCCCGCACCGCGATGGCCTTGATCTGCTTCGAGCCCAGGACGGAACCCAGGCCGCCCCGACCCGCATGGCGGCCATCGTGGCTTAAAGTCGCGAACGGGATCAACCGCTCGCCGGCCGGCCCGATCGATGCAACTTGCCAATCGGGTCCGTGTTGCGCGCGAATCCGGTCCTCGGCTTCGCATGCGGATAAGCCCCAGAGTGAACCCGCCGGCACCCACTGGACGCTCGGCTCGTCGCGGTCCAGACCGTCGATCAAGGCGATTGATGGTTCATCGCACCTGCCCTTGACCACGAGGGCGTCAACCCCGACGCGCTTGGCGGCGATCGCGAAATGAGAGGACGACAAGGCGTCGCAGACGCGGCCCGTCAGCGGGCTGAAGGCGACGACCGCAAACTTGGCCGACGTCGTCAAGGGACTGCCCACCAGGGGACTGAGGGCAAACACCAGTGCGGCCTCGGGACCCAGTGGGTCGACTCCCGCTTGCGTCTCATGGGCCAGCAGCCACGCACCCAGGCCGACACCTCCCAGAAAACGCCGAAGCACCCCGTCTTCGAGAGGTATGCATGACGTACGGCCAGGCCGAGGATCGATTCGCAGGTAGCGACCGTGGTAGCCTGGCGACACCCGATCAGCCTCCCACGTCGGCCGAAAGGAGCAGCAAGACGTCGCCTTCGTGCAATGACGTCTCGGGGTCGGAGACAAACCGTTCGCCGTTCAAGCTCAACTTGAATGCCTCATGAATCGCGCCCGCCCGCAAGACCGAACCTTCCAAAGCCGGGCAGAGCCGGCCCAGCTCGCGGAGTGCCTGCCCGACCGTTGACGCTTCCAGACTCAGGAGACGAGTCTCAGCACGCAATCGAGGAATGCCGTAGAACTCGATGGCAATCATGGTTGGGTAAAGCGGGCGCGCCTGTTTTGGAGTCGGGGCCGTTCGAATCAAGGAAAGCGGCGATGCAGGGTGAGAAAACGCCCGTGAAGCACCCCCACGGGGACTCGAACGACTAAGGACCAGGGACTAAGGACCAAGGACTAAGCGGAAGCACCCCCACGGGGACTCGAACCCCGGTCCCTTGGCTGAGAACCAAGTATCCTAGGCCACTAGACGATGGGGGCATCGCAGGCAATGCTATCATAAGTTGGTGGGGAAGTCAGTCAAGCCTCCCGCGAAGTCGTCGCTTGCAAGGAAAGCCGAGCGACAATTGCACCCATCGCGACGCTACGAACGAGGTGGAACCGTAACCAACCTTTTGAGCTAGTCTCGAACGAGTGCGCCAACTCCGCCATCTCGCTCCGGCACGGTCCGGCGTCGGCTCCGCCTCGCCGCCGGCCCGGCCTGCGCTCGATGGCTCGGTCCCC
>JBIOJM010000571.1:0-3587 GCA_044450785.1 Isosphaerales bacterium
ACGCCGGCCGGGCACGCAAGCTCGCCTTCCTGGTCCGCGATCCCTCAACCCGGATCGCCCAGGCCTCCAGCCGCGGAGGCTTTCTGCGCGGCGAGCGCGACAAACTCGAGAACGAGCTGACGAGTCTGCGACAACTCCCGCGACCTAAATTGACCTCGATATTGAGCAAGAGCCCCGTGGCCAGGCCGGCCGAAGGCGACGAGTACCACTTCGAGCTGCGCCGCAACCGCATCGCGTTCATCAACCTCGTCCAGCTCCTCGAACTCACCAAGAACGACGCTCGGGTCCGCATCCGGATGGCCGACCGACTCCCCGCGATCAGCGGCAAGGTCGGGCCGGTCGGCGCGTTTTCGCTCGAGTACGAGCTTCAGCGCGCGGTACCTGGCAGCGTGGAGGAGCTGCTCGAGCGCAAGTCCTACTTCACTTTCAGGGCTTGGGAGCTGGTCCCCGAATCCGAAAGCCGGGGAGAGACGTACGAGTCGACGAGGAACCCGCTCTCCGAGTTTTCCCGAGCGGTCAACCGGATCACTCCCGGCCGAGCCACCGTCACGCTCTGGGTCTATCCCGACAGTTTCGTGCTCTACGGCCGCATTCGCGGCGAGCTCGTCGAGCGGGGCTTCAGCGTCGCGGCCCGACCCTTGCCAGAGGGAATGACGATCCGTGGCAGTCCGATGGGTACGCACTCGGCGGCGCAGTGAGGGTGCGGGGTCAGGAGACCCGCGCCCAGCGCCAGGAGGCTCTCCCGGTGGGCAAATCCTATTCTGTTCGGAGGGCTTCGACGGGGTCGAGCATGGCGGCTCGTCGGGCCGGATAGACGCCGAAGACCACGCCAATCGTGACCGCGATCAGGAAGGCGATGATCGGCGACCAGGGGCGAATGACCACGGGCATTCCCGACAGGTAGGAAACCAGCGGGGGGACCGCCACCCCGAGCAGCACGCCGATCAGGCCGCCGGAGGACGACATCACCGTCGTCTCGATCAGGAACTGCTCGATGATGTCGCGGCGCCGCGCGCCCAATGCGCGCCGGATGCCGATCTCGCGCGTTCGTTCCGAGACGGTCGCCAGCATGATGTTCATGATGCCGATCCCACCGACCAGGAGCGAGATGCTGGCGATCGAGCCCAGGACCAGGTTGAAGATGCGCTGGGTGGCCTCGGCCTTCTCCAGGAGTTCCAGCGGGACCGTGATGCCATAGTCCTTTTTGGGGTGAAACTGCTGGAGCATGCTGTCGAGCGCCTGCGCGGTCCGCTTGACGTTCTCCATCGCATTCACCGTGACGGTGATCTGCGACAGCTCGATCCGCTCGGCGGAGAAATTCCCCTGTTTTTCGTTGGTCAAGACCTCTCCGAACCGCGCGCGATCGGTGGTCAGGGGGATGTAAAGGTCCTTGTTGAAGTCCTGAGCGGCCAGACTGCTCCCCGTCCCCGCCGACGGTGCCTTGTAGGACGTGACGCCCACGATTCGGTAGTAGTGCCGCTCTCCGATGCGGACCGATTGACCGATCGGATCACCCAACGGGAACAGCTTCTCGGCGGCTTCCGCCCCCAGCACGGCCACGTTGGAGGCGTAAAAGACGTCGGTGTCCGTGAGGAACCGCCCGTTCTCGATCTGCTGGCCGGTCAGTTTGATGAAGTCGGGGTTGACCCCCACGATCCGGGCCTCGATCTCTGACTCGAGGTGGCGGACGTTCTGGCGGAACTCGCGGAGCGGGGTCGCCCCCACGACCGTGGGGAACGTCGAGATGATCCGCTCAAAATCTTGGTAAGTCACCCCAAATTTAAAGATAAAGCTATCATTATTCTGCTGCTTGGACGGATTGACGTCGTCTGAAGGTTTCACGCTGCGGATGATGACGTTGGTCGCTCCCAGCGAGGCGATCTGGCGCTGGGCCTCGAGGCTGGCCCCTTCGGCGATCGCCAGCATGGCGATGACCGACGAGACGCCGAAGATCAACCCAAGAATGGTCAAGAGGACGCGCAGCTTGTGCAGGGTGAGGTTGCGGATCGCCAGCAGGATTGTCGTGTAGAGTCGGTGCATGGTGGGACTTTGGCGAAGGGGCCTTGCCGCTTGATGCATTCACACGAAAAAAGTCGTCCGCACGGATTGGCTCAAGGTTGTTTCGTCGGAGTCGTCACCGCCTCGTTCTTCGGCTTGGACGGATCGGTGCCTTGCTTGGCGTCATCGAGCTTGAATTCGGCGGCGGCGCGGAGCCGGGCGTCGAGCGCGACCTGATCACCCTCCTTGAGGCCATCGAGGATCTGGACGTGGGTCTCGTTGTTCTCGCCGGTCTTTACCTTGCGCCGGCGGATTCCCCCGGGCTCCTCGACGAACGCGTAGAATTCTCCCTTGTGTTCGGCGATGGCCTGGACCGGGACGAGCAGGACGTCATCCAGCTCCCCGGCCAAGATCCGCGCCTCGGCGGTCATGCTGGGCTTGAGGTCGTAGCCCTGGAGGCCGTCGAGCACGACGATCGTCGGATACTCCTTGACGCCGCCACTCATCCAGGGGCGGGTGGAATCGGCCAGTTGCGAGACCTTGGTGACCGTGCCCAAGAACACGATGTTGGGAAACGCGTCGATCCGGATCTCGGCCTTCTGGCCGACCTTGATCTTCTTGATCAGCGACTCGTGGATGTTGACCTTGACCTGCATCTTGGTCATGTCGGGCAAGCTGAAGATCTTCTGGCGGGCGTAGACCGATGCGCCTTCGCGGATCTGGCGGCTGGAGTCGTACCAGGACTCATTGGCATAGGCGACAATCCCCGACTGCTCGGCGCGGATGATGGTTTTGTCCTTCTGTTTAAGGAATTCCTTGAACTGCTGCTGCTCGATGTCGGCGGTGGCCTGGGCGGACTCGTACTCGCTGGTCGCCTTGAGCATCTGTGCCTTGAGGGTGGCCGCGGACTGCTCGACCTTCTTCTTCGCCTGCTCGGACTTGGCGCTGAACTCGGTTGTTTTCCGCTTATAATCGTAATTCTCCTTGACTTTCAGCTCGAGCAGGGCGCTTTCGTACTGGAGTTTATTCCGGGCGACCTCCATGTCCTGGATCCGGACAGCGTCCGGCGTCTTGAACCCCTTCTTCATGAGCCCTTTGAACTGTTCGAGCTTGTTCTTCGATTCCTCGTAATCCTTTTTGTTCAGGCCGATTGTCCCCTTCTGCTTGGTCGTTTCGGCGGGGTAATCCCCCTTTTGGTATTTCTCCAGGTCGAGCTCGGCCAGGGACAGCTCGACCTTGGCGGCGATGATGTCGCTCTCACCCTTGTTGCGCTGGATCTCCCTCTCCTGCTGGGTGGTCTCGATCTTGGATACGGCCTGCTTGACCTTGATGTCTTGCTGGGCGATGTTCTTCTCGATCTCGGAGGAGTCGAACTTGCAGACGATCTCCCCCTTTTTGACTTTGGTGCCCTCGGGAACGAGGCTGATGATCTTGATATCCCTGACGTTGGTGGAGCTGACCTCGCAGATGCCGTCGACGGTGACGCAGCTTTCAAGGTTGCCTCGTTCCGAGACGGTAATGCGCAGCGTGGCCTTTCGGACGGGGGACACAAGTGGGCGGTCTGACTGGGATGAGGCCGTCCAGGCCGG
>JBIOJM010000572.1:0-3553 GCA_044450785.1 Isosphaerales bacterium
CACCTCTGCGGGGGTCGTCTCTGTCGTGTCGTTGGCTCTGACGACGTGGTCTACGAAGGACTGGGGCAATCGCACGGCGTGGTCGATGACGTAGTGAGCTAACCCTTGCGGCCAGGCGTACGAGCCGTCGGTGTACTCTTCGTTCCCGTTGGCAGCGTTACAGATTCGGCAGGCTGATTGCCCCATGTACGTCCGGTACAGCATGCCGCGTCGCAGATAGTCGCCGATTCGTTCTCGTTCATCGCTATCCCAACTGGGATCTACGAAGTCGGTCGGATCAGGCCAAACGTCGTTGTCGCCGTGCCCGCCCGACCAATACCCGATGAGGCGGAATGAGACAGGCTTATCAATGACTCGCCGCAGGTCCAGACCGAGTTGCGAGCCGGCCGTGCCCAGCGTCGCTGGGTCCATGTCGAGTACGAGCGACGGCCATTCCGACCGGTCGGTGATCCATGGTGGGAGAGCCTCTTGAGCGAAGCGCACAACAATCGAGACCGAAGTCTGATCTCGGCCCTGAAGCTCGAAATACAGGTTCGGCTCCACGAACGAAAGACTTGTGGCCGGCCGCGAATGTTCGTTGGCGAGAACGCCGAGCCACTGCGCAAGCCTCCATGCCTCGGGCATCGTGAGGCACGGGTCTCGAAACGACCACGATTGGCCGCCGTCCTGAACCCGGCCGCTGATGACCAGCCATTGGGCGTCCCAACCAGGATCCGAGGCAGGGAACTGCCACCCCTCCACCGTGATCCCCAGCACGACCTTCCGATCACGCGACCAGAGTTCGATTGACATCACCGTCCAGTTTGCACCCAGCGTGGACGATCCGCCCGCTAGGCTTGTCGGCCAAGACCGCTGAAGCGTCGACGGCCGAGCGCAGGTACATGTAGCCGATGGGCCCTTCTTCTTGGCTTGGCGACGGCCGAGCGCGTTTGCGGCCTGCATACCCTCGACCCTGATGACGCAACCGAGGTTCTTGATCCGGCGTGACCAGCTCACCGTCCGGGACATGCTTATCCGGCTGATGGAGCTGAAGCTCCCGCTAAGCCGTTCCGGCTGCCGGTGACGGTGGTGCTGTAATGGTCGTGGTCATGCTGGGCTGCGTCCGTGACTGCCAGCATTGGCGCCGGAGATGACACCAACGCCGGACTGTTGAACGATGATCGAATCGGAAGGGCCCTCGACGCTGTCGCCGCGGTGTTGGATGCGACCATCGGTAAGGGCGAGGTTTGGCCCGTCGTCGTACCCCGGGTGAGAGATCGGTGCCATCCCGAGCGGTACGCGCCGAGTCGTTGCCGGGTCCCCACACGTTTCGTGGGATCGAACTGACCGTCGGCTGACGCCGTCAACAGAGCGGGATCGACGGGCAGCAAGCGTATTGCACGAACGTCTGCTGGCCGCCCGCGTCGGCGATGAACGTGGCACGGCGAGCTAAGGGCTGACTCAAGAATAACTTCCATGTTTGTGGTTTCTGGCTGGGAGGGTTGTCACCTGGGGGTGAGGGTGTAGTTGCGGGTTGGTTGAGTGTCGTGGGGGCGAAGCCGGAGTTGGTTCATGTCGGTGTTGCTGGGTTTGATGCCGGTGGGGTAGTCGGTGCGGACGAGGTAGGCGTCGATGCGCAGGCCGGTGCTGGTTCGGGTGGTGCGGGCGTAGTTGAGGATCGTTTCGTAGCTGTCGAGGGGACGCCCGGCCCAGTTCTTGCTGATCTGGCTGAACATCCGATGCTCGATGGGGTTCCATTTGGAGGCGGATGTCGGGTAGTGGCAGACGGTCACGGTGAGGCCGTGCCGGTCGCAGAGTCGTTGTTGGAGGGAGTGTTTCCAGGCTCGGGTGCGGGCCCCGTTGCTGCCGCCGCTGTCGGCGAGGACGAGCAGTTCGGTGGCGGCGGGGTAGCGGCGGTGGCCGTGGTAGTTCCACCATCTGACGAGGTTGTCGGCTGCGAAGGCGGGGGTGTCGTGGCTGGTGCCGACGAACAGGCAGCCGTGCTTGGCCGTCAGGTCGTAGACTCCGTAGGGCAAGGCTATTCCCTCTGCGTCGGATCGGAAGTCGTGGTCGTTGACCAGTGTCGGCTGCTTGGACCAGGTTGCGCCAGCGTTTTTGAAGTTGCCGATCAGCTCTCGTTTTTTCGAGTCGATGCTGATGATCGGCAGTCCCCGGTCGGTGAATGACTGGCGCTGGGCGGAGATGTAGCCGAACTGTTCGTCTCGGCAAGGGTCTTTCTTCCCGGAGAGCTTTTTGTGGTTGACCCGTAGCCGGTAGTCGAGATCTTTGAGCAGCTTGGCGACGGTGTTGGGACAGATGGCGATGCCCAGGCCGGCCAGTTCTTTGGCGATCTTCTCGGTGGTGCGGCGAGTCCAGCGGATGCCGGTCATCGGGTCTCCCGCGGTGTCGTGCTCCATCAGACGATGGATCGCTTCGATCACCTGGGGGACGCTTTTTTTGTCGACGGCCTCCCGCCGCCCGCTCGGCGCACCCGCCCGGGTTCGATCTCGCCAGAAAGAAGCTCGCGCCGGCCCCGCGCCACAGTGCCAGGATCGATCCCCAACAGCTCGGCGACCTGGGTGTCTCCGCCATGGCCGATCTTGAGCGCCTCCAGTCCGGCGTACAGGCGCCGCTGCTGTTCACCCAGCAGGCTGTAGAACAAGACGATGGCCGCCTTGAGCTCGTCAGGCAGGACCCGCAGTCCTGGGCCGAGGGACAGGCGGCTGGCCTCGGCGTCATAGACCGAGCGGGCGGCCAGCTGGGCGCGGCGGGACGCGGCCTGCGGGGAGAAGTACACGTAACGCCCGGCTACCTGCTCGCGGGCCAAGCGGCCGTCTCTCACCAGCCGGAGCAGGGCCTGCTTGGCCTCGACGTGCAGCACGCCTTCCAACTCCGCCGCGTCGTAACCCGCCTCCGACGCCGCGACCAACACCTCGACCGTCGACACCAGGGTGCCAAAACGGCTGAACCACACCTGGCGGAACGACCACAGCCCCAGCTCGTCAAAAAGGGCGACCTCATCCAAGGTGTAGTACCGGCCACGGTGGCTGTAGCTGGTGCGGTAATCCAACTCGGCCAGCTTGCGGAACACCGTCGCGTCAGCCGAGGTGCCAAGCGCCTCCTTGAGGTCTTCCATGGTGGCGATCTTCCGTTGCCGCAGCAGGCCGATCAGAGACTCGGGGTCGTACCGCTCGGGCCGCATTATGAGAGCATTCCTCCTCGCTAGGAATAACTCTCTCATAATACGCCCAGGCTTGGCTGCGCCTACGGATACCGCCGACTACTGAGAAGCCCCGCTCCTACTGCACCTCTCAAGCAACGCACCCAACGGCCAGGCCGCCAACCTCCGGCACCTATCGATAGAAGTATGCCTAAAAGTCAGTAGTTATTGATGAGTCGACCCTTAGAGGCGTGCGCCGGCGTAGGTTCCGATGTCGGCGCCGTCGTTGTAAGCCGTGTGCCACTCGCGCACCCACGCCGGGATTGGTTCACGGGCCGGGTCGTGGCTCGGCGTCTGGGCTTTCGCCTCGCGCCAGATCATCGTTCGCAGGTCGCGTCCGGGAACGTGGCTCAG
>JBIOJM010000573.1:0-3544 GCA_044450785.1 Isosphaerales bacterium
CCCCTTCGCAAGGGGGGGAAAGGGATCGCTCGGCCGCGCCGTCTTTCGATCGCGCGCAACAAAAACACCCGTCTCCCAACCGCCGCTCCAGTCCACTCAACACGAACTTTTCGTCACCCCACCCCAGCCCGCTCCCCAAGGAGAGGGCTGGGGTGAGGGGCGCAACGGCTCTCGCGCTGGCCGTCCTGTCCGCCTGCGGCGCGCCGGAACATCACGCCAGGATGCGGGCTCGTTTCGCGTCGGAACCTGGGCGATCGCAGCCGTCTTGCTGACCTTGGCCTCCGGCGTGCGGGCCGGCCCGCCTGCGCAGGAACCCAAGCCGGAACCCTCCGACGCCGCCACGGCGACCGCCTTCGGCTACCACCGAAGCGTGCGCGTGCCGGCGGCCCCGGTGCAGCCGGTCGTCGTCGTCACCGAGTTCTTCACGCACGGGCAGCTCGCCGCACGCGGCGAGAACCTCGCGGTTTTCGACGGCCGGCACAAGCCAGTGCCCTGGCGCGTGCTTCAGTTCGGACCGGGCGATTTCTGCCGCATCGCGTTCCAGACCGTCGCGCGGCAGAAAAGCTACACGATCTATTACGGCGGCAAGAACACAGCCGGCGAGCCGCCCCCGTGGACCGCGACGGCCGGCCTGGTGCTGGAGACCCGCCGCTGGAAGGCCTGCGACTTGAGCGAGGCCCGCTCCGTGCGCGAGGCATTCACCGCGTCCGAGCCGATCGGCCGTGTTTACGTGCCGAACGTCTTCCACCGCTTCAACCCGCTGGCACCCGGCCCCGAGCCGTTCCTGAGCCTCTATTCCGGCACCCTGCGGATCCCCACGGCCGGCGACTACCAGTTCTTCACGACGAGCCAGGATTGCAGCTTCCTGATCGTCGACGGCCGCGAAGTCGCCGCCGCGCCGGGGGCCCATGGCGCGGTGGGCGATGCCCGGCACAAAGGGACGATCGCACTCAAAGCAGGACCGCACACGTTCGAGTACCTTCACGCCGCGGCAGGCCCGGACGCCTGCATGGTGGCGGCCTGGCAGCTTCCGGGAACCTCCAAGCCGGAGTTGATCCCGCCCCAAGCCTTCGGCTCGGAAGAGGTCGCGGTCTTGCCGGCCATCGGACCGTTTCACGTGGGCGACCGCCCGATGCACGACATGGAGGCCCAGGCGGCCGGCGAGGTCGTCCTTTCCGGCTTCGAGGACGCGCCGGCGCTGGTGCGAGTCGCCTTCCGTTCGCCCAACCTCCGCGGCCGTGCCCACTGGGAGTTCGGCGACGGCCAGACCTCGAAAGCGTCGTCCCCGCAGCATATCTATCTGCATCCAGGAATCTACACGGTGCGGCTCTCGATCCCGGGTGCGGCGTTTGCGCCGGCCGTTTCCAACCGGATCGAGATCGGCCGCCCCGCCGTCTTCGCCGACCCGGACCATCCGCCGGATGGCATCGCCGCCTACCTCCGTGCGCTACGGGACGGCGAGCCCTCCAAGCTCGATCCGCTCGGGCTGGTGCAGCTCGTCCGCGCCGAGATCGAGGGAAACCACTCCGCGGAGGCGGCCTCGGTGGGCAAGGCGGCTCTCCTCGCCGGTCAGGCCGCGGCCGACCCCGCCGCGCTCGATGCGCTGGTCCAGCTCGTCGGGCCGCTCTTGCGCGACACGATGGATGACCCCGAAAGCGCGCTCGCCGCGTGGAAGGCGGCCGCGGGGGTCAAGGCTGAGGTCCCGCCGGCGCGCCGGGCGGCCTACGAGCTCGAGGCGGCCGACATCGCGCTCAACGACCTGCTCCGCGCCGGCGAGGCGAAGCCCCTGCTGGATTCCGCCGCCGCTCGCCTGAAGGGAGACGCCGAACCGGCATTGACGGCCCGCCTCTATCGCGTCTGGGGCGATTACGCGGCGCGCAAGGGAGATCGCCCCGCGGCCCGCGCCTCGTACGAGCGGGCAATGGCCTCGGCGGCTGGATCGCGGCGGCCGGCCGTCGAGCGGTCGTCGTGGCGGGGTGCTCTGAGCCGCTCCACCGAGGCGTACCTCCGCGACAAGCACTTCGACCGCGCGCTCGCCGAGCTGAGGCGCTGGCAGGACGAGTACCCGGCCGACAAGGTCGAAGGGTATCTGCCATTGCTTCAGGCGCGCTACTGGGTGGCCCGCGGCAAGCACGCGCGGGCCATCGCCCTGATTGGCGACGCCCTCGCGGTGAACCCCGAGTCCTCCGAAGCCGACCGGCTCGCCTACCTCGCCGCCGAGTGCGAGAACAGCCTCGGCCACGCCGACCGCGCCGCCGTGGGATATCGCGCCTTCCTCAACGACTACCCAGGCAGCCCACTTGTCCCCGAGGTCAAGCAGAAGCTCGCCAAGCGCTCCGACCGGCCGAAGCCACCAGGCGGAAAGTGAGCGCTCTATTTTGAAATCTTCCCACGTAACTTCTCCGCGCCGTGCGCACAACTTCAGGACATTCTCGCTTCCTTAAGCTGCCACCTGCCACCTGCCAACTGCGTATTGCCTACTGCCTACTTGCTTGGCGGCTCTGCCGCGTTAGGAGCATTCCCATGAGTCATGATCCGATCCGGCGGGTGATCATCGAGGCGGTCGCCCTGTCCTGTGTGTGGACAACGAGCACCCGCGCCGGCGACCTGTTGGTCGAGCTCGGCCGATCGGACTCGGTCACCAAGGTCGGAGCAATCCAGCGGTGGGACGACGATGGCAACCCCCGCGTGCCGGTCGATCCCAAGGCGAAGATCGACGAACCCCGAGTCAATGCGTCGGCGGTCCGCGACGCGCGCGGCCGGTGGGTCTTTCGCGACCTCCCTCCAGGCCGGTACGACCTGGTGGTGATCACCTCGGGAAAGGTCCGGGTCGAGGGGTTCCATTACCCCCCGATCAAGGAGTTCGACCCGTTCTGGCCCTCCGACGCCCCCGCGCCGGAGGACGAGACACGCGCGTTCGTCGTGAACGATATCGCGAAGTCGCGCCACTACGAGAACAAGGTGAGCCCGCTCTACCTTGCCGCCGACGAGAAGGGGAAAGAGGTGCGGGTGTTCGTGCAGCTCGTTCGCGACCTGCCCACCAGTTTCGATGCTGACTCCGGCGCGCCGGTGGCCACGGTCCGGCACGAGGTCTGGCAATACGCGAACCGCTACGGCGGGTGGGTCAAGGACCGCTCAACTCGCGTCTTCGACCGCGTGCTCCTGCCCAGGAGCGAATTCGAAAAATGGACCTGGGTGTGGGAACCGAAGCTCGGCGGGATCATTGTGAACGCGACGCCCGTCACCGTGACGTTCCCCCTTCCCGACCGCTTCGACCCCAAAACGGCGCGGGGGTGGTTTCCTAGGTGACCGCAGCCGGCTCGGCGGACCGATCCCGAGGCGGCAAGATTCCGAATCACGGTCAAGATTCATTTGCACCTGGTTGGAGGAAGAGGGGATAAGCCCAATTCTGCAGCCCATAATGCCGCTGAACTTGCCGGTGAAAGTCCGGTCGTGGGAATTGACTGTTTACCCACGTAGTCATATTCGACGCTGATTCAGGGTGACCTGGATTGGCGCAAGCTCGAATGTAAACGTCCTCGAA
>JBIOJM010000574.1:0-3535 GCA_044450785.1 Isosphaerales bacterium
AGCTGAAGGCGCTCAGCCCTGCGATGAAAGCGCAGCTTGACTCGTGGGCGGGATGCATCTCCGGCACGATCCCAATCGATGACTACCGGGCCGCGCTGGTCGAGGCGGGATTCGAGGACCCCGACTTCCAGGTTCACGCGACTCAGGCCCTTCCGGGAGTCGAAGGCGAGGTCGGCAGCGCGTACATCAGGGCGCGCAAGCCGCTCAGCAGGTAACGATCCGGCGGCGACCTGTTCCTGTCCGAGCGGTCGTCAGGCCGCCTTGGGACGCGCGGCCGTGCGGGGTCGCGCGCGACCCTTGTCGCGGCTGGGGTGCTCTACCACGGCCAGGACCCTCGGCGCGATGAACCTCGCCGTGCGGACCACACCGCCCGTGCGCGTCAGCTCACGGACCTCGACCGTCGTGCGAGAGCTGCGAACCTCGACCGTGCGACCGGCACGGGTCGCCTCGACCACGTACTCGCGAGCCGCGCCTGAGCCGGCGTCGACGAGAACCTCGACGAAATCACCTTTTGCCATGACTCTTTTATGCCCAAATCGCTCCCGATCCATGCGACCTGAGGGTTGTGGCGGGGCAGCCCTGAGGTCAGAATGCCGGGTGCATGGGCATCGTTCACGCAGGAGACCCGTCCGCCCACCAGGCTCTCCTGCCCCTGACTCTCCAGAACGCATATCGCTCGCGCTATCGGGCCATGCGCCCCGGATGGCGCTCCAGCGGGGACCAGCTCGAGGCCCTCGTGCGGAGCATGGCGACCCCCGACAGTCGGGTCCTGGACCTCGGCTGCGGGCGGGGCGGGGTCGTGGAGCTGGTGTGGCGCGACGTCAAGCTGGCCGCCGGCCTCGACCCTGACTCGCCGTCCCTTGCCGAGCACCGCGCGCCTGGCATGCCCGTCATCAGGGGCGTGG
The DNA here is from genome assembly GCA_044450785.1 of Isosphaerales bacterium. Classification (GTDB taxonomy): domain Bacteria; phylum Planctomycetota; class Planctomycetia; order Isosphaerales; family Isosphaeraceae; genus JBIOJM01. The sequence continues at coordinate 906 of JBIOJM010000574.1, forward strand.
GCGAGCGGCTGCCGTTCGTCGATTCCTCGTTCGACCTGGTCGTGTGCGTCTGGGTGCTCGAGCACCTCGAGGACCCGAAAACAACGTTCCGTGAGGTGCGCAGGGTGCTGCGGCCGGGCGGGCATTTCCTCTTCCTGACCCCCAACCTGCGCAACCCGCTGATGTGGCTGAACCGGCTTGGCAAGGCGTTGCCCCGGCTGCAGCGGCGGCTGGTGCCGCGGCTCTACGGGCGCGAGGAGGCGGATACCTTCCCTGTCCAGTACCGCGTCAACACGGTGCGGGCGATTCGCGAGCAGGCCGGCACTTGCGGGTTGGAGGTCGCGGAGCTACGCGTCGTGCCCGACCCCACCTACCTCGCACTCAACGGCTTCATGTTCAGGGCTTCGGTGCTGTCGGAACGCCTTGTGCCGAAGGGCTGGGGCATCCACCTGATCGGGGATCTAGTCCGGGCCTAAGAGGTAGCCCATCCGGCGCGGCATCCGCGCCAGCTCGGAGACCAAGAGGCCGGGCTTGCGGCCCTGCTCCTCTGCCGTCTCCTTGGCGATCATGGCCTGCCTGACCACGGCTGCGCCCCATGAGCGAAAGGGCTGCGGCGGAAACAAGCGGGCCTTGGGGTTGACCATGGGCAGTCTCGCGGTGTCGGTGTCGCGGTCGGTGGCCAGGTCGGCGAGCACCTGCCCCGCGAGGTGGGACGGTGCGACGCCGTTGCCCGTATAGCCGAGGGCGTAGAAGACGTTGCCGGGCTCGAGCGTGCCGAACACTGGGAGATGGGTCGGCGAAACGTCGATCGGGCCGCCCCAGCCGTCTTCGATCGGCACGTCGGCGAACGCCGGGAACATAAGTCGAAAACCCTCCGCGGCCTGTTCGACGGCCCGCGAGTCGTGTGTGAATGCCTCGTCGATCGTGCGGCGCGCGCGGCCGCCCCCGCCGCCGAACGCGATCCTGCCGTCACGTGTCGTCCGGAAGTAGCGCAGCGAGGTGCGGAAGTCGGAGATGAGCTCGCCGCCGCTCCAGCCGATCTCGGCGAGACGCTCCGGCGCGGGGGCGGTGAGCACGATATAGGAGCTCCACGCGACCAGCCGGCGGCTCAGCTGCGGCCAGTCGGTTGCCCACGCGTTCAGCGCCAGCACCACCTTCTTGGCGCGCAAGTTGCCGCCTGGCGTGGTGAGGACCGCGGGGGGACCTGCTTTGAGACCGGTGACGGTCGTGCCCTCGTAGATCCGCACGCCGCGCTCCATGACCACGCGCCTGAGACCCCGGACCAGGAAGCCCGGCTGCACCGACGCGCCATCACGCATGAAGGCGCCGCCCAGGAACGCCGGCGACGCGCAGCGGGCCCGGACCTCGGCCTGCGTGAGCTCGCGCAGCTCGTCGGGCGCGCCGACCTCGCGTGCCAGGTCGACCATGGCCTTGCAGGTTGGCTCGTGCGCGGCGGCCGTTACGGCGTACATGTACCCGGCCTTTTTGAACCAGGCGTCGACGCCGTTGCCGTCACAGAACTCCCCGATCGCGGTGATGCTGTCGGAGATCGCGCGGCAGGCCTTCACCGCGCCCTCGGGACCGTAGAGGGTGACCAGGCCGTGCAGCTCGTCCCACCAGCCGCTGGCGAAGCCTCCGTTGCGGCCGCTGGGGCCTCCGCCGCAGATGTCCTGCTCCACGACGGCGACGCCGAGGCCGGGGTTCGCCTGGGTCAGGAAATAGGCCGTCCAGAGCCCCGTGAAACCTCCTCCGACGATGGCTACGTCCGCGTTCACATCCCCGGCCAGGGGCGGTGTGGCGCTGTGATCCTCTTGGGCCAGCGCCTCGCGCAGCCACCAGCTGCGCTGCACGCCCGGCTGGAGGGCGTTCCCGGCGAGATTGAGCTCAGCTGGGGGGGCGGTCATGCCCAATAGTCTGAAGCTGTGAATCTGTTGAGATTGGCGAGCCTGTAGCAGACAATACCCGGCATGACTTTTACCGAGCTTCTGCAGATCATTGCCTTAATAGTTTTCATCGTCGCCGCCATCGGCTTGAGTTACAAGAAGACGGACCTGATCGCGGCCGGTCTAGCCCTTTGGGTGCTTTCTGAGCTAGTCGCAAGAGGGCTCGGAAGCCTGAGCTTGGGGCTCATCCTGTTGATCCTCGCTTTCATCGTCTTCGTGCTCGCCGCCATCGGATGGGGTTACAAGAAGATCGGCTTGATCGCTGTCGGGTTGGCTCTCTGGGCGGCCTCAGTCGTGATTCCCCAGTTCATCCACTAGAAAGGGCTCCTGCAGGAAAAGTAACTAGCGGGCGGCGGGTACGCGCGCCGCGCCGCCGCCGGTGAGGCGCGCGGCGACCACGACCGGGATGATCGTGACCAGGATCACGAACGAGACGACCACGTTGACCTCCGGCAGGAGCCGGCCGGTGCGGAGCTGGGCGAAGATCCAGATGGGCAGGGTGTTCTGAGCCCCCGCCGTGAATGTGGTGACGATGACCTCGTCAAACGAGAGGGCAAAAGCGAGCATCGCCCCGGCCACCAGGGACGTGGAGATGAGCGGAAGCGTGATGTCCTTGAAGGTCTGGAACCCGTTGGCGCCCAGGTCCATGGCCGCCTCGACGAGCGATCCCTGGGTCCGGCGCAGACGGGCGAGCACGTTGTTGTAGAC
>JBIOJM010000575.1:0-3526 GCA_044450785.1 Isosphaerales bacterium
GCGTCAAGTGTTCGGCGCGGGTCTCACGACCCCGCCGGAATGCGTCAAGTGTTCGGCGCGGGTCTCACGACCCCGCCGGAATGCTTGACCGAAGGTCTCCTGCGCTCATCATAGGCCCTGGGTTCAAAGGCATTTGCGCTCTCAGAGCACACTCCGAAGGAAGGAGACCTTCGGTCGGTCACTCGGGCGGGGTCAGGAGACCCGCGCCCAACAAAGGCTTCCTCGACGCGCAACAAGAGTTGAGGATGGCCAAGGACTCTCAGGAGCCGGTCAAGGCCGACTTTTCATCAGCCCAGCGTCGCCCTCCGGGCGTCGACCCCAGCCACCCCTGAGGTGTAACCTGCTTTTGAACCATGCCCTGACAGAAAACAACGGTAAGGCGCAACCCGATGAGCGATCGTGGTTTCGGACGGTCCGTTGGTCGCCTCGTTCTGCTCATCGAAGGGCGATTCGCGCTTGATTTGCCGGACTTCGAAGCGATATCGTGGGGAAACTCCCATTTTTCTTGTCCCGAACCTGCGGCGGCGCGCAAGTTATAAGGTATGGGCAAGATCATGAACGACCCACCCAGTGAAACCGTCCGCCTGCTCGAGCGGCTCCGAGCGGGGGATCGCCGGGCACTTGCCGACCTGTTCCAGCGCCACCGCGACCGCCTGCGCCGGATGGTCGAGCTGCGCATGGACTCGCGGCTCCAGGGTCGGATCGACGCCTCCGACGTGCTCCAGGATGGATTCCTCGACCTGGCAAAGCAGGTGGAGAGCTATCTGAGCGATCCCAGGCTGCCGGTGTTTCTCTGGCTGCGACTGGTCGTGAGCGATCGGCTGGCGATCTACCACCGCCGCCACCTGGGGACGCGGATGCGGGACGCCGGCCGGGAGGTGTCGCTCTATCGCGATCCGTTGCCCCAGGCCAGCTCGGCGGCTCTGGCAGCGATGCTCCTGGGGCGTCTGACCTCTCCCTCGAACGCGGCGATCCGGGCCGAGCAGATCCTCCAGGTCCAGGAAGCGATCAACTCGCTCGATCCCGCCGATCGGGAAGTGGTGGCGCTGCGCCACTTCGAGCAGCTCACTCGAGCCGAGACCGCGGTGGTGCTGGGCATCACCGAGGAGGCCGGAGCCAAGCGTTACATCCGGGCGCTCAAAAAGCTCAAGACGATCCTGGCCGCGATGCCGGGTGGCCTGGAAGGAATTTGATCGATGTCGATCTCTGATTCGGAACAGTATGACCTGCTCGATCGACTGGCCGAGGAGTTCGCCGACCGCTTCCGGCGCGGCGAGCGGCCCGCGCTCAAGGAATACACCGATCGCTACCCGGAGCTGGCCGACGACATCCGCGAGCTCTTCCCGGCGATGGTCAAGGTCGAGCAGGCAGAGGGTGTCCGGCAGGGCGGGGAGCAGACCACGGATTCTCGGGCCGCGCATCCACTTTTGAAAGAGGTCGGCGACTACCGGATCCTCCGCGAGATCGGCCGGGGCGGCATGGGTGTCGTGTACGAGGCCGAGCAGATCTCGCTGGGCCGACGCGTCGCGCTCAAGGTCCTCCCGCGACATGTATCCGGCGACCGGATGATCCAGGAGCGGTTCCGCCGCGAGGCCCGTGCCGCGGCCCGACTGCACCACACCAACATCGTGCCCGTCTTCGAGGTGGGCCAGGATGGAGACGTCCGCTTTTACGCCATGCAGTTCATCCAGGGCCAGGGGCTCGAGGCCGTCATCACCGAGCTGCGGCGGCTCCGCGATCGGGCCGGACCCGAGTCCAAGATCAAGGCGGCGTCCGGGGGCCAGTCTCCGCGGCCCGGCGGAGAACACTCCCGCCACGGCATCGAGGGCCCGGCACTCGGCAAAGGGGTCGAGGTCAGCCCGGTGTTGCAGTCAATTCTGAGCGGTCGGTTCGACCCTGGCGGCCGGCGCCCGGAAGTGGTGGAAGCCTCACAATCGCTCCTGGCCAGGGCCGCGAGCGGACGCCTCACGACACTGGCCGGGTCCGGCATGGAGCGTCGCGCCGCCGGATCCGACCCCGCACTGGCGCGCACCCAACTCGAGAGCGAGACAGGAGGCAACCTAAACCGCCCAGAACGGGCGCATCCGCCCGCGCCAGGCTTGCCATCGTCGGCTTCCCTATCTCCAAGCTCGGCGATCCTGCCCGGTGGTACTCAGCTTTCGTCCGTCGAATCGGGCCGGCACGCATTCTTCCGCAGCCTGGCCCACATCGGCCGGCAGGTCGCCGGGGGCCTTGCCTACGCCCACACACGCGGGATCGTGCACCGGGACATCAAGCCGTCGAACTTGCTGCTGGACACGGAAGGTGTGGCGTGGATCACGGATTTCGGCCTGGCCAAGGGCGATGACGAGGGACTGACCCAGAGTGGCGACATCCTGGGGACGATTCGCTACATGGCGCCGGAGCGGTTCCGGGGTGAAGGGGATGCTCGGGCCGACGTCTACGCGCTGGGGTTGACGCTCTACGAGCTGCTCACGCTGCGTTCGGGATTCGACTCCACCGACCGGCTTAAATTGATTGAGCAGATCAAGACCGAGGAGCCGGAGCGGCCGCGGGCCGTCGATGCGCGGATCCCGCGGGACCTGGAGACGATCGTCTTGAAGGCGATCGAGAAGGACCCCAAGGCGCGGTACCAGTCAGCCGAGGCGATGGGCGAGGACCTCGGGCGGTTCCTCGCCGACGAGCCGATCCGGGCCCGTCAGGTCAGTACCGCGGAGCGATACTGGCGATGGTCCAGGCGCAACCCGGGCATCGCCCTGCTCGGCGGCGTGCTCACCGCAGTACTGCTGCTCGCCACGGTGAGCTCGCTGCTGGCGATGGAGCGGTTCCGCTCCCAGGCGGAGACCCAGCGCACCCTTGCCAACGCGCGTGAGGCCGCACGGAAGGGTGCGGAGCTCGCACGGGTGGAGGAGGCCGGTGCCCGCCGCAAGGCGGACCACGCCAACACCAGTCTCCGCGCCACCCAGGAGGAGCTGCGCCGGACCGTATACGCCACCCGCTCCAACCTCGCCCTGGCCGCCTGGGACGCCGCCGACGTCCGCCGCCTTCACAGTCTCCTCGACCTGTTGCGACCAACCCCGGGCGAGCCCGAGCTCCGCGGCTGGGAGTGGCGCTATCTCTGGCAGCTCGTTCACGAGGATCGGCTCACGCTCCGCGCTCAGGACGACACGTTCACCGACGTGGTGTTCAGTCCCGACGGGAAGACCCTCGCCGGCCTCGAGGGGAAAGGCCGCATCCAGCTCTGGGACCGGCACACCGGGGAGTTCCGGCGGACGACGGGGGGGGTCACGACCCAGGGCCGGCGCGCGAGTCTGGGCAGCGGCGTCAGTGCCCTCGCGTTCAGCCCCGACGGCCGCAGCCTCGCCGGGCCCGGTCCCGACGCGAGCCTGATGCTCTACGCCGTCGACTCGGGCCTGCCCACCCTCAGCCTCGAGGGCTCCCCGGGCGCGGTTCAGGGGCTGGCCTGGAGCCCGGATGGCCGGACCCTCATCGCCGCTCTCTCTGCCCACTCTATGCGGGTCTGGGA
>JBIOJM010000576.1:0-3499 GCA_044450785.1 Isosphaerales bacterium
CCGCCGACGCCCCAACCCCCCCCCCGGCCCCCAGCCGCTGCGCCCACTTCAAAACCCAACACGCCTCCCTCCCCACGGTTGTCCACCGGAATACTCACTCGCTCGCCCGGTTTTTCCTGGAGATCGACGCCAACTACAAGCAGTTCAGGACAGGATCACGGCTCAGGGCGGCTGCCGCCCGCCGGCTCGATGCCCAGCGTGCCTACTACGAGGAAGGCCGCATCACGATCGACCGTATTTTAGACGCCGTCAGCCAATACGTCGCGGCAATCGCCGACGAAGCCCAGTACAAGACGAGGTACAACAACTCGATCGTCGCGCTCGAAGAGGCCAAGGGAACGCTCTTGGAGTACGACCAGATCACGGTTGTCGATGGTCCTCAGTCGGCGGTCTCCGCCGCTACCGCGCCTCTGTCCCCATCCGCACCCATCGCCCCACATTCGCTTCAGCCTCTCGGTGCCCCGGCAACAGTCCCGCCCCCGGCTCGCCTCACCACCAATGAACCCTACCCGCCCGCCGCCCCCCCAAAGGGCGACCCCTCCGCGGGCAAAACCTTCTCGTTCGACCTGACGGTCGGCACTGGCTCCACGCCGATCCAGATCCGCGGTTCCTTCACAATCACTCCGACGCACTCGCCTGCCGCCCCGAAAGTTCAGTAATCTCCTCGAGTCGTCCGACCAGTGACCGTCGTTGACCGTACCCGCAAGGGTAAGCGTGCCAGCCCTTTCATAGTCGCCTTTGTCACGCCCAACCTCCCAATCCACGCACCTCTCCACGACACTCGTGGGCAACGCCGTCGACAAGATCGGGTGAGATGACCTCGAGACCACGCACGGCACCGGAGATCAGACTGAGCGACGCAAGCTGCTCGAGCGCGCGTGGGACACCGACCGAGAGCCCATGCAGCCGGGTGATGGCACGGGGAGTGAAAATCGGCTCGGCGCAGCCGGCCGCGTCGAGCTTCGTCGAGAGATAGCGTTCGGTCTGCGAACGGGTCAGCGCTTGGAGGTTGATGGCGAGGCTCCATGAGCCGCTCGAGTCCGAACGATGATGACGGTTCGTTCGTTCGAGCTGGATGATCGTGAGGTCGGTGCCGGACTTTGTCCCAAGCTGAACGAGGGAATCGAGATCCCGCCGCAACTCATGGGAGCCGATCTGATTACAATCGTCGACGGCAAGGACGACCTGGAACCCCTGGAGCGACGAAATTCGGATTGCGCGCTCGAGCCGTCTCCAGGAGCCGAGCCGGTCCGGCTCGCGGCCGAGCCGTTCGCCGAGCCGCTCCGCGAGCAGCGTGAACAAGAGACTCCCATCGCGCGGACAGCTTACCGAGGCGAACCGGCGCCGGGGACTCTGCGTCTCGGCAAACGCCTTGCGCAGGACGGTGGTCTTTCCCAGCCCGGCGGCCGCGGTGAAAATAGCCCGTCGCTGCGATGTTTCGATCGTGTGGACCAGCCGCGCGACCGCCTCGTCGTGAGACGGAAGCGGAACATAAGGTGAATCAAGCTCGGCAAACGGGTCTCGTCCTAGACCCCAATGACGCATCCACACCGGGCAGACCCGATCGATTTTGAATTTTGGATTTTGGATTTTGGATTGTTCCTTCGATCCGGGTCATTTTTCGCGTGCGTCGCGTCTGCTTCTACGATCGGATAGGATGAGACCTAATCTTTGGCCAGACCGGGAGAAGACGCGTGTCCGCTCGGTTCTATTGTCCCGACCCGCCAGTCGACGGCCGGCAGCGCCTGGGGGCCGGCGAGGCCAGGCATTTGAGCCGTGTCTGCCGGCTGGGTTTGGGCGATGTGGTCGAGTTGTTTGACGGCCGAGGTTGCGCGACCCGCTCGGAAGTGATCGCCGCCGGTGACGATTGGGTGGAGTTGACGGCCATCGGATCACCACTTCCCGAGCGCCAGCCGCCGTGCCGGCTCACGCTCGCGTCGGCGGTTTCCAAGGGGGATCGGTTCGACTGGCTGGTCGAGAAGGCGACCGAGCTGGGTGTCGAGCGGTTGATCCCGATGGTGGCCGATCGCTCGGTGGTCGAGCCGGGGAGCACGAAGCTGTCGCGGTTGCGGCGGTCGATCATCGAAGCCTCGAAACAGTGCCGGCGCAACCGGCTGATGATCCTTGACCCACCGATGCGCTGGTCGGACCTGGCGGGAGCCTGCCCGGGGTCTTGGAAGTTTGTCGCGGATCCGGCGGGGCTGCCGGCGTCCCGAGTGGCGTCGATCCCTCACGGCCAGGCCGTGATCCTGGCAGTGGGACCGGAAGGGGGCTTCACCGCCGCGGAACGATTGCTCGCGGACGAGACGGGATGGCTCTCCATCAGCTTGAGTGTCAACACGTTGCGCATCGAAACCGCCGGGCTGGCTGGATGCGCGGCCTTGTTCACGCGTGGGCAGGAGTCGAACGAATGACCGAAGTCATTGAAGTGATGAAGATGATCGTCCTGGGATTGGCGGCCGGCGTGCTCAGCGGCCTGTTCGGCATCGGGGGCGGCCTGGTGATCGTCCCCGCCTTGGTCTTGATGTTCGGCTTCGGCATCAAGACGGCGGTCGGCACATCGCTGTTCGTGATCCTGCTTCCCACGGGATTACTGGGCGTCCTGGAGTATTACCGGAATGGAGAGATGAAGATCACCGCGGGGCTGTTCATCGCCTTCGGAGTCTTCTGCGGGGCCTACTTCGGTGCGAAACTGGCCGGCGCCGTGCCTGAGGGCGCGATGAGGCGGGTATACGCCGTGTTCCTGCTCGTGGTCGCCGCTTATTTCCTCGTGGCGCCCGAGCGCGTCAACAAGCGCGTTCCCGCGGCTCCGACTGGTCTCGAAGCCGTTCCTGGTGGCAGGGATTGATCTCTTCAAGTCGTCCACTGACCACCGGACTTGTCCTGGTAGATCGACCAGACAAACCCGTCGGGATCACGCAGGGCAAATTCGCGCCAACCCCAGTCCTGGTCGGTCGGCTCGCCGGAGAGGCTGAGGATGGCCCCCTGGTCCATGCAATGCTGATAAAACTCGTCGACGTCGGGAACCTGAATCTGCAGATGGATTCCGACCCCCACGCGGGTGTCCGTGAACTCTTCAGCGTGCGGCTCCTGGGGATGCAGCATCATCGTGAATGGACCGAGCCGCAAGATTGCCAGGGTGTAAGGCGCCCCCTCGTGCTCGGCGTGGACCTGGACGATCTCGGCCCCGACGACCTCGTTGTAGAACTCGAGCGACCGGCGAACGTCCTTGACGTACAGGAAGACGCTTGTGACTCTGGCCGTCATTCCTACCCCCTCTCGCCACGACGGATGGAGATGACCGATCTGGAGTGCATTTCTCGGAGATTACTCGTAACCGCGATTTCTGACAATCGAAACCGCGGATCCGACGCGACGCAGGGTGCACGTCAGCTTTTGCGCGTGTCGGTGGAGAGGTGAAATCGTCAATGGGAGAATTCCAGATTCGTTGGTAATGTGCGACGGCTTTGGAGCTTTGAAGAACCGTCTTTGCCAGGGA
>JBIOJM010000577.1:0-3472 GCA_044450785.1 Isosphaerales bacterium
AGGAAGGTTTCGGCGGATGAGCAAGGACTATGAATTCAACACAAGTAAATCTGAGGCAATGATCTATCTGGCCATGATCAACATTATGACCAGGCGACTCGCCGTTGCCCAGGCTGCGTAGGTTTCCAAACACCCTCTGAGAACCGACAACTGCCCACTAACCAAGGACCAAGGACCAAGGACCACTGCGCCGAGAACCCGCCATGTCAAGAAAAGTCGCCATCTTCTGGCCCGGCGACTATCGGGCCAGGCCGAACGAGTGGGCCTTGCCGCATTCGCGCGAGGCCACCGAGCAACTGGCCGCCGCACTCAAGAAACTCGGTCGCTCGCCCTATCTGGTCGAGGGTTATCTGACCCGGCCGGGCGATGCGATCGCCAGGCTGGGTTCGATCGACGACCCTTTGGTCGGCGTCTTCGTCCACTGGACGTACGCGCCCCACACGATCGACGGCGTCGTGGGCAAGGACAACCCACTCCTGCTGGCGTCGAACTTCTCGGGCACCTGGCCGGGACTCGTGGCCCTCTTGAATACCGGAGCCTCCCTGGAAAGCGTCGGCCGGGCGGCCTCGCGCATCTGGACCGATGCACGTGACTGGACCGGCGACGCCCGCTTCATGGAACGGCTCGACGAGTGGTGTTCAACCGGCCGCATCCACTATCCGACCGGCGAGCAAAAGGGCGCCGGCGCAATCCGGCCCGAATCGATCGCGGTGGCCAGGCGCGTCGAGGAGGGTATCCGCGACAGGCGCGTGCTTGCCCTCATGCTCGGCGACACGTCGATGGGCATGATCAATGGGTACTTCGGCCCGCGCTTGCTCTACCCGATCGGCTTCAGCGAGCACAAGATCGACCAGGCTTGGTTGATCGAGCGGACCCGGACGATCAGCGAACAGCGGGTGGACGATGCCTTCCGATTCGTCCAGGACCGCGGCGTCGTCTTCCACTGGCGCGAAGCCGACGCCGACGACTTCACACCCGCCGCCACGCGCGAGCAGCTCCGCGGCTACCTGGCCGTCCTCGACTTGCTGGCTGAATTCCAGGCTGATTGCCTCGGCTGGCAGTACCAGCTCGGCCTGCTCAAGCTGCTGCCTCCCAGCGATTTCGCCGAGGGACTGCTCAACTCGCACGCACGCCCGGAAGGGAATGGCAACGTCGTCATCACCAGCACCGAGGCCGACCAGGGCAACCTCGTGCCGATGGAGCTGATGAAACGAATCCTGGAAGCGAAGGGCTTGCCCGCGGCCGTCATGTTCCACGACGTCCGCTGGGGAGCCCGCCACGACGGCCGATTCCTCTGGGTCCTCTTGAATTCGGGAAGCTGCGGCGCGTATGCATTCAACCACGATGTGACGAGCCTGGCGGGCGTCGAGAGCTTTCGGCAGCCGGCCGGCTACTTTCCCGTGCCCGGCGGCACCTTCGCCGGCGTCAGTCTACCCGGGCCCATCACCTGGGCGCGCTCGTGGATTGACCGGGCGGGCCGGCTGGTCATGGATCTGGGGCGGGGCGAATCGGTCGCCTTGCCCGAGGACGTCCGCGAAGCCTGGTGGCGCGGTACGACCCGCCAATGGCCTTTCATGGCGGCCGACCTCGGCTGCTCGATGGAAACCATCATGGCTCATTACATGAGCAACCACATCGCCGTCGCCTATGGCGACATCTTCGGCGAAATGGCCGCCCTCTCGCAGTCGCTCGGCTTCAAAGTCCGAATCCTCTCATCCCAGGTGGCACCCGCCTGAAAAACCGTACGGGACGGTGAATTCGAGCATCGCGTCTCCAGAATTTCGGTTTCGATCTGGCACCGGCTTCTCGCGCCGCACGCCGGGTGCTAAACTCGATTGATCCAGGGACCTAATTCCTTCAGACGAGGTCCGCCAGAGGACACCGGCCATGGAACGCGTGGTCAACGTCACGGGCGCCTGCGGGATGGCCATCCGCATTTGTCGTAGCGAGCTTCGTGGGGAATGCGGTTTCGCCACGACCCGTCTCGTCGTCCTGGCAGCGATCGTCACGGCCTTGGCCGGGACGGATCCAGCGCGAGCCCAGGCGCCGGCGCCCCATTCCGTTTCTCCTTCCAAACGATTCAAGGTCCGCGATGAATTCAGGCATTGCGTCGTCGCGCGGTTTCACGGACAGTACGGCGGCAAGACCGCATTGATCCTGCCCGACGGCCAACTGGGCACCACAGACCAGTTGATCCCGACCGACGACCCGTTCCAGCCGCTCACCGCCGACCAGTTGCAGACCGTTCTGGCCGAAGGTCCGTTCGCCAAGTTCCTCCTCTTGAAGACGGACCATTACCTCATCTTTTACCAGTCGACACTGGCTTTCGCGCAGGACAGCGGCCGGCTGCTCGAGGACCTCTATCGCGGACTGATCGACACGTTTCACCGCAATGGAATCCCGGTCCACGAGTCGGAATTCCCCCTGGTCGCGGTGATCTTTGCCACCGAACACGACTTCCGCGGTCACAAGCAGGTCGACCCTCAGGTCCGGGCGTATTACGAATTCTTCACAAATCGGATCTTCTTCTTCCAGAAGTCCGACCACGACCAGCTCGAGCCCAAGGTGGCGGCGCTCTTGAAGCCCCAGACCGTCGCCCACGAAGGGGCCCACCAGATCCTCTCCAATATCGGCGTCCAACCGCGTCTCAGCTCCTGGCCTCCCTGGTTGGTCGAAGGGCTCGCCGAGTATTGCGCCACCACGGTCAACTCCAAGAAAGGAATCACCTGGAACGGCGTGGCGGCGATCAATTCCCTGCACATGGCCACGATCCGGGAGCTCGAGGACCCGCTGTCGAACCAGATCAACGGCGCCCTCGTGCCGGCGATCCAGGTCGCACGGCAACGGTCGATCATGCAGGCCGAGTCGTTGATGCTGAAAAGCGTGCTCACTCCCACGGACTACGCGCAGGCGTGGGCGTTCACGCATTATCTGGCGCAGCGGCGCGGCACCGACTTCGTCAAGCTCCTCAAGGCGATGGGCCAGGTCCCCCCGCTCCAGCCACGCACGCCCCAGGAAAACCTCGCGGAGTTCCGCAAGTTCTTCGACGGCGACCTGGCCCGGCTCGACAAGAAAGTCGACGACTACGTTCACAAGCTCAGCACGAAGAAGACCTACGACTCCCTGTTTTACTACACCGTGATCTTCCAGCAGACGCTGGGCAACGGAGTGGTCCGGCGCGCGACGGTCAGTCAATCGCCCCAGTATATCCAGCAGTGGGTGCAGGAGCAGACTTTGCCCCAGGGCGACGTCCCGGATTGGGAGGCGATTCCGAAGCCAACCAAGGCCCAGGCCATCTTCGCCGCCGAGGAGTGGATGCGCGCAATGCTGGGACAGCCGCCGCAACGATTCTAGCGCCTTGCCGGGCTGCTCGGCGCGGGTCTCCTGACCCCGCCGCTACAGCGCTCGGCGCGGGTCTCCTGACCCCGCCGCTACAGCGCTCGGCGCGGGTCTCCTGACCCCGCCGCTACAG
>JBIOJM010000578.1:0-3431 GCA_044450785.1 Isosphaerales bacterium
CCCAGGCGTTGGCATTCATCCAGCAGGCGGTCTCGCCCAAGTCCGATGCGCCCCGGCAGGCTTTGGCCGATCAAGCGTGCGCAGAGTGGATCGAGACGCTCTCCTCCCTGCGCGCTGGATTCCCGCGGTTTACTGCCCCGGCACGGACGACCGCGATCACGGTTGCCTGTCGAATTTTCGATCAGTTCGCCGTGGAACCGGCCCCGGCGCGGTGGGTCGAGGCCCTCAGGCCGCTTCATGACCTGCTCTCCGCCAGCCTGGCCGACGTGGAGCCCGGTCCGCGGTACACGGCCCTGGTCGAGATCAGCCGGCTCTGGGTCTGGATTCCCGGCCGGTCGCTCATGCCGTTCGAAGAACAGACACTGGCTGAATGGAAAGCAGCACTCTGCGCGCCCGTCGTGCGATGCCTGGCCAGCCGCGATGCCCAGACCAGGATGGCGGCGGTCGGGTGCCTGGGTGCCTTGCCGCTCGACAGCGCCGCGATCGCCGCAGTCGCCTACGTGGACGATAGCAGCGCAGACGTCCGGAAACAAACGCTCAGCTCATTCGCGCAGCGGAGCTTGCTCCTGACCGAGGAGATGCTTCTCAAGCGGCTGCACGACGAGGATCCCACGATCCGCGAGATCGCCAATTTGATCCTCAAGACCCGAGGACTGTCCCAGGAGTTGATCAGCCTGGGAGGTTTGATCTTCAGTCCCAAACCCCAACAGCGCGTCTCGGTGATTCCCCTCTTGAAGGACCGGACCGACGTCGACCCGGTCACGTGGCTGATCCAGCTCTCGCGCGACCCCGTGGAGACGGTACGGTTGAGCGCGATCGAGGCGCTGGCCAATCATCAGACGCCGTCCGTCCAGCGGCGATTGGGTGAGATGGCCCGTTCCGACGGCTCGGAAGCCGTGCGCCAGGCGGCCCGCAAGCTCGTCCCCTCGGTCAAGGAGACGACGGCTTCATTGCCCCCCCTGCCCGGCTCGTCCAGTCTCAATCCCAAGGCGAACTGATCGCCGGTTGATCGCGGTGCCGCGGTCGCGCGTGTCACCGCTGCTTCCCACGCCGCCCGCGGATGCTCTCGGGGAACAACTGGATCTGGTCAAGCGAGCCATCGGCGGTGAACGGGATCGGTAGAAAGTCGGTCTCGCGCGCCAGGTGGGGATGGGCGCGCACCTCGTCGTCCAGCGGGGGTGAGACCCAGAGGGTTTTCAGCTCCAGCGTGTTGGGGATGACGACGACCCGCGCCTGGGAGAAGTCGATGCGCCAGCAGGTTTCGAGAGCGGTCTGGATCACGTCACGATCGGTCGGCAGCGTGATCGGTATCCGTGCCCGCTCGAGGCAACATGAGGTCAACACGTTGATGCGGAACGATTCGGGGTCTAGCCTGGAAACCAGTCGCTCGGTCGTCAAATCCGCGAAGCCGACTCCCACGATGTTGCCGTGACTCTCGTCCGAGACGTCGAGAACGACCAGCCTGGTCACCACGGGCCGGTCAAAATCGGGCTGAGTCTCGATCAGCAACCGGCCGATGACGTTGGGGTCCATGCCCGCGCCCGAGTAATTCTTGCCCAGCTCGCCGACCACCAAGACGTCGATCTGGTCAAAAGGCAGCCGGCCCATCAGACCGCGGGCGCGCTCGAGCAGGACTGGCTCGACCTCGAAGATCGTTTCGGGCTCGAGGGCGACGATGTCGGCAGGGACATCCTCGGCGTTTTCGATGATCGCCAAGCCCAGGGCGAAGCGGGTGTTCTTGACGAGGAACTGGCCGACAGCCGGCAGGACCTCCCGCAAGCCGCGAACACCCAGCTTGTGGACCTGACTGGCTCCGTCGCGCTTGCCCAGGCCGATGACCAGCATCTTGAGGACACCCGACTCGTGCTTCTCGCGGAAGTCCGTGTGCGGCTTGACCCGATTGGCCAGGACGACGCCGTCGGCCTCGTACGCGTTCTTGTCGAAGTAGATCGGCAGGCCAACGGGATTGGTGCCCAGGATGACAGTGTCCATCTCGGTCTTGACGGGGACACCCATGGCCTCCGCGGTGACCCCATAACCGGCCAAGAGCTCGCGCTGGCCTTCGGCGGTCGCGCCTCCGTGGCTCCCCATCGCGGCGACCACGAACGGCTTGTATCCCATCTCTCGCAACGTGTCGACGATGGTCTTGGCCACTCGCGCGATGCCGTTGACCCCCCGGCTGCCGATCCCGACGGCAATCGTACCGCCCTTGGCGACTCGCTCGCGAAGCCGGCTGGAAAGGATCAAGTGGCGGACCGTTCCCGGCACGTCCTCCAGCCGCGGCTGGGGGATCGACTGCCGGACTTTGGCAAGGGGCGGAAAGGTCATGGGCATCATTCCTTTCCTCGAATTCACCAGCCGTACAGGGAGCTTGGTCCCAGCGCCCTAGCGTAAACCCCAACCGGCGGAGGCGACGCGATGCGATTGACCCCAACTCCAGGGCCGGTGCCGACCGCGAAGGTCCGATACGAAAACGATGCCGGAGGATAGTAATAAGAGGCTCCGTAGACATAGCCGGGGGCGACGAAACCGGGGCGCCACAAGCCCACGCCGTACCGGCCGGGCATGACGCCATAAGGTGGAAGGGTCGTTCCGTACGAAGGGCCAGGGTACGCCGAGAAGACCGAATAGGTTTGCGGCATCCCATAGCTGGCAAACCCATAACTCATCCCGTAGAGTCCCGGCGCCCCAAGATATTCACTCACGCGGTAAGAGCCCGAATAAGGCCCCCCAACCACGGCCTGAGCTTTCGCCTCCTGGGTTTCCAACCCCATGCCGAACAGGACCGCAAGCACCGCGGCGGACAGAACCATCGCTCTCAAGCGTCGCATGACCATTCCCCTCGTCTTGTGGAGATAACCAACCGTAACCGGTAATCTCGGCCCGTCAAGATTCTACGACTCAGTTGCCCAAGGGCCAACCTTTGTACATGGTCCTGTAATCAAGGCTCCCGTAGGGACCTCTTCCGGATCCGTCCCCGTACGACCGGTAACGCATGGCCGGTGAGTAAAGGATAACTCGATTGGCGACGGGCCAATACAGGGTGCCGGTCGGAAGCTGATGTTGCGACTGCCCCGCAACCCGGCTGGACCCGGCACGCGCATTCCTCGCTCGTACCCGTGGAGCAAGGGTCGTGGGTGCCGTGGCGACACCCGAAAACCCATATACCATCCCAAATCGATCCATGATGAAACCTCCGGCTGGAACCGCCTGGCTATATCCGAGCCCAAATCCGCCGTAGGTCTGGTAGCCGTAGGAATATCCGCCGTATCCATAATCTTCCATCCCATCGGGATCGGCCATCGTCATCTGGGCATGAGCCGGGGTCGACAAGCTCAGCGACCTCGTCGACATCACCTACATCCAGCAGAAGGAGCCGAAGGGCCTCGGCAACGCGGTGTGGACGGCGCGCCGCCTGGTGGAAGGCGAGG
>JBIOJM010000579.1:0-3416 GCA_044450785.1 Isosphaerales bacterium
AGTTACACCAACAGTTCCACCTCGCTATCAGCCGCCTTCGACAGAAACCTCGTTTGGTCCAGTCTTTCTTTGCTCAGGCCGGATTGAAGATGGAGTAAGTAAGACTTAACATTCTTTGCGCAACGGTCAGTAAGAGCAAGAGCATGAGCAAGAGTAAGACAAACGCGTGCGTGAGATCCTACTCTTAATCTTGATCGTGCTCTTCATCCTCTTCCTACTCGTAATCTTCCTCTTAATCTTAATCTTCTTTGGAGATCTGTCGTGGCCGTTGTCTCGGCGGTCATGTTGACCCGTCAATCGCAGATTGACGGACCACCAGGGCCCGATCAGGGGCTGAGCTTGTCGAGCTCTCCCCGGATGGTTTCCATCAGCGAGGCGATCAAGGTATCGCTGAAGTCGAACCGAATGCCGGCCGCGGCGAACAGCTCGGGAAGAGGACGAGAGCCACCCAGGGCGAGCGCCTTCTTGTAGTCGGCCACGGCTCCGGCGCGATCACTCAGGGCGCGTTGCCAGATCTGCAGGGCGCCAAGCTGGGCGATGCCGTATTCGATATAGTAGAATGGGTACAAGAATATATGAAGCTGGCGATGCCAGGAGTGGTCACGGGCCTCGTGGTAGCCCGACCAGTCGACGATGCCGCCGAAGCGGGCGAGCAGGTCCCTCCAGGCGGCCTGGCGTTCCTGACGGCTGTGATCGGGATGGGTGTAGATCCAGTGCTGGAAGGCATCGACGGTGGCGATCCAGGGGAGGATGAGCACGATTCCCTCGAGCAGCTTGCGGTTGGACCGGCCGGCGTCTCCGGGCTGGTAGAACGGATCGAGCCGGTGCGCGCCCAGGAGTTCCATGGTCATCGAGGCGACCTCGCAGAACTCGAGCGGGCTTTCGCGGTAGGCTGCCAGCCGCTCACCGCGGCAGGCCAGGGTGTGGAAGGCGTGCCCCCCTTCATGGAGCAGGGTCCGCACGTCGGAGTCGAGCCCGACGGCGTTCATGAAGATGAACGGCAACCGCGCGTCCTCGAGGGTGGTCTGGTAGCCGCCGGGTGCTTTCCCCTTTCGGTTGGCCAGGTCGAGCAACTGCCGGGACCGGAGGAAGGCAAACTGCTCGCCCAGCTCGGCGTCGACGTCGCGGAAGATGGTCTCGGTGCCGGCGGCGAGCTGCTCGACGTCCCGGAAGGGCTGGAGCGGCGGCCGGCCGAGCGGATCGACGGCCAGGTCCCACGGACGCAGACTCGGCACGCCCTGCGCGGCCCGATGTTCCTCCTGGAGCTGTCTCGAGAGCGGTACGACCACGCGCTCGACAGCCTCCTGAAAGCGGACCGTGTCGGCGATCCCGTAGTCGAACCGCTCGCGATGGCGAAACGCATATTCCACGAAATTGTCGAACCCCGCCTCGCGCGCGATCTCGATCCGAAGCTGTTTCATCCGGTCGAAGAGGTCATCGAGGGTCTCGCGATCCTCGAGGCGACGGTTGGCGGCGAGCTCCCAGGCTCCTTGACGGACGGATCGATCGGTCTCCTCCAGAAACGGAGCCATCTGCGCCAGCGTTCTTTCCTGGCCGCGGAACGTCACCGTCATGGCGCCCATGATCTTCTGATACTGCTGTTCGAGCTCGGCCAACTGGGTCTCGCGGGGGATGTTCGCCTCTCGAAAGAGGGCGCGGCGATTGGCCAGGGAGCGGTCGAAGACGGCATAGCGGTCGTGGGGCAGCTCGCTCCGGGATGGGGCGTCGAGATATCGGCTCCGGATCGCGTTCTGAATGGGTTTGAGCCTGGGCTCGATCTCCCGAACGAACGAGAGATAGGCCGCCTCCCGCTCGGGGTCGTCGGTCTGACAGGTCATCGCGATGTAGCGCTCGACCCCTTCCTCGCCGACTGCGGCGTTCAACTCGCCGGCCGCGATCACCCACTGCTCGAGCTCACGAGCCGTGCCGGCCGGTTGAGCCATGATCTTCTGGTACCAGGGCTCGATCTGCTCCCAGCTCTTGAGCTCGATTTTTTCGGGGAGCCATTGATGGGCGTAAGTCTCGGGAATGTAGCGGTTCAATGTCGTCCTCCGGGACGGGTCACGGTAAAGACACCTGGACCAGCCAGGCACCCACGAACAGCACGGACGACATGATGGTCGTCCCGATGATCAAAACGAGCGTGGTCGTGGCGACGGCTTCCGCATGCGCGAACAACCCCTTGGCTTCACCTAACGCCCCGATGGTTTGAAAGAGGGCCATGACCGCGGTAGTGCCGATGATCACCTCGCCCGACGCCGTCACAAAGACGATGAGAGCGATCCGGCCCACCTGGTCGCGCACGATCACGAGGATCACGCTGAACGCCGCGATGAATACAAGAAGATGCCACAGCCGCATCGGAGTCAAGTTCCCTGAAAAGCGCTCGCCGTTGGAGCGACGACCCAACGTGGGGGTGGCGATCGCTTCCGGATTCCATGGATCATGACTCGATTCCGCGTCCTCTGTCAACCGCGCGGGAGGTCCTTGCAAATGGTGGACGCTCGGAGATTGAGCCGGCCGGCCGGTTCGGGTATCTCTAAACCATGGATCGTGCCCTTTTCGAGTGGCTCGCCCCAGGGAAGGGTACTTCAGGTTCAAGGACTAAGGACCAAGGACTATGGACCAAGGACTAACGGATCGACTTCTGTTCGTGGAGACCTTCGACGCATGACTTCCCGTAACACGCCCACCCGATACCGATTCTCCTTCGGCCCCTGGAACATCAGCACCGGGGCCGATCCGTTCGGCCCACCCGTCCGCAAGGAGATGGAGTTCGCGCGTAAGCTCAAGGCCTACAAAGAGCTTGGCTTCGACGCCGTCCAGTTTCACGACGATGACATCGTTCCGGCCGATCTCGACTGGCCCAGCACGAAGAAAGGGGTCGCGAAGGTCAAAAAGGTCCTTGACGGTGAAGGGCTGTTCGTCGAGATCGTGGCACCTCGGCTGTGGGAGGATCCCCGAACGATCGACGGCGCGTTCACGTCGAATGACGCCGGCGACCGCAAGTACGCTCTCGATCGAGCCCGGCGGTGCGTTGACATCGCCCGCGAGGCCGGCTGCAAGAACTACGTGCTGTGGCTGGCGCGGGAGGGGACGTACATCCGCGAGGCCAAGTGCGGCAAGACCGCGATCGCGCGGATCGTCGACGCCTGGAACGCGATCCTCGAGCATGACAAGGAGATCCGCGTGCTTGGCGAGGCCAAGCCCAACGAGCCGATGGATCAAGCCTATCTGCCGACCGTCGGCCACATGGTGGGCATCACGTACAAGACGATTGATCCCGAGCGCTCGGGTGTGTTGATCGAGAGCGCCCACTCGATCCTGGCCGGCCTCGATCCCGCCGACGACATGGCATTTGCGCTTTATCATGGCAAGCTCTGGAGCGTGCACCTCAACGATCAGAACGGCCTGAA
>JBIOJM010000580.1:0-3364 GCA_044450785.1 Isosphaerales bacterium
CGGCCGCGCTTCGCTCAACGCCCATGGGGCGACAAGCTGCGAGGCGATGGCCAAGCAGAGCTGCCCGGATCGGAACTTCACCGTCACAGTGGTCGTCTCCGCCTGACCCCGTAAAACAGAAGAGGCCGGGCCTGATCGCGGCCCGGCCTCAACGTGGGTTTGCTACGCCTTGCCGGCCTTCATCTTCTCGAGAAGCTCGGCCAGCCGGTCCATCGAGTCGTCGGAGCCTTTCTGCATGCCGGAGGCGACCATGCCGTCGCGGTCCCCCACGGACTGGAAGACGGCCTGCTGAACCAACCTGGTCTTCTCGCCAACCGGCTCGAAGGTTGCGGTTTGCATGAGCACGTGGCCCGGCAAGCCTTCGAACTCGAAGGTCGCGACGATGCGCTCGGGTGTGACCACGTCGTGGTGGACGCCGCGGAACGCGTACTCGTGGCCGCTGAGGTCCGTCTGGACGACCCGCCATTCGCCGCCCCGCCGAGCCTCGAACTTGTCGATTCGGTTCGTGTAGCCGCGGGGGCCCCACCACTGCGCGAACAGCTTCGGATCGGTGTACGCCCTGAACACGAGCTCGCGCGGCGCGTCGAACGTCCGCGTCATCACGATGTCGAACTTGGCGGGGTCGATCACGTATTCGGTCTTTGACATGGTGCTGCCTCCCGTTTTCTTCTCAGCCATCTGAACTCTTCTCCTTTTCCTGTTTCAACTGCTCGAGATATTCATCGAGACGCTCGAAGCTTTCGTCCCAGAACCGCTTGTAGTCCCCCACCCAGTCGGCAACCTCCTTCAAGCGCGGCGCCTCCAGGCGGCACGGCCGCCACTGGGCGTTGCGCCCCTGCGTGATCAGCCCCGCCCGCTGCAGCACCTTCAGGTGCTTCGAGACGCCGGGAAGGCTCAGTTCGAACGGCTGAGCCAGCTCGGTGACCGAAGCCTCGCCCATCGCAAGCCGGGCCAGGATCGCCCGCCGGGTGGGGTCGGCGAGCGCACCGAAGGTGACGCTGAGCTGGTCTGTCGGCGTTATTCTACTCATTAGCTAATTAACTAATCAGAAGAATACACGCCGCCTTTGAAGTTGTCAAGCCCTCTTTTCAGAATTCAGCCGGCCGCTGGGGCGCCGTAGTGGAGGCGAACCACGCAGTCGCCGAATCCGCGTTCATCCAGCCTGAGCCAAAGTTCTAGTCGCGAAGACTATAACTTCGTGCTATGGTAACAGTCGTGCCGACTAAAACCCCTGGCCGAGGCGCCCCGGCGGGCTACGACCCGTCGCAGTTTCCCGCCTTCGCGGTAACAGTGGACGTGGTGATCCTGACCATGTCCGACAGCCGGCCTCACGTGCTGCTCGTCCGTCGAGGAGTTGCGCCGTTCAAAGGAATGTGGGCGATCCCCGGTGGCTTCAAGCGTCCCTCGGAGACGCTGGACGAGGCGGCCAAGCGAGAGCTGGCGGAGGAGACCGGCGTCGACAGCGCGAGCCTGCTGACCCAGTTCGGCGCATACGGAGATCCTGGTCGCGACCCTCGAATGAATGTCGTGACGGTCGCCTACCTGGCGGTGCTTCGCGATGTGGGCGCGGTCGTCGCGGGCTCGGACGCGGCGGCCGCCGCCCTCATTCCGGTGTCGGACGCTCTGAGCGGAAAGATCGAGCTGGCGTTCGATCACGCGCACATCGTGCGCGATGCGGTCAACCGCGCCCGCGTCGACCTCGAGCGCACGGGCATTGCAACGGCATTCGTCGGACAAGCGTTCACGATGGCCGAGCTGAGGGCCGTGTACGAGGGCATCTGGGGGGTGCACCTCGACGGCGCCAATTTCCGAAGGACCGTCATCGGCGAGGGCGGGTGGGTCATCCCAACTGGACGCCGAGCGCGCCCCGGATCGAGCGGCGGCAAGCCCGCGGAGCTGTTTCGTGCGGGGCGGATGTGGAAGCTCGGCGGACCAATCCGGCGCTCCCAGTCAAACGAGAGAAGGAAGGGGAACTCATGAAAGCGGTGGTGTACGACACGTACGGGCCTCCGGACGTACTGCGATTCGAAGATGTCGAACGTCCGACGCCAAAAGAGGACGAGGTCCTCGTCAAAGTCCGTGCCACGACGGTGACCAGGGCAGACGTCCACACTCGTGAAGCCAACGCGACGTCTGGGCCCGCCTTCTCTCTGCTCAGCCGCCTGATCTCCGGCCTCCGCCGGCCGAGGTACCGGATCCTCGGCCGCGAGTTTGCCGGAGAGGTCGAAGCGGTGGGCGCGGCCGTCAGCGAGTTCGCGGTCGGTGACCGGGTCTTCGGCCTCAGTGGGCTCAATTTCGGTGCGCACGCGGAGTTCATGTGCATTCGCGAGAGCGGTCGAATCGCGCACATGCCCGCCGGCATGAGCTTCGAGGAGGCTGCACCAATCTGCGACGGAGCGCTCAACGCACTCATGTGCCTGAAAGAGGCACACCTCCGGAAGGGCAGCAAGGTCCTCATCTTCGGCGCGTCGGGGGCCATCGGCACCGCAGGCGTGCAGCTGGCCAGGTACTTCGACGCCGACGTCACCGCCGTGTGCGGTACGAAGAACCTCGAGCTCGTCAGATCCCTTGGAGCGGACAGCGTGATCGATTACACGAAGGAAGATTTCACTCAGAACGGCCAAACGTACGACGTCATCTTCGACGCCGTCGGCAAACACTCCTTCAAGCGGTCGCGCGGCTCGCTGGAGCCAGGTGGTATCTACCTGCCAACCGATGGGGCCGTGAACATCCTGCTGGCGCTCATGCCCGCGCGGAAGGGAGCGAAGCGGGTGGTGTTCCAGCTTCCACCGCGACAGCCGAAGCGGGACGTCCTCTTCCTCAAGGAGCTCATCGAGGCAGGGAAGTTCCGGCCGGTGATCGATCGGTGCTATCCACTCGAGGATGTGATCGAGGCGACGAGGTACGTGGAAACTCAGCAGAAGACCGGAAACGTCGTCCTCACTGTGACCTGACCCGACCGAAGGCTGGCTACGCTTGTCCGATGGTTGAGAAAGAGATTCGCGTTCGCACCGCCGACGGAGACATGACGAGCTTCGTGGTCAGGCCCAATGGTGACGGACCGTTCCCGGTCGCGGTGATCTTCATGGATGGCGTCGGCTACCGCGAGCAGGTGAAAGAGAACGCTCGGAGGTTCGCGGCCGGCGGCTACTACTGCGTCGCGCCCGACCTCTATTGCCGCGTGGGTGAAAAGCTCTCCTTTGACATGTCGGGGATGCTGACGGGCGGATTGAAGGGGCCCGAGGCCGAGCGAATGATGAAAGCAGCGACCAGCGTCACGCCCGAGAACATGGTCGCCGACACCAGGGCAGTCCTGTCTGCAATCGCCTCCGACCCCGCCGCCAGCTCGGGACCGAAGGTCTGC
>JBIOJM010000581.1:0-3364 GCA_044450785.1 Isosphaerales bacterium
CTCAAGACACCTCAAGGCATGTCGTAACTTACTACTCAATATAATGTTCTGTTCGGCTATACCCAAACCTACATTTCCAAATCTGCATCAAGGCCGCATATTGTATATATACAGACTCGCGAGACTGGTGCGCGCCCGCGGCGAAGTAAGCTCTCTGTTCCGCGCACGTCGGCGTCCGTTCCGCCGCTAATCGGAGCCCGATCTCGGCGACCTCATCTCCAGACCGGGGGCGTTGGTTTGTGCCAGCCGGCGCGTCCGGCCCCGTACACCTGTGTACAGATGCTCGAAAAACGCTCAAATCGCCCCACTTCGCCCCGTCCCGGTGGCGTCGCGTTGCGCCTTCCAAGCTGCCCGGCTGGATCCACATATCATTTCGTCGTGGTGAGATCCGATCAGACCAGCGCATCTCCGACGGACCAAAAAACCTCGTGGGGCGGTCCCGCGTTTGTCCCACGACGATTTCGCACCGATGTTCACCTATCTCGAGCTGAGTCGCTCCCAGCGCTTGAATACCCCTCGAGGGCGCGCCGGCCAGCCCGGGCCCCGGGCTGAGAACCGCGAGTAGGGCCCAATGGACGCGCGGTGGCAGCTTGCCACCCGTGCAAAGGTGTTGCAATGCCCGACGAACTCCAGGGCGGCGAGCAAACCCAGCTCGCATGTACAATGCCCGACGAACTCCTCAATGGTAAGAAAACCCACCTCGGCCTCGCGATTGCGCAGGGCGCGTCCATCGCCGCGTGGGCGCGCTGCAACGGGGTGCCCAAGAGCACGGCCTGCAGATGGGCCGGCGAACCCGAGTTCCGCCGCGCGGTCGACGCCTGGCGCCGCGGCAACCTCGATCGGGCCATCGGCCGGATGACCAAGCGTGCCACCTGGGCGGTTGATCAGATCTTCGACCTCGGCGCGAATTCCGAATCCGATTCGGTCAAGCTGAGGGCGGTGCGGGCCGTCTTGTCCGACATGATCAAAGTATCCGAGTTCTCGCAGCTCGAAGCGCGCATCACCAAGATCGAGGAGCGGCTCGATGCCCGAGATACCAACACGGACCAGCCGCGCTGAGTCCCGTCTTGGCACGGCCCCGGCCAAGGTGACCGACCGCTCGCCCTGGGATTGGTACGCCGAATCTTGCTCGTGCGCCCAGCCGCCTGGCGAGTGCCGCGCGCATCCACGGGGCCGGCCCAGCCAGCGGCCCCCCGCCGGCGACTGGCGGGTCTGGGCCTACGTCGCCGGACGCGGAGCCGGCAAGACGCGGGCCGGCGCCTGCTGGGTCCAGCACCGCGTCCAGAACGGCACCATGAAGCTCGGCTGCCTGATCGCCCCGACCGCCGCCGACGTCCGCGACGTCATGGTCGAGGGCCCGTCCGGCCTCCTCGCCATCGCACCGCCATGGTGCCGGCCGCGGTTCGAATCGTCCAAACGCCGCGTCCAGTGGCCCAACGGCGCCTGGGCCGTCTGCTTGAGCGGCGAGGAGCCCGAGCGCGCCCGCGGGTTGAATGTCGACACCCTCTGGGCCGACGAGCTCGCCTGCTGGCAGCGGGCCGAATCGACCTGGGACCTGGCCATGCTGGCGCTCCGGGCCGGCACCAATCCGCAGCTTGATCGACGCCCTCCGCGGCGGCATCCGCGACGCTCTGCCCGACGGCGGCGCGCCCGCGCCCAACTTCACCCGGATCCATGCTTCGAGGCTTTGGTAATGATCGCCCTTTCACCAAATGACCAGACTATCGACTCTTTCAAAGTGAGCGGACCGACATGACTTCTCAAAGCCAGATCTCGGCCAACAGGCGCAACAGCCTCAAATCGACGGGCCCAAAGACACCGGAAGGTCTCTCGAAATCGTCAATGAATGCTTTCAAGCATGGCATGCGGTCGAAGAAGCAGGCCCTGCTCCGCGACGATTCGATTGCCTTTGAAAATCGGCTTCACCGGTGGATGGCAATCGCCGATCCCGACGACGACATGGGAGAATTCCTGGTCCACCAGAACGTTTGCATGTCATTCGAGGTCGAGCGGGTCCGGCGTGCGCACCTCGAAGGGCTCACCAGCCAGATCGAGAATTCCGACGACACCGAGCACGAGGCCGTTCACGAGCTGGGGAAGCGCCTGTTCTTCGATCCCTCAGGGCCTTCTCAGCTCTACGGCAACCCAGGTGTGGTTCGGCGCAAGCTGCGGACATCCTGGAACGGACTGGCCGTCGACCCCAACGACCCCGCGGTGCTGGTGCGGAAGCTCGAATCCAGCGAGCCCGGGTGCCGGCAAATGCGGGAAGTCTGGGAGGACTTGCGGGCGCAACTGGAGCCCCCGAAGTCCTGGCAGTCACACCATCGGCTCAAGGCCATCCGCCTGCTGGGCCGGCAGCCATTGGACGCGATCGAAGATCGGCGCGTCGCCGAGATTTTCGTGGCCAGCCATGCCCTCAATCCCGTCGGGGAGAGCCCCTTTGACGACCTCCAGAGCGACCTGACAACGACGGCGCTGGCCCGCTATCGCGAGGACGTGAAGGCCCAGTGGCCCGATCTGGTCAGCACCACGGACACAGCCCGGTGCCGACAGATCCTGATCGACCTGGCCGATCGGAACATCGAGCGCTTGAACGGCAAGCTCGAACTGCTCGAGGCCCTGGCCGACGCCAACGCCGAACGCACGGTCGCCCGCCTCAGCGTCGATCAGAGCCCCGACGGCCAGCGCCTTCGCGCGTACCACATGAAATGCGTGAGCGCGCTCAACCGAGGGTTCGAGACGTTTCGCAAATACCAAGGCAAGAAGAAGGCGGAAGGCCGAGACCGGAAGGATGAGTACGCGGGAATGATGGCGGAGGACGGTGGGCGGAGGATTGCGGACTTTGCAAGGTGGGCGCCGGTGGTGGATGCTTCGGATCACGTTCCTGATGGCTCGTTCGGTGCGGGAGGCGGAAACTCACGCGACGCGAGCGATGCGGACGCGGTCGCGAACCGCGGCGATGAGATGAGCCCGCGGGGGGAAAATAGCGAAGATGTGACGAACGAAGCCAAATTCGATGAAAGCGTGACCATTATACAAAATAAAGAGCCTGTTGACGTTGCGGCGAATTCTGGCGTTGATTCGGGACTTGACAAGCCGGCAGAACAGCCGGGGAGAGCCGAGGGACAAGAGGAGTTGATCGGGGATATTCTGGCGTCGTCGCCCAGGGCGGACGCGGTCCCGAACCGCAGCGATGGGATGAGCCCGCGGGGGGGAAATAGCGAAAATGTGACGAACGAAGCCAAATTCGATGAAACTGCTATCATCATACAAAATAAAGAGCCCGTTGGAGTTGCGGCGAATTCTGGCGTTGATTCGGGACTTGACAAGCGGGAAGAACAGCCGGGGAGAGCCGAGCGAAAAG
>JBIOJM010000582.1:0-3358 GCA_044450785.1 Isosphaerales bacterium
CATTCGAGCTTGCGCCAATCCAGGTCACCCTGAATCAGCGTCGAATATGACTACGTGGGTAAACAGTCAATTCCCACGACCGGACTTTCACCGGCAAGTTCAGCGGCATTATGGGCTGCAGAATTGGACTTATCCCCTTTTTACGCTCGCGGCGTCTATCGCAACCACACATTCGGCACTAGAATAACGCCGTCGGCGCACGTGTGACCGCTCGGCTCGCTGGGCCCGGCAGCACCGCCCGCAGCCTGGCGGCCAGCCGGGCCGTCTTCCGGGATCCGCGACGGGAGTAGGGCGCGCCGACGGAGTGTCACATGGATTCGACGTTCATCGACCGGGCCCTGGGGAGCGACATCCCCTACATCACCTACGCGGTCCCGGTCTTCTTCTTGTTGATCGGCGTCGAGCTGGTCGTGGCGCTATGGGAGCGCAAACACTTTTACCGGCTGCACGATTCGATCAACGATCTCTCCTGCGGCAGTACGGAGCAGATCATCGGGATCTTTCTCAAGGGCCTGCTCTTTGCCGGCTATCAGGGGACGTACGGTTATGCGACTCGCACGGGAATCAACCTGGTCGACGTCCACACCTATTCGCCTGGCGGTAAGTGGCTGGCGGCGATCCTGCTGTTCCTCGGGGTCGACTGTGCGTACTACTGGTTCCACCGCATCGCCCACGAGTACAACGCCCCCTGGGCCGGGCACGTGGTGCACCATTCGAGCGAGGATTACAACCTCGCGGTCGCGCTGCGGCAGGGATCGTTCCAGGGGCTCTTCTCCTGGGTCTTCTACCTGCCGCTGGCGCTGGTCGGCTTTCCGCCGTCATGGTTTGCCGCGACGCTCTCCTTCAACCTGCTCTACCAGTTCGGAATTCACACACGCGCGATCGGCAGACTGGGCCCGATGGAATGGGTGTTCAACACGCCATCGCACCATCGCGTACACCACGGCCGCAATCCCAAGTACCTCGACAAGAACTACGCGGGCACGCTGATCATCTGGGACCGCATGTTCGGCACGTTCAAGGCCGAGGAGGAAGAGCCGGTCTACGGCCTGACGAAGCCGTTGAACAGTTGGAACCCGCTCTGGGCCAACCTGCACGTCTGGCGCGACCTGTGCCGGGACGCCTGGCTGGCGCCGCGCCGGATCGACAAGCTCCGTATCTGGTTCATGCCGCAGGGTTGGCGGCCCGAGGGATTGCCCGCGAACCCCATCGCCCCCGAGGTGACGCCCCGGAGCGTGATCCGCTACGACACGCAGTTACCGCGCGGATTGAATGCCTACGCGCTGGCGCATTTCGTGGGGACCTTGCCGCTGGCCGTCAGCCTCATGGCGGCGGGCAAGTCGCTCCCCCGCGCCGAGCTGGTCGTGGCCGCCGCACTGGTGTTGTGGGCCCTGCTGAATCTCGGCGGCATCTTCGACCATCGCCGCTGGGCGCTCCCCTCCGAGCTGCTGCGAGTGCCGGTCACGGCTGCGTTGCTGGCCGCCACGCTGCCCGACGGCTCTTGGCTCGCGCCCGTGCAGGCGGGCCTGGCGCTGGTGGTGCTGGCGTCGTGGCTTTGCCTGCTGGCGTATCACCGCCAGTTCGACGGCGCTCCGCAATCGCCCAGCCGAGTGAGTGACAAAAGTGATCAAGACACAACCCTTGACAGTCGAATTGGCCGAGGAGGCCGTCAGATGGCCGGCCAGGCCGACTCGTCACAAAAGGTTGTGATCGAATAGGGACGACCCGACGGGCCAACGTCTTGTGACCGGGTCTGGACCCGATTAAGCTTACCCGGAAGGTGCAAGAGCTGTTTCCATGTCCGATCGTCGAACGACCCAACAACCGGAGGGACTCCATGAGCAAGCTCGGACTCGCAGCCGCCGTCGCCGTCGCCGCGACGCTCGTTTTCTCGACACCCGCGATGGCCCAGGGCGCCAAGAAGAAGAATCGCCAGCGCATCAGCCCGCACGAGACCGTCACGGCCACCGTCGACGGCAACGAGATGAAGCTCGTCTACGGCCGCCCCTACACCAAGAAACCTGGGACCACCGAGGTCCGCAAGATCTGGGGCGGCCTGGTCCCCTTCGGCAAGGTCTGGCGCACCGGCGCCGACGAGGCCACCCTGCTCACAACCAAGGAGCCCATCGAGATCGGCGGCACGTCGCTCTCCGCCGGCACCTACTCGCTGTTCACCGTCCCCGTCGAGGACGGCACCGCGAAGCTCGTCATCAACAAAAAGACCGGCCAGTGGGGCATCCCCTATGATCAGGCCAAGGAGAAGGCGAACGAGCTGGCTCGGGTCGACCTCAAGAAGACGACCCTCGACAAGACGGTCGACCAGTTCACCATGGCGATCGAGCCGCAGACGGGCGGCGGGGGCGAGCTCAAGATGATGTGGGAGACCACGCAGTACTCGATCCCGTTCACCGTCAAAAAATAAGTGGGCTGAACAGCCACACCGTGTCGCTCACTTCCATCGCGGCCGCCGGCGGCTTCGCCGCCCGGCCGCGATGGCCACTCCCAACGTACGGAGCCCGCTCATGTCCGATCCCAGACGCTCCCACGGGTCGCACCGGCTCGTCCGCTGGCTCCTGCCCCTCCTGTCGGCCGGCGCGCTGTGGGCCGGCCCCCCCACCGGGGGCCGGGCCGCCGAACCGATTGCGGCTCAGACCGCCCTGCGCGAGCTGCGCGGGTTCCGCGAGATGGGGAGCGTACTGTACGTGGCCGCCCACCCCGACGACGAGAACACCCAGCTCATCGCCTACCTCGCCCGCGGCCGCGGTTACCGCACCGCGTATCTCTCGCTCACCCGGGGCGACGGCGGCCAGAACGTGATCGGCCCCGAGCTGTCCGAGGAGCTGGGCGTGATCCGCACCCAGGAACTCCTCGCCGCCCGCCGCCTCGACGGCGGCCGGCAGTTCTTCACCCGCGCCATCGACTTCGGCTACTCCAAGAACGCGGAGGAGACGCTCCGGATCTGGGACCGGAACGGCGTCGTGTCCGACATCGTGCGGGTGATCCGTACCTTCCGGCCCGACGTGATGATCACCCGGTTCTCCCCCCAGGGGGGTGGCCACGGCCACCACACGGCGTCGGCGATCCTGGCCGTCGAGGCGTTCAAGCTCGCGGGCGACCCGAAGGCGTTCCCCGAGCAGATCGGCGAGCTGACCGCCTGGCAGCCGAAACGCATTCTCCAGGACGGCGGCGGGTTCGGCCGCGGAGCCGGGGGCGGGGGCGGCGCCGGCTCGGTCCGGATCGACATCGGCGGCAACGACCCGGTCACCGGCGAGCCGCTCGGGGCCGTCGCCGCGCGCAGCCGATCGATGCACCGGAGCCAGGGCTTCGGCAATTTCGGCGGGGGCGGAGGCGGGGGTGG
>JBIOJM010000583.1:0-3349 GCA_044450785.1 Isosphaerales bacterium
CCCCCCTTCGCAAGGGGGGGAAAACACCCCCGCCCCGCCTCGGCCCAACAGAAGAGTCTGTGGATCTGGGCGGCTCGATCCAGCTCGATCAAGCCCAACTTTGCGTCAGCCCAGAGCGAGGCTGCCTGCGAGCCAATTCATGGAGAAAGGATCCGCCGCAATCTGCCAGTCCCGCTGTCGATCGCCGGTCCGCGCGGGATTGTGCACAGGGCTTGAAGCGCGGTGCGACCGCCGATGATCGAGACGCCGGCTGGCGCCGCATCGATCACGACAAGCTCGCGGGGAGCATGGGAGGAGCGCGCGGGCTGGATGGGAGATGAACTGGAGGCGGGTATGCGGCGTGGAGAGCGGGAACCACCAACTCGGCAATCGGTTGGATGGAAACGCCGCTGGACGACGCGGCCAGTAACTGCCCCTGCGCGACGAACTGGCAGAGGAGGCAGTTATCCGACGCGTCGCGGCGTGGTTGTACAGGGTCGTCCGGGCGCTGCGAATTCGAAGCAGCGCCCAATTCGTGAGAAGAGCCCGGCAGTGCGTGCAGGCACGGCCCACACAGGGTCACAACCGCGTGGCACGCGATCAGCGAGGCAAACAGGAGATGTCGAACGATTCGAGACATCGGAATATCGTTGACAATGAGTACAATATACCTCGGATCAGTTTGATCAAGGTCAGGGACATTTGTCAATAACCCATGACTCGGATTCATTCGACCGACCTCGGGGGCGGTCGTCGATAACCGATGAGATGCTCGCGCGGGTATCGTAGCGACTGGGTCGTCGTCTCAACCAGCTCGCTCAACCGTTCGAACGACGAGGAGGAAGGGTTCATGACGGGTAAGACGGTTGCGGTCGTCGGCGCCAGCGGCGATCGAACGAAATTCGGCAACAAGGCGGTCCGCTCGTTTCGCGACGCGGGCTGGACGGTCTTTCCCATTCATCCCACCCTCGACGAGGTGGAGGGGATGGCGGCTTATCCCAGCCTGGACGACTTGCCCGTGCCCGGGCTCGACCAGGTGAGCTTCTACGTTCCACCAAGCGTCGGCATCCGCGTTCTCGATCAGGTGGCGCGAAAGGAGGTCGGCGAGCTCTGGCTCAACCCCGGCTCCGAATCACCTGAGGTCCTGGCCCGCGCCCTAGAGCTCGGGCTGAACGTGATCCAGGCGTGCAGCATCCTCGGTGCCGGCCAGCACCCTGGCGATTACTGACGGTAAGCGTTCAGTCCCCTTCGGGACGAGGACGAAGAGCACACACAAGTGGCGTTTTGGGGGGGCATTTCCGTCATTTGCGTCACGTCATTGCAGGCATTCGAGTTACGTCCGAGTCTCGATTTTCGCCGTCAACCGCAACGGCGACGCAACTCTCTAAACCGCTCATATTTACGTGTGATGACGGTTCGGTTTTCGGGCGATTTGTCTTCGAGAGGGTGATGAGACGCCTTTCGCTGTTTCTGTCGAAAACAACGGATATTTCATGCATGCGGAGTTGGGGGGCAATGCGGCGCAGCTCTCTGGCGAGCGACACCGGCGTTTTTGGCCAGCGGGGCGAGGAAGCGATCTTTTTACCCACGTCCATGGAGAGCAAGGCGAGCAATTGGGAGGCCGTTCCCGTCCAATCATTCAGATGGAGTGCGTACTCGAGCAGGGTGTTGCCCAGAAGCGAGTCTTCGAGCAGGGTCAACGTCGCTTGCCGGCGATTGTCGTTGTAGTCGAGCGATCGCCGTTACCGTCGGGGCCGACGCGAATGGAGATCGACGGTGCCTCGCCCTCGAACCACGCGAGGGCCTCGAGCGCGCCGAGAACGCGGCGGATGGCCCAGTCGGAAGGGACCGTGCCTCGATCGCGGAGGTAGCCTCTGATCAGCCAGTTGCGGAATGGCGCGGACTTGAGCGGATAGACCTCGCGGCGGCCGCCGATGGGGACGTGGGCGTAAAGGCGGCCGTCGGTTGATCGTAAGAGTTGCGCGGTGGCGGCGAGGCGCATGAGGACCTCGACCGGTCCTTCGTCCTGCTGCCGAATGTCAATGGTCTCGCCATTTGGTGAAGGGGCAATCATTAGAAAAGCCTCGAAGCATGGATCGGGGTGAGGTTGAGCGCGGGCGCGGTGACTTCCGGCAGGGCGTCGCGAATGCCGCCGCGGAGCGCGTCGATCAAGTTGGGGATTGGTGCCGGCCCGGAGCGCCAGCATCGCCAGGTCCCAGGTCGATTCGGCGCGCTGCCAGCAGGCGAGCTCGTCGGCCCAGAGGGTGTCGACATTCAACCCGCGGGCGCGTTCGGGCTCCTCGCCGCTCAAGCAGATCGCCCGGGCGCCGTACGGCCATTGGACGCGGCGTTTGGAAGGCTCGATCCGAGGCCGGCACCTCGGGGGCGCGACGGCGATCAGGCCGGACTGACCCTCGACCATCACGTCCCGGATGTCGGCCGTGGTCGGGGCGATCAGGCAGCCGATCTTCATCGTTCCGTCCTCGACGCGGCGCTGGATCCAGCAGGCGCCGGCGCGTGTCTTGCCCGCCGCGTCCAGCCACATAAGCCCAGACCCGCCAGTCGCCCGCGGGGGGCCGCTGGCTGGTCCGGGCGCGGGGATGCACACCGCAGTCGCCGGGCGGCCGGCCGCACGGGCAGGATAGAGCGTTCCAATCCCAGAGCGCGCGGTCGGTGATCGCGGCCGCTCGCGGGCGGACGCCAGCCTTAGCCCGGGTGAGCCGCGTTTCCATTTCGAGCACGGAGCTCCTCCTCGATCTCGGCCATGCGGTGCTCGAGATTCGCGTGGTTTGAGAGAGCAATCTGCTGGGACAAAAGGGCCCGTAGCGCCCCGAGCTGAACCGACTCGGACTCGGCCGTTTCGCCGAGCCTGGTGATCCGTTTGACCGTCCGCATGGAATGGCCGGCCATCCAGCCGAGGGCCCGATCGAGCGAGCGGCGGCGCCAGTCCTCGACCTGCCGGCGCAAATCGGGGTCGTTGGCCCACCTGTAGGCCGTGGTCCTCGGCACGTCGTTTTGGCGAGCCCACCAGTGGACGGACTTGCCTTGCGCGATCGCCAGGGCGAGCTGATCTTGTTTGCTCAAGGGGACTTCTTCGTCGGACATCGAACACCTTGGGAGATAGTGAACATCGGAGGAATTCTTGGGGGTGAATTCCGGCACATGCGCCCCACGACGTTTTTTTGAGTGCTGGAAATGCGCGCTCCAGATCGGATACGTTGACGGCGGAACGATATGCGAAGCGCAATTGCCGGCGTGAAAGGTGTCTTGCGCGTGGGGAAAAACGGGGAAAAGTGGGGAGTTTCCCGGGTTGCAAGCATCCGTACACTGCTGTACTCAAAGGGGCGGAGAACAGGCCGGCCGGCGCTCC
>JBIOJM010000584.1:0-3318 GCA_044450785.1 Isosphaerales bacterium
GCGATGCGCCGGGTACGAGGCCGTCCGCGTCCGCGGCCGTGAGCTGGGCGCGCTTGATCTCGCAGGTGTTCCAGCTCAGATCCTCGATCTTCGACTTGTTGTGGTTATCGAGGATGGCCAGTTGCTCGTCCACGACCTTGTGGTACGGCGCCCGGACCAGTTCGACGGCGACCACGTTGAGGCCCGCCTGAAGCGCCTTGGCCGGAACGGCGACGGAGAGCTTCCGCACGCGACCGTGGATTCGCTCGAGCACGTCGGGAGGGATCTTGGTCCGCTGGAGGCCATCATCGCCGCGCACGCCGATGAGCTTGCCGTCGGGGCCGACGAAGGCGTCGAGGGGATACTCTTCGGCCATCGCAGCGCCGGCGGCCAGGTGCTGGCGGGCGATCTCCTGGCCGTTGACGCAGACGACGGCCCCGCCGTGGTAGTCCACCGAGATCGTCAAGCCCTTCACCTTGGCCGGGTCGGTGACGGTGAACTTGCCGCGGAGGCAGAGTCTCTGCAGGTAGGGGCTGCGGATCGCCCGCACGGCGGTGCCGCGGAGCCAATCGCTGTCGTCGAAGCCAGCGTCCTTCCAGTTGGCCGGGGCGGCAACCGTCTCGGGGGCGATGACGTCGCGGTATGGCTTGCGGATGCCGTCCGCCCAGTCGAGCTTGCCGCGGTCATCGTAATGGGGGATCGCCCGAAGCTCCCCGTCGGCCTGCATCAGCGGCCCGCGCAGGACGTGGTACATCCGCCAGGCGCTCGTCGTGTCCAGCACGACCGTGCCGCCGGCCGGAGCGCCGCTCGCCTGGGCTTGCGACGTGGAACACCACGCCGCCTGAAACACGACAGCCAGAGTGATCACAGCGAGACAGTTTTGGATGCGCATTCTGTACGGGAACAATTGACGGGAGCAATTGCATTTGGCCAGCTTCATGGGCGAATTGTGGCAAAACGCCCCGCGCAGTCAACCGCAGAAGTTGCTGACGGAGGGACACGAATACAGGCGGATTGACCGCGGATAACTCGGATATCCCGGATAAGAGCCGTCGATCCAGTCTTCTGTTCATCCGCAGCATCCGCGTTGTGCGCGGTTCTCTTTCCGGGAAGAGGAAGAGCAGACCTCACGCAACGACGCAACGACGCGACGAGTTCGGTTGAGGTGGCGGCGCGGCGGGGCTTGGCGAGGTGGCCGGGCGTGGCGGCGGGACAATCGCACCTGGTTCCGCGCCTTCGCAGAGGAGTAGGATTAAGATGAAGATTAGGATTAGGAAGACGATTAGGAGCAGGATGAAGAGTAAGAGTAGGATTGGATGATCGCGGCGCCGCGCTTTGTAGTCCTAATCTTGCTCCTGCTCTTTCTCTTGCTCATCTTCATAATCTTACTCTTCATCTTACTCGTAATCCTCCCCGGACGGCTGGCTTGTTGGTGCGGCGATGCGTTTCCCACCAACATTCACCTACGAGGCATCAGGGCTATCCGCGGTTGGCTTTCCGGGAAGAGGAGGAGCAGACCTCACGCGACGACGCAACGGCGCGACGAGTTCGGTTCTGGTGGCGGGGTTTGGAGAGGTGGGCGGGCGTGCGGGACAATCGCATGTGAGCAGTATTCTGCGTGTGCGCGTGAGTAGACCACCGATGTCCACTAGCTGCGTCCCCGTCTCATTTCCCTTCAGGAGAGCCCTGGCGGGTGAGTCCGGCTCCAGCAGGGGTTGAGTCGGCGAGAGCCGCCGTCCCTGATCGAGCAAATCGTCCAACCGTGTGAGAAGCTCGAGGCTAACGGTGTCACACACAGCGCCATATAGCGCAGGAATGCCGGGTGTGACGGCCACCAATCGAGCGAGATCAGTGTTCGTAAACTCGGGATCGCCGGCCTGACGGTGCAAACTTACAGCCCCATGGTTCCGTCGCGGAAGACAAAGGGCACCGCCAATAAACGGGTCCAGTCAACCGCTGGACCGTCCATCATGTATGGTTGTGGACAACTCACCGTGTCGCAGTCGTTCTTCTGTCTGGGCTTGCCGCTTTGCATCGAGGTTCCCACCAGGCAGCCCTCAACCCTGCGGGCATGCATGGCCATGATTGCCTTTCCACGAAACCATGACGCCAGCACCAAGAGCCTGTCCTTCCATGGAACAACCGGATCAAGTTCGGGGTTGGATGCCTCCCACAGAGCACAGCCACCGGCCGCAAAGGTGTCGACGAGAACCTCAAGCAGTTGAGTGAGGCGGTCGCCCTTGTCACTGGGGAGCAATGCCTTCGCAAGTTCGACTGCCACCTGGGTTGGCATAGCCGACAACTCCTTATCTGTGTCGGTGATTATCCTTGCTTGGGTCTGTCAGGTAAAGCCCCTGCACCACCATATCGGCAAGTGAAGCAGTGCCGCGAATGTGCGAGGTGCGTGTTACCGAAGGGAATGAGACGCGGACGCAGCTATTGGCTCATTGCCCACGCGCCGCGTCCTCGTTGGATTCCCCGAATCTGGAACTCTCAGACCCGACCGCCACCACCCAGACGATTGGCCGCAAGAAAGCTCAAAATCCGCAAAAGGTCTTTTGTGCCTCTTGTGCCTTTTCGCGGCCATTCCCCGATTTACGCAGAGGCCTGGCCGCGATCACGCCTTGGCCGCCATGCCGGTCCCGATGTCGCGCACGAGTTTGCAGATCAACTCCCAGCTCGCTTGATGATACGGTTCGGCGACATCGAGCGGTTGGCCGGACTGTGCTCTGGCGGCCTTGCCTGCCTTGTCCACGTAGTAGGCATTGGCAACGCCCTGCCCGTGAACCAGCACGTCCCGCGTCGCCTTCACTTCGGCGAACTGTTCGGCCTCCGCTGCCGCGGGAGCGCCGGTGTCGACGTGATCCTTCAGGTACTCGAACCAGTTGGCCGGACGGTCGTAAAAGACATCCTTCAGTTCCTTTTCCACCAGGGCGTCCACAATCGCGGCCTTGTCCGGCAGGCCGAATATTTCCTTGCCGCTGAGTTGACGTTTGGCGAAGGACTTCGGAAACGCCAGAAGCCAAAGGCGTAACGCGTCGGAGAGGAAGTTCTCGAAGATCGAAACGAACTGCTGAAGTGTCGCCGATGCCAAGTCTTCCGCCACGTAGCGCTGGGCATG
Source organism: Isosphaerales bacterium (assembly GCA_044450785.1). GTDB lineage: Bacteria > Planctomycetota > Planctomycetia > Isosphaerales > Isosphaeraceae > JBIOJM01. The sequence continues at coordinate 3,101 of JBIOJM010000584.1, forward strand.
CCCCAGGAGAGCCTCTTCATTCACCGTGGAGTTTGTCGATGGATTCCGGAGTGAGAACTTGAGCCCGTCACGCTGCACTGCAAATTGGAGCATGCGCCACGCTCCTTTTGTGTACGTGAAATAATCGTGGGCATCGTTCAGGCCGGCCAGCGCCCGATCACGAACTGCTTCAATCTCATCACGGAGAGCCATTGCGTCGGCCGCGTCCTTCCCGATGA
>JBIOJM010000585.1:0-3288 GCA_044450785.1 Isosphaerales bacterium
CTCGTAGAAGCGGTCGTTGATCATCGCGACGCACCGTCTGCCTTGAACATAGGTCGCGTTCAATGTGAGGCGGCCGCGGGGGTCGTTGCCGGCCGCCTCGGAACCGGGATGGAGGCCGGACGCGCCCTTCTCCTTCTGTCCCGGAAACAGCGGTGGGGCATCCCGGCGGGCGCCGGTTGCCTTGGCCTGGGCCACCTCGGGGTCGAGGAACGGGTCGTGATCGTGGGGCGTGCCGACGGCCGGGGACAAGTGCGATGCGGTGATCTCCGGAGGTGGAGCAGGTTGGGGCGGCTTCGGCGGGTCCGTCGGCCACAGATGCGGCCACACGGAATAACCCGATATGGCCAGGATCAGGAGAGTGGGCGCGATCTTGATGACGAGCGCCATGGTTTCAGCCCGTGACTCCCAGAACGATCAAGCGCGCGCCCAGGACCCCCGATCCTCCGCGCTGGGGCTCGATCCGGATCGAGTCGATTCGCAGCAGACGCGGGTTGGCCTCCAGCCAGCGCAAAAACTCGTTGAGGTCGTGATAGTTCCCCTCAAGACCAAGGCGCAACACCATCACCTTGTATGGTCCCAGCTCCTTGGGCATCTCGGCGTCGAGCAAGACGAGCTTCAAGGGGAAGGCACGCACTCCGGAGAGCATGTATTGAATCCATTCGTTGGAATCGGTCTTCTGGGGCAGGCGGTCCTGGAACTTGCCGACCTGGTCGCGGAGCGCCTCGATCTCTCGCGCCCACTCCAGGCGCTTGCGCTCCTGAGCGATCTGCCGTGTCGTGGTTTCGATGGTGGTGCTGAGCGGCATCTCGAACCCGACATACCACGTGACGAGCACGACCAGCGTGAGGACCGCGCGCAGAGAGAGCGGGTCATGGAGCCGATCCAGCACGCGATTGAGCGTCCACCCTTTCTTGAGCGGGTTGTCGGTGGGTTTCATGGCGCGGCCTTCTTCTTGTTGGCCGCGCCCCCCGGCGCGGACTTGGCCGGTCCTTTATCGGGCCTGGGCAGGCAGATCACGCTGAAGTCGGCGATGGGCTTCGCGCCGTTGATTCGCTGTGACTGCTTGAGGTCCGCCATTTCGACGAGCGGGAAGTCGCGCTGAAGGAGCGCGTCGGCGCGCAGAGAATCGAGGAAGTCGTCGATCTCCTTGGGCATGGCGTTCCCGTCGGAGATTGGCACCGCCAGCTTCAGGACGAACGACTTCTTGGACTTGGCGACCACGCTCTTCACCCCGGTCGACTCCATCTCGCACTGGCCGTCGAAGGACTTGAGCACGATGTTCGCGGGAAGGCGCTGCGCGGCGTCCTGCGTATACTTCGTCCAGAGGATGCGGCTGTTCAAGAACTGATGGATGGCCTCAACCTTCTGGGTCCGCTCCTTCTTTTCCTTCTCCAGGTTGGCGTCGGTGACCTTGGCCAACCAGGGATGTCGCGCGGTCTCGGCCCGGACGGCTCGGTACTTGGTCTCCAGGCTCCGCGCATGGTAGTTGAGGAAGAGCGTGGCGCAGGTGAGGATCGCGGCCTGGACAGCGACCTCGCCCCAGGGGAAGAGTTCCCAGAGCGAGGCGCGGGGCTTGAGGGTCCGCGCCAGGTCGAAGGCATGGACGGTTGGCTGGCAACCCAGCGCCAATCCCAAGGCAATCGCTTCGCCCTCCAACTCCGGCCCGGGGTGATGGATGACCCGCGCATTCACCTTTTCCCGGAGCGCGGCGGAGCCGAGCACGTCGGCCAGGTCGGGCCGGCCGTGGATCATCACCAGGTCGGCGGCCGTTTCGATCCCGCAATACTGGCCCAGGATCTGCAACGAGAGGACCGTGGACGTGATCGCGGCGAGTGCCCCCTCCGCCGTCGCCGGGAGATCGCAAGAGCGCCAGATCAAGGGAAGATCGCCCGCGACTTGCATGGCGAGGGCCTCCGATCGGCCCAGGAAAACACGCACCACCGTTTTCGCCTTGCGTGGAGCGCGATGCCGGAGCGCCGCGACCCGTAGCAAGGCGCACGGCGCTGGTTCGGCACGATACGGGCGGACCCCGCATTCCTCCAGCGCCGCGAGCAGGCCCGAGAGGAACTTCCGGCGGCAAGAGACGATGCTGACGACCGACCGCTTGCCCGGCTGGACCCTGATCAGATCGACCGCCATGTCATCGACATTGATGTTCGGCGATTGCAGGACCTCGTGCAGGAGGACCTCGGGCGCCGCGTCGTGCTCAATCGTCTGCATCGGCCGCGTCGAGAAGAAGATCCGACGCGCCGGCAGGCCGATGGCGATGGGGACCTGGAACGGCTTGCGCCGACCGATCACGGGCTTCAAGATCCGCTCCATCGCCTGGGGAAGCTGCTCCGGGACGAACGACTCGCGCCGGCGGTCCACCTCCACCGGACCCAGGGGGGTCAACGCCACCCGGCTGAGGATGAGTTCCTGGTCAGTGATGTACAGGCCGAGGACCTTGCGGACCGCCAACTTCGCCAGGATTGCTCTCATGGGGTCCTCACGAACGCGCGTCGAGCGGGACGTTGGCGATGGGAGTGGAAGTGTGTCGGGCCGGCGTATGAGATGGGCGGCCTGAGTGCGGCCGCCCATCGTTGGAGTGATCTCAAGCCAAGGTTGCGGCGATCAGCTTCCCGAACTGCTCGAGCCACCCGCCGCGGCCGATCCGCCGTTCGGGTCAGTCCCCATCGGGTTGATGGCGGGCAAGCCGTCGATCGTGCTGTTAGTGGAGTCGTACCCCTGCTCGGTAAATGTCACCGTGTAGGCGCCGTAGCCCGCGGACGAACCGGACCGGGTCAGCGTCAGGGTCCAGGAGTCCTGGAGCGAGCTGGTGGTGCCGGCGGCGATGGTCCCGACCGTGAAATACTTCGGCGTGCTGAGCAAGATGTCGAGCGAGGGGATGGTCGAGGCGTAAGTGCCTTCGCGGGCCTGGTAGCGCTCCTGCGACGAGCGGACGGCGGCGAGGTAGGACATCGCCTCCGCCGCTTTGGACCGTTCGACCGAGTTCAGGAACCGCGGCACGCCGAACGACGCCAACACGCCAATGATCACGATGACCACGGCCAATTCCACAAGCGTGAACCCTTTGCGATTGCTACGGCTGCGCGAGAACAGATGGCTCATCAGTGTTGCTCCTCTGCGTTGGGACCCCTGAGGTCGCTGGATTGAAACCACGGCGCACGATGCGAGTCTCGGTCGCAGCGCCCTACTCTCTCTCATTGGAAGGCGGGTCTGACGGTGTGCGGAAGGCCCCGTGATCTCGAAGGTCCGAGTCGCGGAGACAAGAGTCCCGTCCCCACC
>JBIOJM010000586.1:0-3211 GCA_044450785.1 Isosphaerales bacterium
ACCCCAACTCCCTCCCTCTGCTACCGCAAGAGGGCACCTCTTGGCACGCATGCGACGTCAGTCGAGCTCAACAGTGATCCGATAAACTAAGCCGTCGCGCACGTTGCGCACGTGAAGTCTCAAAGTGCTATCTGTCGTGTTCGCGATGATCCACGGCAGATCTCCCACATTCTGGGTAACGTAGCCATTACAAAAAAGTAAGAGATCCCCGCGCTCGAGGCCGGCTTTCTCGGCGACTGAGCCTTTGTGTACACTGACGATCTGGATGCCCCTCTGGCCCTGACCATCTACCACCTGAAGTTGGTCGATGCCGAGGTATCGCTTTGGCCGAGGGGCCGAATCTGGTGTGGGCAATTGTTCCGGGCGGTCCGCACCCGGCGTCGAGTCGCTTAAGAGCGAGCCGGCGCTTGGGATTAAAGACGATCCGTTGTCCGGAACGAGAGACGAGCCGCCTGGGGATGGAAATGAGCCGGCGTTCGGGCCCAGATCGGGCGAGGGAAACGACAGGCCGTTCGGAACCGTAGGGGCTCCGCTGTCGGGCGTCGGGTATGAGGCACCGTCGGACGCCCCGGATGAACCGCCGTCCGAAATGTCGGACGACCCGCTACCCGGGTTCTGCGGCTGCGCTCCTGCGCCTTGATCTTGCGCTCCGCCGTGCCAGAGACCGCTGCCGCGCCGCTGAATCGCGGGCGCAACGCGTTGCTCCCGGACGGCGCCAGCCGGTCCACGGGCCCCCCGCCCCTGATCAGCGTCCACCGGACGACCCAATCTTACGCCTTGCGGCCCGACCGGCGGCCGCCGGAACCCGCCAGGACGTCGGCGGGTCTCCCCGAAACCGAACTGATTAAACCGGTACTGTTGATGCATCTGCTCACGATCCCGCATGCTCTGCCTGTCCCGGATGATCGATTCCGGCTGGGCACTCGCCTCGGGCGCGAACGGAGCGAAGAGAAAAAGCACGCACAAGCCGACTGATGGTCCTCGCATGGGATCTAACCTCCGATGGTGTCTTGCAATGGGAAGCGACTGACAACAAGATGCGGTTCCTCACGTGCTGACATCGTCGGCGTGGTCACACCGTCAGTGTGTAAGCGCGTGAAGCCTGCCTTCGCGGGAGCAATTCCGCGGGTCTTTCTCGATCCACACAATCCACGAGTGATTGAATGCGGAACTTCGGTGTCGTTCGGACAAACCCGAGGTTCCGAAACCCGCTACCTCCCTGAGCTAACCGGTGATCTCTCTCGTTTGCTGACACAGCGGCGACGAAAAATCTGCAGTGGCCTATCACGCTCCACCGCCGCTCGATTGTCGGCCGATACACTTCCCCGGATAATCTAGATGGGTCCCCGGCTCAGAATCTGTCCCACTCGGTACGGGCATCGTCACAACACGGTGGTCGGGCGGGAGCCCCCGACGTGCATGCTTCCTCTTTTTCCGAGTTCGTCCGTTGTTCGGTCGTGGAAAATATCACACACCCGCTGTCAGGTTTCGCCCGGGAAGATCGGTTAGACTTGAAGGGAGCCGCAGGCTCGCGTGGGTGCTCGGAGAGATTGGACGGATGGGAGTGAGCGATGAGCGAATCCAGTGACAGCGCGGCCGCGCCGACAACCGTGGCCGACATGGCGAGTTTGACACAGCTCTTCGAGGAGAATTACGACCGACTACTGGGGCTCGTGAACTGGCGGATGGACCCTCGGCTTAAGGTCCGCATCAGTGCCGAGGATGTGTTGCAGCAGGCCTTCCTGATGGCCATGACGCGTTGGCCCACATTCGCGGCGTCGGGGATTTCCGCGTTTGACTGGCTCTACAGAATCGCGCGGGACTGCTTGGTTGAGGCCTGTCGGCGGCATTTGCGGACACGCCGCAACTATATAACGGAGAGACCCTGGCCCGATGGGTCGTCGGAGCAGATGGCGGAGGGACTGGTGGGCTCGTCCACCAGCCCGAGCGAGGCCGTGGCCCGCAGAGAGTTGAAAAACCGGGTGCAGCAAGCGCTCGAGCGCCTGTCCTGGACCGATCGCGAGATCATCTGGATGCGGGACTTCAAAGGCTTGTCAAACCAGAACGTAGCCGCGGCCCTTGCGATCAACGCGGACACGGCTGCGCAGCGTTACTGCCGGGCCATGCTGCGACTGAAACCCCTCCTCGAGGACCTGTTAGGTTGAGGAGGATCGGAGCCGTGAGCGAGAGCGAGCGTGATGGGACGTCCTCAAGTCCCATTCCTGTCGAACCCGCGATCGTGGAGTTCTTCAAGGATTTGGACGGCGCATCCAACCCGGCCGACCGGGAGAAGGTGCTCCGTGACCATGTCGCAAGGCACCCTCATCTCGCGCACGAGTTCGCGGCTCTGGCGAAGTTACCGAATTTGATCAAGGGTCTCGCCGGCACTCCCGACGAGCCGCAACCGGAGCAGCTGGGGGATTTCCGGATCATCCGCGAGATCGGGCGCGGCGGCATGGGGAAAATCTACGAGGCGATCCAGGAGCCGCTCAATCGCCTGGTCGCGGTCAAGACGATCCGGGGCCGGGACCGGCACCTGACGCAGCGCCTCCAGGCCCGGTTCCTCCGCGAGCAGAGGGTGCTGGCGAAGCTCCACCACACCCACATCGTGCCCATTCATGCGGCCGGCTGCGACGGGCCACTCCAGTATTTCGCCATGTCTTATATCGACGGTGCCTCCCTGAACCACATCGTCCGGACTGCAAAGCTGCACGAATGGTCTCGCGCCCGCGGCCGAACGCCGACCCTCGCCGAGTTGGCCGCCGAGACTCAATCCCGCCTGAGCGGTGAAGCGCAACCGGCCGCCGACGATCTGGCCCGGGCCGACGGACCTCTTTGGCAACCAGATGCCGACGGCCCGTCCCATTTCCGAGAACCACTTGACCGGTCCCAGCGCACCGAATCCAAGTCCGATATCGGGTTGGCCCCGACCCCCTCCGGCGCCGCTCATGGTAAGCTCTTCCTCTCGCCCCAGTACCTCCGCTCGGTGGCCCAGGTGATGATCGATGGCGCCGAAGCAGTTCAGTACGCCCACGACAAGGAGATCATCCACCGCGACCTCAAGCCGTCGAACCTGATGCTGGTCGACGACGACGCCCGGCCGCGGCTCAAGGTGCTCGACTTCGGCATCGCCAAGATCGCCGACGCCGGCACCGGCACCGAGACGACCCTGACCAGCGAGGGCGATTTCCTCGGCACGCCTGCCTATTCC
>JBIOJM010000587.1:0-3208 GCA_044450785.1 Isosphaerales bacterium
ATCACATACCATCCGTTCTTCGAGACCCATCGGTTCAGGGCGTGATTGTGGTACTTGGTGTCCGCCCACAACTTCCTCAAGCGAGGGAACGATTTTCGCGTTAACTGGCCGAGGACCTTCGGTGCCGCCGCCGCATCATCCACGGCCGCACTGGTCACGGCCACGGCTGTAAGTATTCGGTAAACCCGTCTCCCGCTCTGGCATTTTCGAGATCAGGTGGCTATTCTCGGCCATTATGGACGACGGATCAGCCTCCGTTTTTTGTTTCACTCCGTTGCGGGTTCCCGTTTCGGAACTGGGCCGCCTCACCACCGGTTCGCCCATGCCTCCGGCTTCGTCTCCCGTATCATCGCCTCCTCCGGTTTGTTCGGCTCCGCCGCTTCCCCAAGGCCCCTGTCCGGTGTGCCCGCGGTTAGAGCAGGAGTTCGAGGCGTTTCGTCAAGCCGCCTACTGGAAAGCCATGCACGGCCGGGCCCTTCAGCGCGAGGCCCAGCTCAAAGTCGAGAACGAACGGCTCCAGGCGCTACTCCGGCTTCGCGAGCAGCAACTCTTCGGGCGCAAGACCGAGACTTCCGCGGCAACGGCTCCAGCGGCCTCGGATGCGCCCCACGCCGACTCACCGCCACGACAGCCGCGCGGCCAGCGCCGTGGAGGGCCCAGTCCGAAGCGCCGCGATTATTCCCACCTCCCTGACGTTGTCGAAGACAAGGTCTTGCCGCCCGACCAGTGCCACTGCTCGCGGTGTGGTCAGCCGTTCGCCGATTTCCCAGGCACCGAGGATTCCACCATCCTGGAGATCGATGTCCGGGCCCATCGCCGAGTCATTCGCCGGCGCCGTTATCGACCGACTTGCTCGTGTGGTGCTCATCCCGGCATCGTCACCGCCCCGCCACCGGACCGGCTGATTCCCAAGAGCATGCTGGGCATCTCGATCTTGGTGACGGTGCTCTTGGACAAGTATCTGTTCTACCGGCCGACCTATCGGCTCTTGGCTGACTGGCGCAGCCACGGCCTGGACCTGTCGTTGGGCACCTTGACCGACGGCCTGAAGCGGATGGTGCCGCTGTTGGAGCCGGTGTACGAGGCCTTGGTGAAGCGGAGCCAAGGGCAGAGGCTGTGGCACGCCGACGAGACGCGGTGGCTGGTCTTCGTCATGCTCGAAGGGAAGGTCGGCTACCGGTGGTATCTCTGGGTCTTTCATTCCCGCGAGGTCGTGATCTTCATCCTGGCGGCCGGGCGGTCGCACGACGTGCCTGAGGAGCATCTGGGGCCGGTGGCGGGTCCCGGGATCATGGTGGTGGACCGTTACAAGGCGTACCAAGCGGTCGACAAGGTCAAAAGCGGGTTGATCGTGCTGGCGTTCTGCTGGGCGCACGTGCGGCGCGACTTTCTGGCGACGGCGCGGAGTTGGCCGGATCAAGAAGCCTGGGCGATGGGCTGGGTGGAACGGATCGGCGAATTGTACCGACTCAATGATCAACGTCTCGAGGTGCGCGATGACGCGGCCGCTTTCGCGACGGCCGACGGCGCGTTGCGCGCGGCTGTGACGGCCTTCGGGGCACGCGGCGAGGCGGAGTTGGCAGCGCCGGACCTGCACCCGGCGCCGCGGAAGGTCCTGGAGAGCCTGGGCAACCACTGGACCGGCCTGACGGTCTTCGTCGAGCACCCCGAGGTGCCGATGGACAACAACACGGCGGAGCGATCGGAACGCGGGCCGGTAGTGGGTCGGAAGAACTACTACGGCAGCGGGTCGCTCTGGAGCGGCCGACTGGCGGCGATGATGTTCTCGCTGTTCCAGACGCTGTGCCTGTGGGGCCTGAACCCGCGACTGTGGTTGACCGCCTACCTGGAAGCGTGTGCCCAGGCCGGAGGCCGCGCGATCGAAGACGTGGACCGGTTCCTGCCATGGAACCTCAGCCCGGAGCAAAGACGGGCGTGGGGATGTAAGGATGAGGGCCCGGCGCCGGACACATCATAGCCCCGTCGCATGGTCCCGTTCCGACGAGGAATTCCAATCACAGACCCCACGGCCAGCCTGGGACGCGGCCTGGGACAGGGTACGCGCCGAACGGAAGCAGGCGGGTTTGCCGAATACTTACATGACTACATGATCAAACCCTTCGACCGGATCGAGTTGCGCACGCGGATTCGCACCATCATCCGCTTGAACCGCTTTCGCAAGCTCCAGCGAGCGTTGAGTTTGTTGCAGGACGCCTACGAAGCGACGCTGCAAGGGTGGGTCCGAGCCGTCGACCTGCGCGAGCACGAGCTCGAAGGCCACTCCCTGCGCGTTGCCGAGATGACCGTGCGACTGGCCCGGGCGCTGCGGTTCGAGCCCGACGAGCTGGTTCACATCTACCGCGGAGCCCTGCTCCACGACATCGGCAAGATCGCCATCCCCGATTCGATTCTCAGGAAAGCCGGGCCACTGTCCGAGTCCGAGTGGGAAATCATGCGCCGGCATCCGGAAAACGCCCGCTCGATGCTCGAGCCGATCGCCTATCTCCGATCGTCGCTCCAGATACCGTATTGCCATCACGAGCGATGGGACGGCAAGGGCTATCCTCGGGGGCTGAAAGGCGAAGAAATTCCCCGCGCCGCGAGGATCTTCACGGCGGTCGATGTCTGGGACGCGCTCATCAGCGACCGTCCCTACCGCCTCCGTTGGGAGGGCGAGCGGGTCCGCTCCTACCTGAGAGAGAATGCCGGAGTAATCTTCGACCCCGAAGTCGTCGCGACCTTTCTGGAAATCCTCGGCAGCGAAGAACCTTTGGCGAGCGACCTGCCGATCGCAGCACTGCCCGTGGCTCCGGCCGTGGGGATGGGCTCCGACGTAGTACATGCGGGTCTTGACGACCTGCGTGAAGAGCGATCGGTGAATGGTGCGATCTCCGAGAACAGCCTGGACCCGGTCTGGTCGCACGTCTTGACGTCGACCCGGGAAAGCCGGCCCCTCTTCAACGGGCCTCACGTTTCGCTCCCAGCCCAGGCAACTTGCCTCCACCTGCCCAGGGACGAGGGTCAGGAGTCACTGACCGATCTTGGTTCTTCAAACTGAACGAATTGGGGCAGTGGTCCGCTCAAGCGCATCCGGCGATGAGTGATCAAGGCGTCTCGACCTCTGACCCGTCCGAGATCTTCCCCAGAGGATGATGATCGGAACCTGACAGAGGCTGGGCAGGAGGCGCATCCGTCGCGGTCTCGATCC
>JBIOJM010000588.1:0-3163 GCA_044450785.1 Isosphaerales bacterium
CATCCCGAGCGGCTGACCGGAGCCGTCGGGAAGATCGGCGACAATCATGCCGATGCGGGCGGCGATGGCGGATTTCGAGAGGAAGTCGAGGCGCTGTCCGGCGAAGGCCCGCGACACCGTCGGCCAGAGACGATCCGCAATCTGGCCGACCTCCTTGTCGGTGCCTTGCGCATTCGCAGGCGCCACAGTACCTGGGGTCGGATCCACGACGCTCATCGCCGACTATTCCTTGCTGAACCAGAAGAACCGGGAACGGGTTGGCTCATGGCCCTTAGGCTTGGTTGAATTGATCTGCTCTGCCAGATGGCGCAGGCCTATCGTGAGCTTGCTAGATTTTGCCGCGACCGCCAGCGGCTTCCCGCTGACCGCCGAGGAAGACGAGGCCTTGGCGTCCTCTGGAAGCTGGTGCGCTATCTTGTGGCCGAGCGCCTTCTCGAATTCCCGCTGGGAAACCCCGGTGGCCCTGGAGCCGACGCGGCTCGCCACCACGATCAGGCGCGCGCTGGGCGAGAGCTGCTGCGCCTGGGAGCAGAGCCGGATGCAATCGCGCAAGCCCGCCAGCGAGAGATCGGTAACGATGATGATGTCGCGCGCCGTCGGCAGCACCTTCGTGCGATAGGTGGCCGGATGCAACGGGACGTCGACGATGGTGAAATCGCCTTGCCGGCCCAGCTCGTCGAGGAGGAGGGTGATGGCCGTCGGGTCCGCGCGCACGTCCTCCTCGTGGGACTCCTCCGCCGCCAGGATGCTCAAGCGATCCGTGACCTTCGTTCCCGCGCTGCTGACGAGCAAGCTGTCGATTCGGTTCGGCTGTTCCAGCGCTTCGCGCAGGCCCCGCGATGGCTCGACGTCGAAGGCGAGCGACGCCGTGCCGAACTGCAGGTCCAGATCGACCAGCGTCGTCTTCCGCTTGAACTGCTCCGCCAGCAGCCAAGCGAGGTTCGTCGCCACCGTGCTGGCGCCCGCCCCTCCGCGGGTCCCGACCACGGCGACGAGCCGGCTGCGTTCGATCGCGGCAGCAGCCGAGCCCTTGGTAGCGGAGCCCGATTCCGCCTGCTGAACGGCGGCAAGCAGGGCGCGGTCGGTCACCGGTTTCACCAGATAGTCGACGACGCCCGATTCGGTCATCTCTCGGTAAAGGGCAACGTCGTTCGTCGTTCCGACGGCGATGATCCGCGTGCTTTCTCCGCCGGCCGCGAGAAGGGGCAACAAGGCGTCCAACGGCCGCTCCCCGTCGGACACGTCCACGATCAATAGGCCGGGCAGTGTATATTTGGTGGCGTACTCCAAGGCGTCCCGGCTGCCGCCTTCCCGGACTACCAGCCGGCTTTGGCGCGACTGGCAGACGGCCTGGACAGTCTTCCTCGTCTCATCGTCCACGATGAAGGCCACGCAGCCGGTCGTAGCGCCGCCCGCGGCACCTGCGGCATCCTTCGGTGCCGCGGCACTCGCTGGCTGAACCTGCTTGGCAAGTTCGTTCACTGACCGCTCCCGGAACCGGAACTGACCGAGGTCGTCGATGGAGCGCTAGCGGCTGTCGCGGCTCCTGCACGATACTTGGCTACGAATTGCGCTGAATACTCCGCGTCCGCAGGGGGCAGCTGGCGACCCTGGACCAAGTCGGCTGGGTTGGCTACCATCAGATCCAGATCCATGGTGCTGTAGCAACCTGGTAGCATGACCGGCTGGTACTCATTGTCGAGCGGGATAGGCGCGTTGTAGCCGGCGCAGGCAGGGAGTTGAACCTTTGTCGCCTGGCCGAGGACGCTGACCGTGCCGGGCTCGGCGCTTTGCACGGCCAGCACCGATTGAACCATGATACCCCGGCTCTCCAAGTTCTGCTGCACGGCGCTCACCCGGCTGGCCGTGAGCTTGCCTTCGCCGGGTCCGGGGGGAGCCACCACGAGGGCGACCGAGTTGCCGGTGGTGATCTGATTGTGCGCCAGGAATCCGTCTATGGCCGACTGGTCGTCGGGATTGAGGGCACCCTCATCTGGAGCGAAGTGCACGTCCAAGCGCACTGGCGTGACAGTCGCCTGCGGTTCCACCCGGGGCAAAGGCTGCTTCCAGGTCGCGTAGCTGACTTGCCGGGGCATCGAGTCGCAGCCGGCGAGCCCGAAGACAAGTACGACGGCCGCAGTTACCAGGAGACGAATATTCTGCATGGCCATCACTCCACTCCAAAGCCGGCGGGACCGGCAAGACCGCCCATCTGACCTTGTGGCACCAATGAGCCTGTCCCGCTACCAACCGGTGCGGCCAGGGGATGGGGCGCGTCGACGAATCCTCCGCCGGATGGACCCATAAGGGCGTCGGTCGGCGCCGCCAGCTTTCCGGACACCGGCGTCACGATATAGGGCGTGACGATGATGACCAGTTCGGACTCGTCATGCGTGAACTGATCGGACTTGAACAGCTCGCCGAGGACCGGGATGTCGCCGAGCCCAGGTACTGACTGGTTTGAAAGATTGCCGGTATTCTGGATCAGGCCCCCGATAGCGAAGCTCTGCCCGCTGGCCAGCTCGACGGTCGTGTTCGCATTGCGCTCGATGAATGAGGGAATGACGCTGCCCGCGATCGTAACTGTGTGGGTGAAGTCCAACTGGGTTACGTCGGGTGCGACCTTGAGGCTGATCCTGCCGCCGCCGATGATCGTGGGGGTGAAGCCGAGGCTGACGCCAAAGTTTTTGAACTCGATGGTGACGACGCTGCCGCCGCCGCCCGAGGATTGGGGCACGGGGATGGGGAACTGCCCACCTGCGAGGAAAGTTGCCGTTTCCCCAGACACCGCGGTCAGATTCGGTTCGGCGAGCAGCGTCACCAAGCCTTCGGTAGCCAGAGCGTTGATGAGGGCTGAAGTACTACCATTGCCGATTAGCACTTGGTTCGGAGTGCCAGGGGTCGCAACACTTGCGCCAGCCAATGCAAGGGGGAGCGACGCGCCCGCGGTGATGGCGGAGAAGGTGAATCCGCCGATGTTGAATGCCGTACTCCAATCGATGCCCAGGTTGCGCACGACCGAGCGCGAGACTTCCGCCACCTTCACCCGCAGATTCACCTGGTTGGGCGCCGTGATCTGCAGATGGTTGATGATGTCGACGCCCTTGCCCGAGAACTCGCTCACGACGCGGCGGGCGTCTTCGGCTTCGGCCGGTGTGGCGAC
>JBIOJM010000589.1:0-3117 GCA_044450785.1 Isosphaerales bacterium
CGAGGTCTGACCGACCGTCACTTTTTGCGGAAGTCAAGTGGGGGGACTCATAGACTCAGTAGTTCCAAGAACGGCGGACCTTCCTGGAGGCAGATGTAGATGAGCGCAAGGCCCCACCGGACAATGGGTTTAAGGAACGGAACCCCAGGAGGATTGCAAAGTCCCTACTTCAAGGCTCCGATGAACTTCAGTGCCTTGCGGAGACTCCGGCTCAGGTGATCTGCTCGGCCGCGGATGGGAAGGTCTTCGGGTAAGCCGGGCATCACGCGGAGGGCCGCTAACGCTCCGTCTCGGAGTGCGGCCAGGCGTTCCGCCAACCCCGGCCGAGTACTCCACTGGCGGTCTTCATCCCACCAGCGGTCCTTGATGAAATGCAGTCGGTTCTCGACTCCCCAGTGGCCGCGAACCGCTCCCATCAGTCGCTTCGGGCTCGCCTCGTCGGCTGCGAGGCTGGCGACGAAGTAACGCGTCTCCAGGACCGTCTCGACGCCGGGCTTCTTGACCTCGCTATCGACCTGGAGAATCATCTCGATGCCCGGGAACCCAGTCGTCTCGCGGATGTAGTCGACCTCCTCGCCTTCGATCGCCCAGAGCTGTCGGGTGTGGATTTCGTCACTTTTTTTTCGACCGACTTCGCGTCGGGCTCCCGCACGGCGGCGTCGCGGAAGCTGGTCAGGATCGCCTCCAGCAACTCGGGCTGGTTGTCCTTGACCGCGAACAAAAAGTCGCGGTCCGCTTCCAGCAAGACATGGGCCAAGGGCCTCTGAGTGAAGAGGGCGTCGCCGGTGAATAGTCGGATGAACGGGTAATGATCGAGCAATTCCTTGAGGGCGTGCTTCAGCGCCTGCGGCTCGGTCGGCTTGCCGGCGGTGACGGGGAATTGAGCCAGACAGAGGCCCAACTCGTGGGCGAAAATGTTGAGCATGTGGATCGGCTCGCCGTCGGCGTCATGCCCCTGTTTACTGGTCTTGCCGTCGACGGCCGCCGTGACGGCCGCCAGCGGCCCAGTGATCGAGACGACCCAACGCGCGAACACGGCGCGGAACTGCTCCAGGGAGAACTTGGCAACGGCGCGGCTGATGGTCGTGGCGTGCGGGGGCTTCTTCCGGGTGAAGCCCAGTGGCTCTTTGAGGATCTTCCAATGATCCGCGGCCCAGCGTTGGAGGCTGGCCATGTCGGTCTGTCGACAGAGCAAACCGAGGAACGTCAAGGCCAGCAAGGAATGGTACGGGTGGCGGATCCCGCGAGCCTTTCGAGGGTCGTCGATCCGGCAAAAGGCGTCGAATAGGCAGGTGATCTGTGGGGTCATCCGTGACCGAGCCTCAAAAGGTGCTGGACTCAAGGGTTATGCCGGATGCTAATCAAAGCGGGGATCACTTTGCAATCCCCCTGAACGGAACCCACACCGGAGGGAGCCATGCGCCCACCCCATCGTATCCTCAACCGCAACCACGTCCATCGCCTCGCCGCCGAGCACCTGCAGGCCCACCTCAAGTTCAAGGACTACAAACGCAAGGTCTCGACTCAGGTCCTCTGGTCGCTCCTGCTGGCCGCCGCCGCCCGCATCACCTCGCTGTCCGACGCCTGCCAGCGCCTCCGCGACGGCCCCTCCGACGAGACGGCACGCAAGGCGCTCCTCGCCACGCTCCCCGACTACGCCACGTTGCAGCGACAACTCAACGCCGCACTGGCCGGGTACATACCCAGGACGCTCCGCAGGCAACTCCAGCGACTGGCCATCGACCTGACCTTGATCCCCTACCATGGCAAACCGTTCCGCGACCTCAACGAGATCTACCGGGGCCAGGCCAAAGACGGCACCAGTCACTTCCACGCCTACGCCTCGGCCTACGTGGTCAAGCACGGGCAGCGGTACACCGTCGCTCTGACCGGCGTGACCAAAGGCGCGCCGCTCAAGGACGTGGTTCAACGTCTGCTCCAGCAGGCGGCACGGATCGGGATCCGGCCCCGGTTACTCTTGCTCGATCGCGGGTTCTACAGCGTGGCGGTGGTCCGCTACCTCCAAACAGCGCGGCGGCCGTTCCTGATGCCGGTGGTCTGCCACGGCCGTTCGCCCAAGCAACCAGGTGGTCCCACCGGCAGCTACGTCTTCCGGACCTGGAAGAAGAGCGGCTGGTCCGAGTACACCCTGGCCGACGCGAAGAAGCGGACAGCGAAAGTGTCGATCTGCGTGAAGTGCCGCAACTACCGGGGTCAGTGGAAGAAGCACGGCCGTCAGACACTGATCTATGCCTACTGGGGCTATCAACCGGCGTCGCCGGACGCGGTGTTCACGACCTACCGGCTGCGCTTTGGGATCGAGTCGAGCTACCGGCAGATGCACGAGGGACGGATCCGGACCACAACGCGTCGGCCGGAGGTGCGGTTGCTGTACGTGGGGATCGCGCTGGTGCTGCGAAATCTCTGGGTGTGGCTGCATTACGCGGTCCTCGCGATGCCGCGGCGCGGCGGTCGGCTGATCCTGCTGGAGCGACTGAGGTGGGAGACGCTGCTGCTGTGGCTACTGCATGTGGTCGAGGAAGCGTTCGGGTGCGACGACGTCACATTTACCGAAAAGGATGTAGAATATGAGCTTGCGATGTAAACAGCCGGCACGCGGAATTTGGAACTACTGAATCTCCAGGTGAACCAAGGGCTTCCGTCAGGTCAACCGCCCGGCCCCGCCCTTCACCAGAGGACGCGAGCCTGGCCTTGTGGTCTCCTTGTTCTTGTGCTAATGTCCCGCGGTTTTGCTGGAAGGGACGATCGGCCAGGACAGGGAGGCACTCGCCGTGGCGAAGAGACATTCAGGGCCCGCGCGGGCGGTTCATCGATCGGGGCGCGACCGGCCCCGCCGGATTGTGACGGTCGTCTGTTGCCTGGCCCTCACCGCCGCGCTGAGCTCCGCGGCCAGGGCCAACCCGATCGCGGGCGTGGTCGCATTGACAGTGGGCTCGACCGGGCCGAACGCCAGCGCGTCCCTCCCGGGGATCTCCAATGGCGTCTTTTCTTCGGCATGGGGTTCTTCACCGTCGAGCCCCGTCCAGGTCAATCTGACCACCTTGCCCACCGACCTGCCGCTCGGCGGCCCTGCCCTCGGATCGAATACTCAAGGCG
>JBIOJM010000590.1:0-3093 GCA_044450785.1 Isosphaerales bacterium
GGCTGCGACGGACGCACTCGAACGAGGCGTCAACGCCAGTTCAAGACTAACTTTTCACGGCCCCAGCCTGGCCCTCCCTGGGAATCCCGTGCCTTCGCGATCCGATATCCGGCTCAGACGAACATCAGTCGTCGGTCGCACCAGGTTCCGAGCTTTGCAACGGTCTGGTCCCGTCGCGGGGCGGAATTCGCTTAGTGCTTTCCGATCAATGTCGGCTCGGGGTACGCAATGGACTGCTTCGGATGGCGGTGCTTTACGACAGACAGGTGATCCCCTGGCCGGCCCAGGATCGCCAGCTTCACGCCAGCACAATCGATGCCGTTAGGGGACTGAACGGTTCCGTCCGCAGAAGCAATAATCTGGATCGAGCCGGCTGGCGGTTGTTTCGTTTTTTGCCGAGAATCCACCCCTCACGCGAGGTCGAAAGTGATGCCCGTTCATCACTCCTCGATTGCAACCTTCCGGAGTCCTGTCGGAATGGCCCTGACACCGAAATCGAGCGGAGCGTGGCGGGAATCCTTCGATCGCATGGGGTTCGCGATCATCCACCGCGTCCTCACATTCGATCAGGTGGCGGAATTGATCAAGGTAACCAGGCTGTGCTCCCCGGCTGGCGAGGCCGGGGTGCTCGATCGCGGGGGCGAAGTCTACGGCGTGCGCGACTTGATCTGGCGGATCCCCGCGATTCGCCGCTTGGCGCAGTCGCCAGAGCTACTCGAGATCGCTCAGGCCGTCCTGGGCGCAGGTGCATTCGCTGTGCGTGGGCTCTTTTTCGACAAGACTCTGACCACCAACTGGAACCTTCCCTGGCATCAGGATCTGACGATAGCCGTCCGAACCCGGCGCGACGTGTGCGGCTTCGGTCGCTGGACGAAGAAGGCGGGGATTCCGCACGTTCAAGCCCCTGCCGAGTTGCTGGCGCGGATGGTGACGATTCGCCTCCATCTCGACGACTGCGGACGCGAGAGCGGACCGCTGCGCGTGCTCCCCGCCTCACATGCCGCGGGCAGGCTCGACGCGGGGGATGTCGCGTTGTGGTCGGGACGCGCGGGCGAGCGGGCCGTCGATTGTCTCGTTCCCGCGGGCGGGGCCGTGGTCATGCGACCCCTGCTCCTGCACGCCTCGGCATCGGGGACGGGACCAGGACATCGACGCGTGATTCATCTGGAATACGCCGCCGAATCGCTTCCCGGCGGGCTGGAATGGTACGGGTCAGCGACCGAAGCGCAAGCCGCCGAGACTGCGGATTGAATGTCGACGCGCGCCCCGGGGAGCCAAGAAAGAGGAATGGGGCAAGACTGCGCCGACCGCGCTCCGCTGCGGAATCACTCTGACGGCTCGATTCCCAGCGCCCGAAGCTGCGCCGCCAACCGTTCAACATGGGATTGGGCGGCTTCTTTCTCGTGCTCCATTGTCTCCTTTGCACGTTCGGCGTCGTCCCTCGCACGTTCGGCGGCTTCCCAGGCACGCTGCGCCGCCTCTTTCTCTCTCTGTTCCTCGTCCCGTTGACGAGCGACCTCGACGTAGGGAGCGAACCGTTTCCCGTCGCGTCCGTAGACCTCCAGCTCGTCTCCCAGTTCAAACCGGACTTCAAGCCGGGGACTTTGCCACGACCGCCCCATCGCGATCGGCTCCAACGCTTCGCCCCGGCGCATCCATCCTCGGAACAGGTTCCGGTCCAGGTCGTACTGATAATACTCCTCGACACCGTAACGCTGGTAGAAATCAAACTTTCGCTCCAGCTCGTCCGGCCGGTTCCCCGGCGAGAGCACCTCGAAGACGACCTGGGGACCAATGTCCGCTTCTGCCCATTGCTTGTAAGACCCCCGATACCCCTTGGGCCGGCCAAACACCACCATCGTATCGGGCGCGGATCGGGTCTTGTTGTCTCCTTGCACGGGGTACCACAACAAGGCGCCGGCCACGAACACGTTCGGATCATCACGAAAGACCGCGTCGAGGCCCCCTTTCAAGGTCGCAATCCACTCGAACTGCAAGGTGTTGTCAGCCATGGGCTCCCCATCGCAGTCCGGGTACTCGACGTCCAGCGCGGAATTCGTCCCCTGGCGAATCTCGCCGAGAAGGTAAGTGGGCTTAGATTGCGACTCGTAGTAGATCCGCATGATGATCTCGGACTGGATGCCCAGGAGGATACTCATGCCGCCGGCCAGGAAGAACATGACCGTCAAGGCGGGCAGGGGGGTTTCCACGAACGGCTTGGGCTTGAGGTCGCCGCCCCACCAGAGGTAGGGCCACGGGAAAAGGTACTTGAAGTAGAGCATCGCCACGAACGACAGCGAACCCACGGCGAACGACCACAACCCGAACCGGCCAAAGAAATGGAGGGGCCGTTGCGCGTAGCGCTGAAGGAAGCGGATCAGGATCAGATCCAGGACGACGTTGAAGGTGCGGCCCAGGCCGTACTTGGTCCGCCCCGCGGTGCGCGGGCGGTGATTGACCACCAGCTCGATGACCCGTGCGCCTTGCCAGGCCGCAAAGATGGGGATGAACCGGTGCATCTCGCCGTAAAGCCGCACGCCTTCGAGCACGCGGCGGCGGTACGCCTTCAAGGTGCAGCCGAAGTCGTGCAGCGGGACCCCGCAGAGCCGCGCAACCAGGCGGTTGGCGACCCAGGAGGGGACCTTTCGCGAGACGAAGGCGTCGTGGCGATGCTTGCGCCAGCCCGAGACCACGTCGTAGCCGGCCTCGAGCTGGCTGAGCAGCCGGGGGATGTCGGCCGGGTCATTCTGACGGTCCCCGTCGATGGGTACGAGGATCTCGCCCCGCGCCTGGTCGAGCGCGGCCGTCAAGGCCGCGGTCTGTCCGCAGTTGTGCCTCAGGAGAATGACCCGCGCGTGCTCGGGGTCGCTCCGCTGGATCGCCTCGAGCCGCGCGGTCGTACCGTCCGTCGAGCCATCGTCGACGAAAATCAGCTCATAGCGCAGCCCGAGCGGGCGCAACACGGCGTCGAGCTCGGCATGAAGCGGCTCGACGTTGCTCACCTCATTGAACACCGGAATCAAGACCGACAGGTCAATTGAATTCGTCATCAGTTTTATCGAGTGACGAGAACTCCTCGGCGGAGTGTCGCTA
>JBIOJM010000591.1:0-3073 GCA_044450785.1 Isosphaerales bacterium
CAGTAATTGACGCTAATTCAACGGTATTGCCCCTTGGCCCCCCCCGGAATTCCCGCTCGTTTGGATCCATCCATGAGTTGATTGCTCGTGAACGCCAAACAACACCAGTTCGACGTGCCTAATTAGGAATGATTCACTGCAAACAGGATCGGCGGGCGCACCGTCAGACTCCTCTTTTTCTTCTGAAAAGTTGACGCTCAACGAGGGCCGTCGGACATGGACAGTAGAGCACTGATCGTGACCGAGGAATTAACGAAGGTCTACGGCCGGGTTGTCGCACTCCAGGCGTTATCACTGGATATTCGTCGTGGAGAGGTCTTCGGTCTTCTGGGCCCGAACGGCTCGGGGAAGACGACCACGATCCGGCTGTTGCTCGGTCTGTTGCGGCCCACTTCGGGCCGGGCGATGGTGGCCGGATTTGACACCTGGCGCCACAGTCTCGATGTCCGCCGCCTCGTTTCCTATCTCCCGGGCGAGCTGAGGATGTATGGATCGTTGACCGGGCTGGGGACGCTCAGGCTGCTCTCTGACCTCCGGGGTGGGGCGGGGCTCGATCGTGCGATCGCCATCGCCGAACGCATCATGAAGCTGAACCTGAAGCGCAAGATCCGGACCTACTCCACCGGCATGAAGCAGAAGCTCGCCGTGGCCCAGATCTTCGCCGATCCGGTCGATACGTTGATCCTGGATGAGCCGACCTCGGCGCTGGACCCGTCGGCTCGCGGGATCGTCCTGGGCCTGGTCCAGGAGGCCCGCTCCCAAGGTCAGACCGTCATCTTTTCCGGTCACGTCCTGGCGGAAGTCGAGCAGGTCGCCGACCGGGTGGCGATCCTGCGCAGGGGGCGGCTGATGCACGTCGAGGATATGCATTCGCGCCGCAAGCTCCGCATGCTCCTCATCCGGTTCGAGGGGGGCCTCGAGCCCGATTTGCCCCAGGAGCTTGAGCTGTCGATCCGCGAGCGAAACGACGGCGCGATCCTGCTGGAACACCGCGGCGAGCTTTCGCCCCTCTTGCGGTGGCTGGGGTCGGCGCCCGTCCAGGACATCGCCATCGGCACCGAGGACCTGCGCACTCTCTACGATCAGTTTCATGGCCCGAACATCCCCGATGAGGAGGTGCCCGTATGACGCCGTTCTGGGCGCTATTCCGCAAGCAAATTGTGGAATCGAAGTACACGCTGCTGTTCTCCGCCGCTGCCCTCTTCAGCCTGGGCTGGTTGTTCGTCTTCTTCACGTCGTACAACGAGGCCGACTTCCTGCGCCAGCTCGAGTCCGGTGAGGGAAGGGGGCGGATTCAGTTCATGAGGTACTTGGGAGTCGCTGAGAAGCCCGCGTCGATCGAGCTGTTGCTGGTGGGCTGGAACCATCCGTTGATTGTGTTGTTGATCTCGTTCTGGCCGATCAGCCGGGGGTCGGCCGCGGTTGCCGCCGAAGTCGAGCGCGGTACGATGGACCTGATCCTGTCTCGTCCCGTGGCACGTTGGGCTTATCTCGCCGCTCAGGTGTTCGTGGCGCTTTCGGGGCTGGCGATCCTGGCGGCTGCCTTGCTGGCCGGCACCCTGATCGGCGTGCGGTACAACGTCCTGCGCGAGCCGCCCAGCACGTGGATCCTCATTCGGCCCGCCCTCAATCTCGCCGCCCTGGGGTTGCCGATGTACGGATACACCCTCCTGGCGTCCGCGCTCGACCACGTCCGCTGGCGTCCCACCTCGATTGGGTCTGTCCTGACCCTGGGCGGCTACATCGCCTTTTGGGCCTCGATAGCCCCCGCGCTGCAAGACACGTGGTGGAAGCCTTTACTCGAACGCATTTCGATTTTCAAGGCCTACAACCCCGTCGAGCTGGTGGCCAGCCCCGAGTTGTTCGGCTCCCGCATCGAGATCCTTGCCGGAATCGGGGCCGCCACCATCACGCTGGCTTTTCTGGCATTCGCCTTTCGCGACCTGCCGACTAATGGTTGAATGCCGCAGCTCGCCGGCAACTAGGTCGAGCCTCCCGGCCTGCTGCTGGGTTTTGATCTCGCTAATAAGAATGAAGGAGGAAGGATAATGAATGCACGTCTTATTCATCCTTCATCCTTCATCCTTTTTTTTCACTCGGGATTTGGGGGCTTCGGCGCGGCTTTCTTGGACTTGCCCTCGAGCTGATCGAGGTCCATCTTGCTGAAGAAGTCGCCGACGTGGCCGGGCTCGGCCTTCGGTGTATTGTCGAGCTTGGCCTCGCTCATGACGCGGTCGCGGGCCTGGTCGAGCACGGGGTAGATTTGCTCGTAGATGATGCGTTGACGGGCGGTGGCCGCCGCACCAAACCTGAGGTTGTAGACGTGCATGAACCCGATCAGGTTGCCAACCGTCGTGTTCTTGACCATCCGAAGCTGATCGAGGGCTTCGCGCGTATCCGGCTTTTCCAGCAGACGGACCAGGCCCGCCAGGGTCTTCACGAATTTCAGGCCGGCCTGGTTCTCCCTGGAGTCCGGCAGTGGCGATGATTCGAGCTTGGCGCGGAGACTACTGACCAGGCCATGGGCCTTGGCGAGCGTTTCCGGAGAAATGTCTCCGTCTTCGTCTTCCTTTCGCGCCTGTTCGGCGACTTCCTCGAACAACTTCCTGTCGCCGGCGAACTGCGGCCCCTCGAGCGCCGTGGGCCATTTGGTCGCGCCTTTCACCTGGCTCAGGATGATGCTCACACCCTCGGAGGCATAGCGGAACGGAATCTCCGCGATGACCTTGGCGTCGATCGGCGTGGAGGCGATTCGCAAGGAAGAACCCTGTATCCGCGGGTCGCTGAGCTGGTCGAGCGCGGCATTGAGCGCGTCGCCGTCGTCCACGTCCTTCGCGCTCGGATTATCCTGCAGCCGTTTGATGATCGCGTTGTAGCCGTCCTTGTTTTTCTGCACGTCGGCGTTCTTTTTCGCGAGGTACTTTCGAGTGGCCTCCTCGTTCGAAAGGTACAAATACTGATTCCAGCGCGTCCAGGTATCGACGTTGATCGATCTGGCGATTGCCGTCCTCTCGTTGTAAGTCCCGGCTCCCGCGTAAAGAGCGCCGAGCCCTCGGGCAGCGGACCCTTGGGG
>JBIOJM010000592.1:0-3063 GCA_044450785.1 Isosphaerales bacterium
GCGGTTGGTCGCGCGTATCGTTCCTGGACACCAGGCCACCCCTTTCGGAATCCTGTGAAGCCGCCATTTACCCAACTATAAGGGCGGGAAGGGCGGCGGGTCAATCGTAAAGCGGCCTGGCCCCGGGTTCCGGGTGCAGTACATGGTTTGCCTGGCAGCTGCCAGTTCTGGTAGACTCCCTCGATAAGTTCGTCCGAGAGTTCGCCGCAACTTCAAGCAGGAGCCAGGGATGGCACGCAACAAAAAGAGGAGTCAGGAAGTAGAAGAAGTACGCGCTTACGTCGAGGGCGTCGCCAAAAACCTGGCCGACAAGCTCTGGGGACCCAAGGGCCCCAAATGGGGCACGAGGCTGACGGAACTCGAAGACCTGGTCGTCGACATTCGCGATGTTCTCGCTGAGAAGATGCTGGAACTCGGCCTCGAACGCCAAGCCGCTACCCCGGCCGAGGAACGCCCGTCCACCTTCCAGCACTGCTCCGGCTGTGGCCAAGCCATCCCTCCCGATCCCGATGATCCGACCGAGCCCCGCCTGATGCAAACGCGTGGCGGCGAGGCCCAATGGCAAGAACCCAAACATTACTGCCGCAAGTGCCGGCAGGCTTTTTTTCCCTCAGTCCAAGAGTCTCGGCCTTGATCGCTCGGAGTACAGTAACGCCGTGCTGGCCAAGATCGTCTACGCCGGCAGCAACAACACCTCCTACCAGCAGGCCGAAGGCGCCCTCGACCACCTCGCGGAACTCGACGTTTCCGACAAGCAGGTTCGCCGCCTGTGCAAGCGTATCGGTGACGAGCGTGTGGACGAGCGCGATGCCGCCGTGTCCGCCTATCAGGCGTTGCCGCTGGTCGAGCGGAAGTCGGCCCCGGTGGGCGTGGTGCCGCCAGCGGTGGCTACGGTCAGCGTCGATGGCGGCCGCGTCCAAATCTTCGAACGGCCCCCGGGTGCCACGGCGGCGCAGGCGAAGGCGACTGCCAGCGAAACCGTGCCCCAACCCGATGTCGTCGCGACAGCGACCGTGGCGAGCCCAACGGTCCCCACTTCGCCTGGGCCAGACCCAGCACCGTCAGCAGCGGGCGTGGCGCAGGTGCCTGCAAGCGCGGCCGCCGTGGCAGCGGCTGGGGCTGAGGAAGAAGACGAGGAACGCCGGGGAAGATTCTGGCGTGAAGACAAGATTGGCCTGCTTTTGACGATGCAGAGCCAGGAGTCGGCGCAGGATCCGTGTCCGCACATCCCCAAGACGTTCCTGCATCCGGCCCGCATGAGCCAACTGGTGCGCGAGTTAAAAAAGCGGGCGCCGCCGCGGGAGGAAGCGGCCAAGGCAGCGGCGGATCCCGACGCCGACGTCGAGGCGTTGCGTGCTAACGAAGCGCGCTGGCAGCCACCGGAGGTGCAGGCCAAGCAGTTGCTGGCGACGCGGCGTCCCTGGGAGCAGTTTGGGCCGATGGTAGCAGCGGCGGCGTGGGCGTTGGGCTTTTTCGCCGCGTCCCGCAAGGCCTTCGTCGCCGACGGCGCGGAGAATAACTGGACCGTGCATCGGCAGTTGTTTTCGTCGTTCGTGCCGATCTTGGATTTCATCCATGGGTTGTCTTATGTGTTCGCGTCGGCCATGGCGGGTCGCGACTTCAAAGAGGGCTGGGCGGTGTATGAGTGCTGGATTCAATGGGTGTGGTCCGGCGATGTGGCGAAGGTGATCGCGGACTTGGCAGTTCGCCAAGCCGAACTGGGGATGCCGACGAAGGACGAGCCCGAGGCGAGTCCGCGTGCCGTGGTAGCACGGGCGTTGACCTACTTGCAGAACAACAAGGAGCGGATGCGATACGCGGACTATCGCCGTCAGGGTTTGCCCATCACGTCGAGCTACGTGGAGAGCGCGGTGAAGCAGATCAACCACCGCGTCAAAGGGACAGAGAAGTTCTGGAATGAAGCCGGTGCCGAGGAACTCTTGCAACTGCGGGCGGATTACCTCAGCGATGGCGATATCATGGGAGCCTACTGGAAGCGCCGGGAAGCCAGCGAGACTGGGCAAAACCGCTATCGCCCCGCCGCCTAGCGCAAAGCAGGTACTGCACCCCAACAGGACGACGTCCTTGGTGCCCTCCGGCTCGACGAAGAAGAACAGGTCATCGACCCGGTGTTCGGCTGCATCGGGTCGCTTGCCGTGCAGTGGTCCAGGAGGAAGCGGGAGATGCGCTGGTCCCGCCGATCCGATTTGTCCGGCATCGTGTTGAATAAGCCGCCGTTGTAGGTCGGGACGTTGAGGATCGGGTCGCCTTTGTCCATCGCCGCGAACAGTTGGCGCAGCCGGTCGTAGAGCGTCGTCTCGTTCGGGGAGTAGGCTTTCTGCAAGCAATCCGCAACGCCGTTTTCCGCGACTCCCGCTTTGCCGGCGATCTCCTCTTTGATCTTTTTCAGGCTGGCCGCATGGTACGGCGTTTCCGGGGGTGGGGTTCAGGTCGCGGTGCGTCCGCAACTCGCGGAGCTTCTTCGCCGCTTCGGCCTTCTTCTCCTTGCCTTTGATGAGCTTGATCTTCTGGCGGTTGATGGTGGTCATCTAACAGCCGGTCTGCTGGCGGAACCAGGCGTGCGGTTCGCGTGGCACGGAAATGCCCTCCGGGTCCTAAGCAGCTTGGAAACACGAAGTGCGAGAGGTGGTTTTCCGTGCTCGTGTAGCCCTTCCCCCCGTTGCCGCGGGGGGAGGGCTTTTCTTACGGGCCGGGCTTCCCGGGAAGCCGGGTCGGCGACGAAGTGTGCATTCTAGTGAGCACTCGTCGCCGTAAGTCATTGGGCGCTACTGGATTCGAACCAGTGACTTCTACCGTGTGAGAAGCCGCAGTAAGCCCTGCCGAAAAGTGCCAATCTCCCATTCTGCGTAATAGTTTACGGCGTCGGGTCGCTCTTTGCAAGCGGATGCGCTCGCTTGCGAGAACATGCGAGAAAATGCAGATTTTCTGCATTGCTGTTTCGGGGAATGCAGAAGAATGCAGAACCCGCCCGCGTGTCCTGCGAACCCCTGTCAGAGGTTTAGCCGGGTGTAGAAGTCCGCGCGTGGCCCCGGTGGTGATGAC
>JBIOJM010000593.1:0-3057 GCA_044450785.1 Isosphaerales bacterium
CTGACGATTCAGCGATTGCTTGAGAAATTGAGATCATTCACCATGGCCACTCCCAGCCTGATTGACGCCAATCCACGGAACGCTCAAAAAAGCACTGGACTGCGGACCGAGGAAAGCAAGGATCGGTCGCGGTTCCATGCCGTCAAGCAGGGTGTGGACGCCAGCGTCCCCACCCTCGGTCGTTTTTCAACCCGTCGAGCCACTCGCGCCGACCAGCCTTGATACCAAGTCATCAACCGAGTCGCCGCCAGCCGCGAAATGCGAATTATGCGAGAACGAACCCAATTCTGTGAACATAGATAGTATTAAAGCATTCAATGGTGGCCACCGTGAAGTCCGAGAATTCGATCTCATGAAGGGCCAGGGGTATCGGTAATCCCCGTGGAACAACCAATGATGAAGTTTCGGCTGGTCAAAGGGGTCACGCGGTGGCCCTCGCCCTTTTTGTTGAGGTGGGTTGGAGTGAGGTGGTCCGGGCGGTGATGTTCAGCGAGGAGTCTCAGGCATGGCGAATGCGACCGCCGCATGGGCCGGCCGCAGCAGTTCCGCAACGAAGTTTTTTTTGAGTCGTTAACGTCGTGTGAGTCTTCTGGTTAACACTCTCTGGGCGCGACCGAGCAAATTCGCACTCGTCCGCGACCTTGACTTTTGTCTCCTGTACTGACGTATAATTCCACACCAGTTCAGGAGACCCCATGAATTCACGTACCCAACGTTCACCCAAGGAGCGTGACGCACGCTCCCGCGCCGTCCAACTTCTGGCCGACAAACCCTTGCTCCGCGGCTCGCTGGTCCTTCAATACCGCTCCTGCGGCAAGTCCTACTGCCGGTGCCAGACCGGCCAAAAGCATCCCGCTCTCTATCTCCATACCCGGTCGGGCGACCAGCGGGTTCGCATCTACATCCCCCCGGCCCTCCACGAGGCGGTCCGTGCCGCCATTGAGACCGGCCGTCAGATCGATCAGGGGATCGATCAGGTCTCGGAACACAACCTTCAGGCCTTCTTGGAGCAGAAGCAGGAGATCTTCACCCGCAAGGGCCGCCCCCGATCGGAGGACTGTTCGCCGTGATGGCACGTTTCTGTGCTTACGTGGACAAGGTTTTTCAACTCGGCAAGCGATTCGCCACCCTGACCGACTCTCGACTTCGTCCCCGCATCAAGACCGCCGCCGCTTTCGCGGCCGCCTTCACCCTGTTCGCCACCCGCCGCGGCAGCCTCAACGGCATGGAGCCGGACCTGCGCATCCCCGCGCGGTTGCGGGGCATCGTGGGCGCCCAGCCCCCCAGCGTCGACTCCATCGGCCGGATCTATGCCGGAATGCACAGCCAACCCCTGCGGGACCTGGTCCGCGACATCGCCTACCAACTCAAGCGAAACAAGGCGTTGACCAGCTGCGAGGACTGGTATATGGCGGCGGTGGATGGCCATGAGTTCTTCTCCAGCCGCAAGCGTTGTTGTCCGCAATGCCAGAGTCGCACCGTGACGGTGGATGGGGAGCCGGTGACCGAGTACTATCATCAGGGGGTGGTCTGCCACCTGATCGGTCAGGACATCGCCTTGGTGCTGGACGTCGAGTTGCTCCGGCCCGGCGAAGGGGAAGAGACCGCCGCCAAGCGGCTGCTCGAACGGGTGTTCGCAAATTACCCACGCTTCTTCGACGTCGTGGTCGGAGACGCCTTGTACTTCGACGCGCCGTTCATCAACTTCTGCCTGGACCACCACAAGCACGTGATCGTCACGGCCAAGGGGGAGAATCGGCTGTTAGTGCAGGACGCGGCGGGGTTGTTCGCGCAGCAACCGCCGGGCCGTTGGGTCGATAACCACGGCCGACGAACGGTGCAGTTCTGGGACGAGGAAGGCTTCACCTCGTGCGCGAGGGTCAAGCAACCGCTCCGGTTCTTGCGCACGGTGGAGACGGTGCACAAGCGGGAGCGGATTGCTGGCCAGTGGCAGGAGACGGACGAGACGACGATCTGGTCGTGGGCGACCACGCTGACCAAGGCCCAGTTGTCGACCCGTGGGCTGTGGCGGTGCGGCCATGCCCGCTGGGACATCGAGAACGACTGCTTCAACACGCTGGCGACGCATTGGGGTTTGAATCACTGCTTCAAACACACGGCGACCGCGATCGTCAATTTTCTGCTGACCTCGTTTCTCGTCCATGCCATGTTGCAAAGCTTCTACCTCAGGAACCTCAAGCCGGCGTTCCGCGCCGGACTGCGGCTGACGCTGATCGGCTTGGCACGGGAGTTGGATCGCGGCCTGGTCGGTTGCCGAGCACCGTGGAGTGGGGAGTTGGCCCGTGCTCCCTGATGGGGATCTTGATCTCAACCTCGGTCCGTCGTTGTCGGCCGCTCGTCGATGCCTGAGCAGGGGCCCCGGGGAGACTCCGTCTACTCCCCGGAAAAGTCGCCTCATCGCTCTTGGAACAGAGGGCTGGCTCAGTCGCTCCAGGCCGTAAAATCGGAAAACCCGCCCGGTCGAGCCATTCGATCCGCCGCGGGTACTTAAAATCCGCCGAGTTGCGGAACTGCTGTTTTTTTCCCGATCTCCTTGCAACGCCCCACCTCGACCGTGTATCCTGTTTGTAATCGGCGGCACATTCTTCTCGGAAACTGCATTTCCGTAAGACGATTTCGAGATTGGTCACCTCGAGCGCGAATTCTTCGGCTCGATGGCGAGGTGTGTGATGGGTTCCATACGTTTCGAGCGACTGGGGCGGTGGGGGATCGGGGCACTGATGTTGCTCCTATTTCACGGCCTCGGCACGCCTCGTTCCGCCTGGGCCGGCTGTAACCACCTCGTCTCCTCTCGCTCCGGCCGGCTGCTCGATTTCAACCGGCTCGACGCCCTCATCGCTAGCGGCTCGTCCGCAACACTCTTAGCTGAAGATCCGCTGAGAGAGGAGCAGGGGCCGAAGCACCCCGCGCCTTGCTCGGGCCCGGGTTGCTCGAGCCGAGTCCCCATGCCGGTCCCGACGAGCCTTTCAGACTCCGACCGGTCGGACCAATGGGGCAACTTGAGTACGCTCGCGATCCTAACGATCGCCTCGCCGC
>JBIOJM010000594.1:0-3032 GCA_044450785.1 Isosphaerales bacterium
CCCTCGAAGGCGCTGGGCGCGGGTCTCCTGACCCCGCCCTCGAAGGCGCTGGGCGCGGGTCTCCCGACACCGCCCTCGAAGGCGCTGGGCGCGGGTCTCCCGACCCCGCCCTCCGCCCGACCGAAGGTCTCCCTGCCCCCGGCGCGCCATCGACGTCTTCCACTCGAGATCGAGCCTACTTCCGCAACGTGGCCCGGCTGGGCCTGGAGGCGGCCGAGGCGCTGGAGCATGCTCACCAAGAGGGGATTATCCACCGCGACATCAAGCCGGCCAACCTGATGGTCGACGCCAAGGGGCACCTCTGGGTCACCGATTTCGGCCTCGCCCGGCTCCGCAGCGACAGCGGGCTGACGGTCTCCGGCGACCTGCTCGGGACGCTGCGCTACATGAGCCCCGAGCAGGCTCTGGGCAAGCGAGTGGTCGTCGACGGCCGCACGGACATCTATTCTCTGGGCGTAACGCTTTACGAGCTGGCGACCCTGGAGCCGGCGTTCGAAGGCCTCGACCGCCAGGAACTGCTGCGGCGGATTGCCGAGGAAGAACCGCGGCCGCCGCGGCAGCTCAACGCCTCGATCCCGCGCGACCTCGAGACCATCCTCTTGAAGGCGATCGCCAAGGAACCCGACGGCCGCTTTCAAACGGCGCAGGACCTCGCCGATGACCTCCGGCGGTTCCTGGATGACAAGCCGATCAGGGCCAAGCGGCCGAGCTTGGCGGAGCGCGCCGCGAAGTGGGTGCGGCGGCACACTCAAGTGGTCGCCTCGGTGGTCCTGATGTTGACACTGGCGGTCGTGGGGCTCGCCCTTGGTGCGGCGCTATTGGCCCGCAAGCAAGCCGACGTGGTGCGGCAGCGGGATCGGGCCCGGAAGGCCGTCGACGAGATGTACACGGAGGTCGCCCAGAAATGGCTCTCGCAGCAACCGCAACTGGAGCCGCTCCAGCGCGAATTCCTCTTGAAAGCCCTGGCGTTCTACCAGGAATTCGCCCGGGAGCGCGGCACTGATCCCGGGGCGCGGCGCGGAGCGGCCCGCGCGGAGCAAAACGCCGGCGACATCCTCGGGAAGTTAGGAGAACACTCTCGAGCGGAGAGTGCGTATCGTCGTGCAGCGGAGATTCAAGAACCGCTCGTTACCGAGTTTCCCAAGGTCCCTGAATATCGGAAGGAACTCGCAAACAGTTACGGCAGCCTCGCCAAGGTGCTGCGCGATACGGGTCGGTTGGAGGAAGCGGAGCGCACCGGCAATCGTGCCCTGGAACTTTGGGAGACGCTCGCAGCCGAGTTTCCCAAGGTCCACGATTATCGAGGCGGTGTGGCACTCAGTTATAACTTCCTTGGCATCAGGCTGCGCGAACGAAGTCAGTTTGTTGAGGCCGAGCGTTCGATTCGACGGGCGATCGCGCTTGAAGAAGCGCTCGTGACCGAGTTCCCCAAGGTCCCCGATTACCGAGACGATCTTGCGGGCTTTTACAGCAACCTTGGCATTCTGTTTTTCCAGATGCGCAATCCAGCGGAGGCGGAGCGGGCATGGCATCGGGCCATCGAGCTTCAAGAAGCGGTTTCGGCGGAGTTCTCCAGGGACCCCAAGTACCGGCAGGATCTCGCATTCAATCACAGCAATCTCGGCGCACTTTTTTCCCGCGTGCGGAGTCGGTTCGTGGAGGCGGAGCGGGCCCTTCGCCGAAGCCTGGAACTTCGAGAGTCGCTCGTGGCCGAGTTCCCCAGGGTCCCTGAATACCGGAGAGATCTCGCAGACACTTACCAGAACCTCGGCAGTCTGCTCGCGATGCGGGGCCGGTCGGCCGAGGCGGAGGGGGCGCTCCGCAAGGGCATCGAGCTTCAAGAAGTGCTGGTGGCTCAATCGCCTGATGTCCCACACTATCGGAGCCGCCTCGGGGCTTCACTGAATAACCTGGGCCACCTTCAAATGGACCGGGGCGAGCTCGCGGCGGCCCTCAGCTCATACCAGCGCGCCATCGAGCATCAGCGGGCGGCCCTGCGAGCCAATTCCAACGACCCGACGTATCGTGAATATCTCAGAGACCATTATGGTGGCCTGGCTGGCCTTTTGAGGAAACGAGGCGACCACGCCGGAGCGGCGCAGGCGGCCGAGGAGTGCGCCCGAGTCTCTCCCCACCGGGCGCGGGACGCCTTGAAGGCAGCCGAAGCCCTCGTTCTTTGTCAGGAGCTGGCCGCGACCGATTCTCGGCTCTCGACGGCCGATCGCGAGGCGAAGGTTCGTGAGTACGCTGACCGCGCCGCGGCGCTGCTGAAGGATGCGGCTGAGGCGGCCGGAGACGACCCCGAAGCCTTGAACGGCCTCGCCTGGTACCTGGCCACTTGCCCCGATTCGCGGCTCCGCGATCCGGCCCGGGCGGTCGAGCTGGCCGGGAAGGCCATCGCGACGGCGCCGAAGACGCCCGCGTTCTGGAACACACTCGGCGCGGCCCACTACCGCGCCGGGGCGTGGGACGAAGCCATCAAAGCCCTGTCGCGGTCGGTGGAGCTGACCGCCGGCGGCTCGCCCGCCGACTGGTTTTTCCTGGCCATGGCCGAGTGGCAGAAAGGAGACAAGGTCAAGGCCCGTTCGTGGTACGACAAGGCCGTGCATTGGATGGAAGAGAGGAAGTCGCAGGAATACGAGCTACGTCGCTTTCGAGATGAGGCCGCGTCCCTGTTAGGCGTGACCAAGCGTCCGACGTCAACCGCCAAGAAGGACCAACGCACCCCACAACGATCGACGCGATGAGCGCTGGGCCTGCCGTCGAGCCCGGCGCACGGAAACCCGAGCCAGAACTTTTGAGGTTGCGCTTTTTGGGGATTTCGCCCCAAGGGGGCCGCAACATGCCAGCCCAGGGCAACGCCCTGGGAACAAACAAAACGAATCTGCAGAGCCCTCGTATGATCGAATTTGACCGCACGCTCGTACAATCGAATTTGACCGCACGCTGTCTCGCATGGTGATATTTCACCGTACACTGTCACTCCAGTCACGGCAGACTGGTTGCTGTGGTGGTCGTGGGGAGATCTAGCC
>JBIOJM010000595.1:0-3022 GCA_044450785.1 Isosphaerales bacterium
CGAGTGGTTTAAGGCGCACGCCTGGAACGCGTGTATACGGGAAACCGTATCGGGGGTTCGAATCCCCCTCCCTCCGCCAGATATGCACGCGACAATATTCTCCGGTCTATCAACGGCCACTCGAAATCCTGAGCTTCCGCGCCATGTTCAGGCCATAGCTCCGGACTGCGAATACCGAAATTCAGCCGCCAGCGTTCGCTCTTTGGCCCTCTTTCTGACAAACCTCCGGACTCCGCTGATTTGGTACGGAGGTCAGAAAGCAAGTCATTGCGCCAATGTCAGACGGGCCGCGGAAGGTCAATGTTCTCGCGCTACCGTCCCTGCTCGTCAACGAAGGGCCGAGGTCAGCACTTTGAGAATCATCGGGGAGCTGCGTAAGTTGTGGCGATGGGGGAGCGTCCCGACTTCAAGCCCGGCGAGTATGAAGGCTTCATCGGCTACTGGTCGCTGACTGGCGGCGCCGCGAACGGGCACAGAATCCGCGAAAGTCTTACCGGGAGAAATGTTGGGTCTTTGCTGAGCCGAGAAGCTCATTCAGGCCGGCCTTGGACGGCCTGAACCGCTACATCGCAACTACGGAAACGACACGACATCGCCTCTTCCAGTTTTTGCCTGGGGGCACCGTCCACGACCACATGGTAATAGCGGTCGCCTCGGCGGGTTCGGATGTCTCGTCCATCCTGAGTTCCCGACTGCATATTGACTGGGCCATCGCATGTGGTGGATGGCTGGGATAGGCAACGATCCTCGCTACTCGAAGTCCCGCATTTTCGACCCCTTCCCCTTCCCCGAATTTCCCTCTCACGAGGCGCAGAAAAAGACGCGGATGGCCGGGACGAGTCCGGCCACTACGGAGGAGGGGGACGCCGCCGGCTGGACAGCCCTCCTGGCTCGCCTCCGCGACCTCGGCGAACGGCTCGACAAGCACCGCAAGGACCGGCAGGCCGAGCATCCCAAGCCAACCATGACCGGTATGTACAACGTGCTCGAACGCGTCCGCGCCCTGGAATGGGGGACGGAGACCGAGCCGCTCACCGACCGCGAACGCGAAATCTACGAGCGCGGGCTGATCGGTGTGTTGAAGGAAATTCACGACGACATCGACCGCGCTGTCTTCGAGGC
Organism: Isosphaerales bacterium; assembly: GCA_044450785.1. Classification (GTDB taxonomy): domain Bacteria; phylum Planctomycetota; class Planctomycetia; order Isosphaerales; family Isosphaeraceae; genus JBIOJM01. The sequence continues at coordinate 1,123 of JBIOJM010000595.1, forward strand.
CTATGGCTGGTCCGACCTCGGCGAAAAACTGGTCGGGCGGCCGGGCGCCACCATGCCAGTCAACCTGAAGGCGCCGGGACAGGAGGAAGCGGAGGACAAATTGCTGTCGCGCCTCGTCGCGCTCAACCGCCAGCGCGCTGAGGAGGAGAAGCGCGGGCTCGTCCGCTGGCTGCGGCCCGACTACCAGATTCCGCGCTTCGCCAAGGGCGCCCCGAAAGAGGAGCAGATCGAGGCCGACGTGGCAGCTCCACTCGCTCCCGTCACCCTGCCTGCATGGCCGAAGGATCGGCTCGAACAGATCAGACTGGTGCGCGGCAAGCTTCTGGCGAGCAGCGTACCCTCGACCGCTGTGTCGCTAGCCGCGGAGTTCAAAGGTGGCCGCGGCCGGAAGCAGCAGATCGAGCGCGTACTCGACACGCTGATCGCGATCGGCCAGGCGGCAGCCGATCCGGCTACCGGGCGCGTGTTCATGACGCGGTGACTCGGGTTGGGCACGGGGCAAGTCGACCTCACCCCTCGAGGCAGGGGAATCACTTGCGGCGATAGCATAGGTCGCATTCGCGCAGGCCAAACATCCCCCGCAAACTTCCGGATGATCGCTGTCGCGACCTGGATGTGGGTTTCACGCCGGGTCGAAAACCACGACGTAATTCACGTCGATATCGCGTATCGGGGAATCAAGCCGATACGCTCGCCCGCTGGCTCGTCCATTCCTCCGAAAACGGCCTCATCACCGCGCCCAGCGTGATCTCGGGCTCCTGACGCCCATTCAGGATCGCTTCGACAATGTCGGGCGCCAGCAGGGTGAGACGTAAGATGCGGCCAATATAGGACGCGTTTACCTTCTCCGCCGCAGCGATTTCCTCAACCGTAGCGTAGAGGCTGGCCTCCATCAGATTTCGCCAGCGGAGCCCCCGCGCCAAGGCCTTCACGAGAGCGCTGTCGACTCGGGCGCGGGCGGGAGCGAAGACCGATGACCCGTCCGGAGACGTGACCGCCTTACGTCCGCCCCGGCGTCGGAAGGCGATCGGCACACGCAGGGTGATCGTGTCGGGTTCGGCGGCCGCGGGATTGGGCTTCGGCATCACGCTGCCTCCCGCTCGGTCTTGCCGCAGAGGCCAACGATGAGGCTGGTCAGCCCCGCTGGCGCGAAGGCCGATGTCCAATCCGTGCTGATCGACCTGAACCCGCTCGAGCAGCAAGCGGACGATGCGTGCCTGCTCGGCAAGGTGCTCCGCATTCGCCGGGAGGCGGAGAAGATGGCGGCGTTCCTGACAACAGACATTTTTCGTGCCAGGAACGGGCGTTCATCTCTCTGCCCTGTCGCTGTTTAGTATTGGGTGACCCAGCATTTCGGGCACGACGCTCATTGTCCGGCACCATCGCGCACCGTTACCCGCATCGGCATGCCATCTTTGGGGACCAGCACCACGCGCGAAACCGGCATGGGTTGCCGCCCAGGCATGCTCTCGAAGCGGGCGGCGCGGACGAGCATGGCCAGCATGGCCGTTGCCTCAATAAGCGCGAAGGAAGCACCGACGCAGATCCTGGGACCGGCACCAAATGGAATGAACTGATACCGCGAATAACTGGCCTCACGCTCCGGCGAGAAACGGGACGGATCGAACCTATCCGGGTCATCCCAAAGTTTGTGGTGGCGATGGATCGCGTAAATAGGCAAGCCAACAAGCGTGCTGGCCTTGATGTGCTCGCCGGCTAGGTCGACATCTCTTGCGGCTCGGCGTGACATCATCGGGATCGGCGGATAAAGCCGCATTGACTCCTTCAACACCTGCTGGACAGTTACCAGCCTTTCAATGTGCTCACCGGTAACTGGGCCGGAGGGCACGACCTGCCGGATTTCATCCAGCAGCCGGGCTTCCCATTCGGGAGCCCGTGA
>JBIOJM010000596.1:0-3019 GCA_044450785.1 Isosphaerales bacterium
CCTTCGCCGAGAAGCTCCACGCTACCACCCGTCGCTACGGAGAGAACCGCGACAGGCTTAGCACCCGTCCTCGTGACCTGCCCGATATGGTGGCCCTGATTCGCGAAGGCGCTCTCGATCCGGAGCGGACCGCCGAGGTGATTGATGAGACTTTTCGGCGTCGAGGAACACACGACCTCCCGGCCGAACTGGTGCTGCCACCGGGGTTCGAGACGGCGTTCACCCGCTACGGCAAGGGCTATGGCCTTGAGGCGATGACCGCCGATGAGGGGATCGCGGTGCTGACTCAGTTTCTGAAGGAGATTGGGGTCCTGAAGCCGTCGGCGACCTCTGGCTCCTAGGTGCCGCCTTCCTATGATCGTCATAGGAACCGCGTCTCTTGCGAATCTCCCCCGGCCCGCCCGCCGAACTCGGGTCCGAGTCCGGCTCCTTCCGCAGCTCCACCGAGGTTCCCGACTAGCGGAGGCTCAGTCTAAGGGCGTGTACGTGGCTGACCTCGTGGGTCTGCGGGATCTTTACCGGCAACATTTCCAGCCCATCGTCCTGCTGAAGTCGCAAGTTGACCTGGAATGCTCGTGGGGTACCCGGGCTCACGACGATGCTTTCGATTAGCGTCTGGAAGATGTCCATGCGCTGATCGACACTCACTTGCCCGAGCCGAGCCCTGAGCCGTTCCAGTGACTGCTCCGCCTCGGCTGCCAGCTCCCGCTGTTGCCGCAATCGGTTCGACCGGTCCGCAATGGCGACCTCTTCCTCGTCAAGTGCGCGCAAGTCCCGAGCGATTACCGCAATTTTCGACCGGTAGGCGTTCTTGGTCTCCTCGTCAGGGGCCAGGCTGATTTCATCTATCAGGTTGCTGCGCGCGGTTCTCTTCTTGAGGCGCTGACTCCTGATGCGCTCGATCGCGTTCGGATCCACCGGCGCCTCGGCGTCACTCAGACCCACCAAGTATTGCCGGATGCTCGGCGGGTGGTCGAGCAACTGAACGATGTAGCCCCAAACGAGGTCCTCGATGCGGTCGGCCGCGACCTGCCGGCACTTGCAAATGTCCTCTATCGCAAGCTCTCGGTGTTTCATCTTGGCACTGGACCGCTTGTAGTAGCGATAGAGGCGGCCATTCGGTTTCGTCTGGGTCTGGCCGACGTACGTGTACCCGCAGACGCCGCATTTTATCTTGCCTTGCAAAGGGTACTTGCCCTTGACGCTAGGACCCTTGAACTTCTGTCGGCGGCGGATCGCCTCCTGAGCTGCGTGCCATTGTTCGACCGGAACGATGGCGGGTGGGCGCTGGATTAGGATCTCGCCCTGGACGGCTGACTTGTTGCGCTTGCCCCACTGCTTCTCACCCATGTAGGACGAATTGGAAAGCATCGCTCGAACCTGGTCGCCGCTCCAGCGGCCGCCCCTCTTCGACCGTATTTCGAGGCTATTCAGCCTGTTCGCTATCGCATCGCCTCCGAGGTCTTCGTCTTCCGTAGTCCAGTTGAAGACCTGCCTAACCCACTGGGCTTCGTTCTCCCGGATCTCCCAATGCTTGGTGACCGGATTGACCTGAAGACCGAAATCAACCACGCCGCCGCCATACCGCCCATTCGCCACATTGCGACGCTTTCCGGCAGACGAGTCTCGAATTATCTTTCGCCTCTCCTGGCGATTTGCCCAGCGCTCCACGGAACTGAGCAATTCGTCGCCCTCGTCCTCGCTCGTAAAGTCGCGCCCGGTAGACGCGACGATTAGGGGCATCCGCATCTCCCTTAGCTCTTTGCGCAGCAGGAGATCGTCCAGTTCGTCGGCGCGGGTTAGTCGCGCGAGGTTCCAGACCAGGATGGCCTTGGCGGTTCCCTGGCGGGCTTCGGCGAGAGCCGCTTCCAGCCCATCGCGATTTAGACTCGTCCCGCTCACTCCGTTGTCTTCAAAGACAGCGTGGATGACCAGAGGAAACGCCGAGCAATATTTGCGCAACTGCTCGTCCTGGGTCTGGATGCTCTCCGCCGTCTTCTGTCTGGTGGAGCTGACGCGCAACAGCAGAATGACTGGGTCGCCCGGTTGGAGCAGACCGCTCACCTAAGCCGCCTCGCGCTTACCCAGGTCTTCGCTTTCCCCACTTGCGGCCACGTCGTCGTGCGTGAGGACACGATATGCGGCGGCCAGTGGCAAGAAGCTATTGCCAACGTAGTTGACGGTGACAACCCACTCCTCTCGTGCCCTTCCCCTTCCTGCCATCGCCTGAGCACTCTGCCCAGTCGGTTGCCCAACCGTCGGGAGCATGAAGTGTCTTTTCTCATCGCAATCCTCCGGACCAGGACGACTGGCCCCGCGAGACCCCAGATCGTAGCTCTCGGACCCGGGGGCCGGCGAGGTCATTAGTCCTCCTTTCCGCGTTGGCGTACCGTCGGCTCAAGCGAGACGACATCTAGCCGATCCAGCGAACGTATGAACGGCTCGTCGGAGGCGATGTTGATCGTGTCGGGCCCGTCGCGGTCGGCCACACTCAGCTCTCGGCCCTCGGCCTCGGCGAGCAGCCGGACATCATCCGCGAGGCGAAGGCGTGCGACGAGGCGCGTCTCGATTCCGCCGCGCTCGTACGCGGGATCGTCAAGCATCGCGGCCACGAGGCCGCGGAAACTGTCCGCCTCGCACGCCCGGTGGAATGTTCCGTTGCCCAGAGGCTGGAACAACATCCTCATTGGCAGCACTTGTTGGCTGGCGGGGTTGATCCGTCGGTACATCAGGCTGTCCTCCTCGCGGGCTGCCAGGCAGAGCGTTGGAACAGCCAGTAGAGCTTCAGCTTGTCCTGCGGCCGGACGAAGATCGTGTCGGCGAACCGGCGGAGCAGGTTGTCACTGGAGTCAGTCACCTGGCCGTCAGCGTGGCTGCCGAGTGGCACGCGCTCTGTCGGGATCGCGGAATCCGGCAGGGTGGAGGCGCGCTTCGTGATCCAGCAGGCGAGCTTGATGTTGGCCTGGAGGCGGGCGGGATCGAGGCTGGAATCGAAGTAGCGGTACTCGATCGTGCGCCG
>JBIOJM010000597.1:0-3011 GCA_044450785.1 Isosphaerales bacterium
CAGCGCATCGGGGGGGTCAGGAGACCCGCGCCCAGCGCATCGGGGGGGTCAGGAGACCCGCGCCCAGAGCGGAGGGCGGGGTCGGGAGACCCGCGCCCAGCGCGTGGAGCGCATTGGGGACGGCGAGGCTGCGTCCGAGCCATTTTCGGACGATCCATTCGGCGATCCCTTGGCCCTCCCAAGAGCCCGCGCCCTGTCGATGAGCAGTTCGGACGGAGCTTCGCCCTCGCGGTGATGCCGGCTCGTACGGAGCGTCGCCCTCCCGGAGACAGCGCCGGCTCACGTCCCTCTTGCCGAATCCCCATCGTCGATGACGTGGCAGCTCCGTGCCTTCACGATCATGTGTACCGCGGCCCCCGATCTCAGCTCGAGCTGCTCGACGGCCGGGGCCACCAGGCTGACGATCCAGGTCACGCCGCCGGTGCGGACGACGGCCTCGGCTTCGGGCCCGTGGGGGACGATCCGTTCGACCGTTCCGGGGATCTGGTTGCGGGCGGAGAGGCCGCCGATTGGCTCGCGCGCGAGCAGGATGTCGTCGGCGCGCACCTCGACGAGCAGCCTTGTGCCGGGAGGGCGGTCGAGGAACGGGACGATCAGCTCGGGGCCTTGATCGAGCTTCAGGTGAGTCGCACCGTGCTCCGGGGCGTGGCCTGCGATGCACGCGGGGAACACGTTGCGGACGTCTTCCCAGGGGATCGATCCGGCCGACGCGCGGCGGGCGCTGCTCAAGACGTCGAGGGGCGGTCCGTCGGCGACGATCCGGCCTTGTTCGAGGAGGAAAAGCCGGGAGCCCAGCGCGATGGCCTCGGCGGGACTGTGGGTGACGTAGAGCATGGGGATCGCCTCGGAGCGCTGGGCGGCGCGAAGGCGTTCGAGCAATGCGTGGCGGTTGGCCAGGTCCAGCGCGGAGACCGGCTCGTCACAGAGCAGGAGTCGTGGGCGCGGCGCGAGCGCCCGGGCCAGACCGACCCGCTGCCGCTCACCTCCGGAGAGGGTCGCCGGCAAGCGGTCGAGAAATCGTTCCACTCCGCAGAGGGCGGCGACCTCGGCCAGCCGGGCCCCGGCCTGGACGCGCCCCCAGGCTTTGAGACCGAATCGGATATTGGCGGCGACGTTCAGGTGCGGAAACAGGCAGTCGTCTTGAAAGATCATGCCGATCCGGCGCCGGCGCAGCGGTTGATCGATCCGCCGCGCGGCGTCGAAGAGGGTCGTGCCCTCGAGCTGGACATGACCCGCCTGGGGCGTCGCCAGCCCCGCGATCAACCGCAGCAAGGTCGTCTTGCCGGCCCCCGATGGCCCGAAGACGACGCCGATCTCGCGACCGAGCCGGAGCGAAACTTCGAGCCGCAGCGCGGGATGGACCCGGTGGACCAAGCCGACGTCCAGGATCTCGCCGGGCGGAGCACTCACCGCGTGAACCCTCGCGACGGCAGGGTGCGCTGGACGACCAGAAGCGCCAGGATCGATACCAGGGAGATCGAAAGGGTCAGCCAGCCGGCGCGGGAGGCGTCGTTAACCTGGACCGCGTCGTAAATGGCCAGCGACGCAGTCTGAGTCAGGCCGGGGATGTTGCCGGCGACCATCAGGGTCGCGCCGAAGTCGCCCAGGGCACGCGCAAAAGCGAGCACCATCCCCGCGGCCAGCCCCCGCCAGGCCAGGGGAAGAGTGACCGCGCAGAACACCGAGAACTCGGTTCGACCCAGCAGCCGCGCGACGTCCTCGATCGCCGGGTCGATCGCCTCGAGGGCTCCCCGCGCCGGCAGCAGGAACAGCGGGAACGCCGCCACCGCCGAGGCAACGACCGCGCCCGACCAGTGAAAGACCAGCGTGACTCCCAGCGTCTGCTCGAGCCAGTGCCCCACGGGCGAGCGCCGGCCGAGGACCTGGAGCAGGTAGTAGCCCAGTACGGTCGGCGGCAAGACCAGGGGCAGAACCAGGATGCCGGCCACGATCGCCTTCCCGGGAAACCGCGCCCGGGCCAATACCAGCGCCGCCGGCAGGCCCAGGGCGACAATCAGTACGGTTGCCAGCGACGCAACACGCATCGAAAGCCAGAAGGGACCGAGGTCGTTCATCAGAGTCAGTCGCGGCCTGAGTGGAACAACGGGGGAAAGAACCCATCATGCGTTCAGTCGCGGTGCCAGCTCCGTGCGTGCCCACTCGCGCAGTCGCTGCTCCCAGGCCAACTCGTCGCTGGAATCCTCCTGGGCGACCCATCGGCAGACCTCCTCGGCCCGGACAGGCAAGAACAGGCTTTTCTCGGCGGTCGTGTAAGTGCCGTCGCGACTGAGCTGCCCGATCACCAGGGACTCGCCGTCGAACCGCCAGACCTCCGGGACCTTGAGCGCGGCATAGATCCCAGTCCGGTCAACCTGAGACGGCGAGATGTCGATCTCGATTGCCAGGTCCGGGTTGGGATAATCGGCGATCTTGTTGGACTTCTTGGCCAGACCCTTCAACTCGGCTTTGATCTTTTTGGGCGTGAAGTAATAACATTGGTCGGCCTCCAGACCCCGGGCGATCTCAGGCCGCTTCCAGGTCGTCTGGCCGAGCGGGCGGCAGCGGATCCGGAGCTCGGATGTCACAAACCTCATGAACCAACCGAAAAGCTCCTTGTAAACCTCATGCATCCGCCCCGTGGTCATGAGCTCCAGATCCTTTCCGTCATAGGTCAAGTGAACGTGTTGGCCCTCGCCAACGGCATCCGACAGGCGGTCGTAGAGGTCCCAGCTCAATCCCCGGATCACGATCCTCTGCTCGCCTGCGACAGCGGTGGGAATGCGGGCGCGCGTCGAAAGCCGAGGCAGGACTCTCGTCGGTTTTGTCACCGTCGCCATGAAAGTGGCTCCTCTCTTTATCCTGTTCAATTCATTTGGGTGCAGTTCGTTTGGCTACTGGCATTTTCACGCTGCCCGAGGTAATTCCATCGGTTGGTCCGTCCGGATCTGAACCGCTTGACGGTCATGGAGTTGTTCCTGATATCGCTGGTAGGCCCAGGTGATGAACTCCTC
>JBIOJM010000598.1:0-2928 GCA_044450785.1 Isosphaerales bacterium
CGCCGGATTTCTTGAACGATGCCGCCTCCTCGATGGTGCAATCGAGCCCGACGCGACAAACGGCAAACCGCGAGAGACTGATCAATTTGCCGTCGCGAAGCGAGGGTTGATCGGAACGGAGTGCCAGGTATTCCAGAGGGCTGTTTTCAGACCAGGTTGCCGGGGGCGTTGTCGATTGCAACTCGCGGATCCGCTCTTGCACAGGGTCTTTCGGCGCAGATTCTGCTAGCGCCGCCGCCATCTCGGCGAGTTTGGCCTCTTTCAATTCGCGTTGCCGCGCCTCGGAAACGGGCATCACCACGGCCGACATGTCAAGGACGCAGCTAGGCGCGGTCGGGAGCGAGTCATCGATTTTGCCGGTTGGCTTCGGTGGCATATCAAAGTCTCCTTTCGGGTTCAGGGTTCAGGAAATCCCCGCCGCACAGCGCCGCGAGGGTGTCTGATTCGTCGTCGTCGGCCTCGAGGGCCCGTTGCTCAAGCGCCTCTCGCTCGGCTGGAAGCAAGAGACCGAGCCGGTCAAGGTAGTCTGCTGATTCTTCGAGCCAGGGAACCAGCTCCCCGGGTGGCGCGCCGTGCCCGTGGTAGATGTTGCTGGGCAGTCCAAGCCGGCCAAAGTAGGTGTACTCTCGCCGGATGTGCCGCTCGGTCTCGGCCGGAATCGGATGGACGATCGGCCGCTCTTTCTTGTAAGTGAACACCCACCAGGGCCACGGCCGTTCGCCAGGTCGTTCTTGGATGAACTCCGCGAGCAAGCTTTCACCGTGCGTGAGCCAAGCTGATTCCCAGACGGACGGGTCATCAGCCGGCCAGCCCGCGAACTGCGCCGCGAAGATTGGCCCCGCACTGAGCAGGGCGTACTGTTGCCACTGCGTCAGCTCGGCAAAGCCGGCCCCTCAGTTTTGGACGGGTCTACCCGATCTTTGACGCAACGTCGCCAGCCAGGGCCATGTCACGTTCAGCGTACCGTTGCGTGACATCCGCCTTGGCATGTCCCAGGATCACTTGGGCATGTTCAAGGCTGAACTCGTGTCGAACCTTGGTTGCGAATAGGTGCCTGATTTGGTTTGGCCTGAAGACGGGAACGCCGGCCCGAACACAGCCGCGCTCGATCGCCTGCGCGTAGGAGTTTTTGTTGTATTCGTCTCGACGAACGGGTTGCGGCCCCCGTCGCTTTCCACGCCGCTTTCGGGACGATGGGTAGATCGGCGTTTTCCGGCTTTGCCGTTGCTCCTCATAGTGCCGCTCTGATGCCTCGACCGGCGAGAAAAGAGGCGCGTCCGGATCGGCCTTGAGCCATGGCTTCAAGACCTCTTGAGAGCGCGGCCCCAGAGGAATCACCCGGTCGCGTCCCAAGTCCACGGTCTTATGCCGGGTCGGGATGTAGATCCAGATCTCCCCGCTGCGGTCGATCTGCCCCGTGGTCATGCACCACACTTCCCCCGGCCGCATGCCCGTGAGGGCCTGAACCTCGACCATCGCCCGGATCGTGGTGTTGACGTGCGGGAGAATGGCCAGGATGTCATCCGCGGGAGCTGGCCGGATCTTCCGCGAGGGCTTCACTCCATCTCGACCGGCGCGAAGACCTCCAACGGCCTCGATCCGCTGGAGTGCGTCCGCCGGCGCCATCTCGTGTTCGACACCCCACGCAATCATGCGCCGGATGATGCCCATACGATCGCGGATCGTGGAGATTGCCAGCCCGGACTTGATCAGGTTCATCCGAACGGCCTTGAACGCCACCGCCTTGAACTCTGAGACCTTCGACTCGCCGTACAGAGCCCGGACCGGCTTCATCGCCAGCCTGACCTTGTCCACCTCGACGTCGCGCATGGTGGCGACACAATGCGAGTAGAAGCCGTTGACTAATTCCTTCATGAGCGGGTCGGCGCCGTGATGGCTGATGAGCCGGCGCCCCCTGACCAGCCACTCACTCGTGAGCCGATCGTATTCCGCTTTGCTGGCCTCGGTCCCGAACGGTCCCAGGTAGTGGTCGACTCCGTTCAGAGTGACCACAGCTTGGCCGCTGGCGCGATGGCGACGATAGGACGGGATGCTCAGTGCGTGCTTCGACATTTTTCACCCCCAATGCTTGCACTCTTGCGGTAAATTACCGTTTGAGCATTGAGGTTTCGGTCGTCATCTCTCTTCTCGTAAGTCTTTTCGTCTTCAGAGTTTACGTTAAGAGCGGGAGAAGGGATTTGAACCCTCGACACCCACGTTGGCAACGTGGTGCTCTACCCCTGAGCTACTCCCGCATGTCCCAGCAGAACAGGGAGATGCGCCCGACCTCCCGCAATCTGGCTAGCGGCCGTCCTCGTCCGGAACCAAAATCAGTATAGCGCGGTCACCCGGGATTGCAAGCCGTCTCCAGAAAACGCCAATGCCGGCCCAGAACCTTCTCGGCTTTCCATTTGCGTATCAGGCCCCGAAACGATAGCTTAATGGAGTTCGATCATCTCGCCGGCAGCATCGAGAACCAACGGGCCATCCACGATGAATTACGTACTCCAGGTCGTCCGGGGCCGAAGCACCTCGACCACACTCAAGTTGAACGACGGTGTCACCAGCATCGGTCGCCACGACGACTGCGTGATCCGGATCAAGTCGTCGCAGGTCAGCCGGCGCCATTGTGAGATCTTCGAGGTTGCTGGAAAGCTCACCATCCGTGACCTCGGCAGTTCCAACGGGACGTTCGTCAATGGCAAGCGAGTCAGCGGACAGCAGGTCTTGAAGCCCGGCGACGAGGTGACCGTCGGCGCGGTCGCGCTTCGGGTAGCGAAGATCGGCCAAGAGGCTCCAGCCGAGCCGCGGAGCCCCGCCTTCAAGCCCAAGGCCGCCGATACCGCCGTCGTGGACGCAATCGCCGTCGAGGAGGAAGAAGAATTCGAGATGGAATTCGACGACGGCGAGCCCGAGCCGGTCGTGGAG
>JBIOJM010000599.1:0-2894 GCA_044450785.1 Isosphaerales bacterium
AAGCTGCTGTGCTCCATAACGTCAAACCCGCAGGGGTCCGTCCGGGTCCCGCAGTAGAGGCATGGGTCATTGGCGATGGCGTTGTTCGAGCTAAGGTGCGGTCCGGTCACTGGGTTCTCCTCCCGTGGCTGGAGGTGCCAGTAGTGCCTAGGCCAAGTGCTCACGTCAGACATGGTTTCCTCCTGTGTTGGTCGTCGGGGTTGCCGATGGTTCATGGCCAGCCTCGGCACGGCGCGGTCAAAGACTGGGTCGTGGTTCAGGTCGGGCGCGCTGGCGGAAGCCGGCCCTGGCCGGCCTTGCCCTTCCAAGCCTCCGGCGCTCCGACACAGCCCTTCGCGACGAGCCGGTGACGCCGCGGCGATTGCGTTGGACAGGTCACCGAGGTCTCCCTTGAGAATGGTCGTGGCGGTCATGCCGACTTGACCTTCGCGGCGGCGACCCACTCGTCGCGGCCCTCGATCGGAATGCGGCAGGCCGTTAGCGCGCGTCCGAATCCCTCCGGGCGCGCCAATGTCTTACGTCAGCCTATGCGTCGGTCAAGCGCCCTGAAGCGGCCCTGGGGGCAACCGATGTAGCGACTCTTCGAGCAGGTCGTAGCCGCCGTCGGCCTTGAGCCAAAGGCGTTTCGCATGTCCGTTGCCTCGTAGTCTGATGTGGAGCGAGTGATCGACGATTCCCCGCTTCAGAGTCGCCTGCGAGATGTCTTCCCACGCGATCCATCGGTTTCGACGGTCACCTGGGTATCTGGTGAAACGATGTCAATAAGCCACAGCCGACAGTTACGGGCCGCGGCCCGTCTAGAACCGGTCGTTGTCTGAATAGAAGAAGACCCCTGGTAATAGCTTTCGCTCGCAGGGGTCTTCGGGCGGGATCGATCTGTTTAGCCCGGATCCACCGAAGGCCTGGTCTGATTCACGATCCGGGACAGCAGAACAGGTGCCCAACTGATCGGGAATGATGGCGTTGCGAAACACCCATCAGCACCGAACCGAGGAGCACCTGCCAGATGCGATCTTCGCACAGCCTCGACCGCCTCGATGCCGCGTTCGACGGGACGCAACTCGTCGCCGACGCCGGCCTGCTCCTGCCGGCCACCCTCGCCCAGCATCTCGGCCTCAAGGCGCTCGTGGAGGGTTGCCTCGACCTCGGGAAGGCGCCCGGTGCTCCCAACGTGGGCGACAAGTTCATGACGCTCGTGGCCTCGGCGCTCGCGGGCGGCGACTGCATCGACGACGCGGCGGCCCTGCGAGCCGGTGGGACCGAGCGGGTCCTGGGCTTCACCGTCAAGGCGGCCTCGACGCTTGGCACGTTCTTGCGCAGCTTTCGCTGGGGCCACGTCCGCCAGCTCGACGCGGTCAGCCGCCATCTCCTTGCCCGGGCCTGGGGGGCAGGCGCCGGTCCCGGCGATGCGCCCTGCACGATCGACCTCGACTCGACGATCTGCGAGACGTACGGCCTGGCCAAGGAAGGTGCCCTCCACCACGGGTACACCAAGGTTCGCGGATACCACCCGCTCCTCGCGGTGGCCGCTGGAACCGGCGACGTGTTGATGGCGCGCCTCCGTGAGGGCCGGGCCAACACGGTCCGGGGTGCCGCCCACTTCCTGCGCGAGACGATCGGGCGGGTCCGATATGCAGGCGCCAGCGGTGAGCTCACCATGCGCGCCGACAGCGGCTTCTATGCCTACCCTGTCGTGGAGACGTGCCGGAAGATGGACGTCCGCTTTTCGATCACGATCAGGATGAGCCCGGCGCTCCACGCTCTGATCGCAGCAATCCCCGAGGAAGATTGGACGCCGATCCCATACTGGCTCGACGGCGGCGCCGACGTGGCCGAGGCGACCTACACCCCGTTTGCCGACCGCAAGGATGCGAAGCCGGTCAGGCTCATCGTGCGCCGGGTGCGACCGACGCCGGGGTCCCAGCTCGCCCTCCTCACCCTCTACGACCACCACGCCTTCATCACCGACCGCGAGGGCGAGATGCTCACGCTCGAGGCCGACCATCGGCGTCACGCCGAGATCGAGAACGCGATCCGGGACCTCAAGTACGGGATGGCCCTCAACCACCTGCCGTCGGGGAAGTTCGCGGCCAACGGGGCCTGGCTCGCGATCCAGGTCATCGCCCACAACCTCGCCCGCTGGACTGCAAGACTCGGTCTCGAGGCCGGGATCGTCACCACCAGGACCCTTCGCCGCCGGTTGTTCGGCCTGCCCGGGCGGCTCACCCGCAGCGCACGGCGCACGACCCTTCACCTGCCGGTCGGCTGGCCCTGGGCGGCCGAGTTCATGACCGCCCTGGCACGCTGCCGCGCACTCCCGCTGCTCGCCTGACGGCCGCCGCATCCCTCAGCCGTTCAAGGGTCCGCGTCAGCATGGGAAGAAATCGTCTGCGGCTGGCCCGTGACACCTCACGCGGCCCGTTCAGCCGTCGTTTCGCGGCCTTCACCCCGGTCCCGGCATCGTTGACCGGCGCTCGGAACCCGCGAAGGCCATGTCTGGGCCCCGTCAGGCGACCGGGCGGCTCATTTCGGTGGATCCGGGCTAAAGGATGCTAGCGCCGTCTGCCATCCAGCGCTCACTCCCGGGATTCCCGGTGGACAACTCGCTCGACCGCGATATTCTGCCGCGCCGGCAGACACAGACAAGTCAAAGCGAACAGCGGGACCGTTGCGGCCCGGTGGAGAACAGGTTGGCCAGGGGCGAGCGGGCACCTAGGGAGCTGGTCTACCAGACTGATGGCACCTGACCCAAGCTTGGATTCGCGACGATGAGGCCCGTTCGCCTTCGATCCACTGCTGTCCTTAGTAGGACGTAGCGCCGTGCCGTGTCAGGAAAGGACAGAACATAGGTGCGCTCGCGAAACTGCCGGCCAGTCGCGACCGCACCTTTGGGA
>JBIOJM010000600.1:0-2708 GCA_044450785.1 Isosphaerales bacterium
CCACCGCCGTGGCCTCCACCACCGCCACCATGACCCGCAAGTGCGGCACCGGAGCCGGTGAGCGCGAGCATGATCGCAACCAACGGAACGATACGGCGTCTGTATTTCGTGTTCATGGCGTCACCTCAGGCCTCGCCCTCAGCCCATCCGATCGACATTCACCTTGGCACGCGAGGCGTCGATCGTGAGATGGACTTACATCGTTTTCGACCGGGAGACGGTACCTCCAGTTCCATTGAGTAGGCGGCCGCTCGACGCTGTCCACACTCAGTATCGCGGTGCGGTGCGTGATTACTCGACCTCGACCACCTGACCGTTGCGCTGCGCACGCACCCGGGCGTCGGATGTGAGGCGCTTGTGCGCATTTAGTTTGGGCCGCATCTCGGACGGTGCCCAGTGACGTTCGTCACAGCTGCTCAGTGACTTTGGTCACCCCGCGGATCATGTTCGACGGCCGCGGCGCCGTCCCCGCGAGGCCCGCAAACGGATTATCGACCGTTCCACGGACATCGCGGCGGCGCGCCAGGCGCGGGAGGTGCAGCACCCGCAGCCGGACAAGAGGCAGGCTCAAGACCAGAACGTGCCTGCTAGGCCGGAGTACAACCCCGAGGAGGGAAGGCGACGCGCGCGAGAGGACTGGCTCGCGTATCGCGAAGAAAAGGCGAGGCAGGAAGAGCTGGGTCGCGGTCGAAAGCGCGAGGTCGGCATCGACCGGAGCGACACTCTGGCGCGCTCGCCGTCGAAAGACCGGGGTCGCGAGCTCAATGGTCCGGACGATGGGTTCTCGCTCTGGGCGCGCGGAGCCGGTACGAGTTGCTGCGGTAGTAGGGTCATCCGGTCCCTTCTGCCTTTTTCTGGACGGACGAGAATCGCCTTCTGGGACCACTGCAGGTCTTTGCCGCGAAGTTCGAGGCACTCATGCAGTCGGAGACCGGAGCCGTAGATCAGCCGCGCCATTAGGCCCGGAGCCTTTCATCGCTGCCAGTACCTGGCCCACTTCATTGAGACTTAGAACGGTCGGCAAGTTTTTCGGCCGCTTGGGCCGTACCAAATCGTCCAGCCATCCGAAGGGCGTGCCGAGCACTTCCCGATACAGGAAGACGAGCGCGCTGAGCGCCTGAGAATGCGTCAAAACGGCGACATTCGAGGCAACCAACGAATCAAGGAACCGTTGCACCTCCTTCGGTCCGACTATCTTCGGATGGCGTTTTCCGTGGAAAAGGATGTACAGGCCGGACCAGTAGACGTAGGCCTCGGCTGTCCGGGGACTGTATTGGCGACGGCGACAGCACCAAACAATCTGATCGAAAAGGCGGGGAGGCGGGCAGCATTGGCGGACATGGAGCACCTCGCGTGGGGATGGGAGGTGTGGAAGTGTCACAGGCACTCGGACGGAGACGATCTGCAAAATCCCGTCATATGGACAGAATCTGTATATCGGGGTCCGTAACGGCATGAATTGGCACAATGTCCACTGAAGTTCGTTGCCGTAATTTGCTTCCCTTTATATGAAATCGTGTCTGTTCATGAGACGTTAGACGGCCTGGAGGCTACGATGCATAAATGGTTGGTGGCGCTCGCATTGCCGGCTATGGCGATTCTGGCGGCAGCACTTGTGCAGATGGCATTGACGAAGGTTTGGCCTGGCGTACAGCATTTACCGAGCGTCGCCGTTACCGTCGACAGCTACTTTGCTGTCCTACTGACGACTGCGCTTTGCTTTGTGGCGGGCCGCTGGCTTCGACGGAATATTCGGACGCGTGGCGCGATTGCATTGGCTTCGGTTGCGCCGTCCATATTCACGGCGATGATACTAACAGTCACTTTGCGACCTCTTGATCACGTCGCATGGTCATCGCCTCTCACACAATTTGTCGTCATTTCAGCGGTTCTGCCGCTGCTCGCTGTTCTGGTAGGGTGGGGTGCAACCTCCTCGCACGGCGCTCGCGCGGGGGCCGTCTAACAATCGGTTGGAGCCGTGAACGATTAACCGCTTCGTATATCGCAGCGTACCGCGGCCGCTGAAGGAGAACGTTAGCTCGCGGAGAGTGATTGTGCCGAATGAGTACCAAGGGCCCAAAGAGGGACGCCCTGGACCCTCGTCGCGGCGCACGCCCGAGCCGGCAGGGAGCGCCAGGGCGTACGCCCCCCTAGATGCCGCCGCGGCAGCGGACCGCGGCCCCAGCGCTTGTCGACCCTCGCCGCCGAGCCTACACTTGCCACTCAGCGTGTCGTCATCGGGGAGAAAGGCCTATGCCTGAGGTCACCAGACGTCAATTCCTCAAGATCACGGGGGCGACGCTGGCCGGGTCCAGTCTCGCGCTCCTCGGGTTCACTCCCCAGGAAGCGCTCGCCGAGGTCCGGCAGTTCAAGCTCGCGCGCGCGACCGAAACCCGCAATACGTGCCCCTACTGCTCGGTGGCATGCGGCGTCCTGATGTACAGCCTCGGCGACAAGGCCAAGAACGCCAAGTCGTCGATCTTTCACATCGAGGGCGACCCGGACCACCCGGTCAACCGAGGCACGCTGTGCCCGAAGGGTGCGAGCCTCGTCGATTTCATCCACAGCCCGAGCCGGCTCGTCCATCCCGAGTATCGCGCACCCGGCACCACGGACTGGCAACCCATCTCGTGGGATGACGCGCTCGACCGGATTGCGGGGCTCCTGAAGAAGGACCGCGACGCGAACTTCATTGCGAAGACCGCCGA
>JBIOJM010000601.1:0-2688 GCA_044450785.1 Isosphaerales bacterium
CTCCAGGTGCGGGCGGCTGCCCTGTGCGACGATGAACGCCTGGTCAAACATCTACGCACTCGCCCTGGGCACCCTTTCACCCGTCGCCCCAAAATCCGCAAAGTGACAGCAGAAAAAAACAAAAGCTGACGTGCACCCCCGCTTGACAAACGGATGAAGGATGAAGGATGAAGGATGAACCGGAACCGGCGTTGACTCCGCTTCTCTGCCTACTGCCTACTGCCTACTGCCTACTGCCTAATGACCACTGACCACTCATTCCCCATGCACGAAAAAACATCCGCCCGATCCGCGTGGACCCGCCTCGTTGCCGCGGTCGTCTTCTTGAACCTCGTCGCCCAGGTCGGACGTGCCACGGCGAGGACGACCTGCGGACAGGTGCAGTGGCCGGTGGCGATCTGGCCTTCAGGACCGCTCGAGGTCGTCGCGGCTTTCGACACGGCGATCGACCCGGCGGTGGCAACGTCGCTCCTCGGGAAGAGCATCCCTTACTTCGTGCCGGTAGGGACGACCAGGGATCGAACCGCATCGCCACGACCATCCGGCGCGTTGCGCATCGTGGGAGCCCGCTTGACTGACGACGATCGGACCCTGATCCTGGCCACCGACCCGCATCCACGGATGGCGCGTTATCTCCTGCCGCTCTCGCCGGTCTCGGGCATCCGGCAATCGGCGATTGCTGACGACGCGGGCGTCGCGTACGACCTTTCTGGCGCCGTAGCGGACTGGAGCCGGGAAGGCGACCCGGACGGTGAACCGCGGTGGTCGGGATGGTGGCCGTTGCTCGACTCGGAATCGGCCCGCCTGGCGACCCGAGGCTCGAAGCGGCACGAGGCTGGCCTGGAGCTGCTTTCGAAACCCGGCCGGCTGGTTCTCAGCACACTTCTCCGACTGCCGCCGGGGTCCTTCATTCTTCGACTGGATGCGGCGGGGCCGATCGAGGATGCCTCAGCCGGCGATGTCCAGGCCGAGGCGGCCGGCCCCGTCTCCCAGGACGCGCTCCATCACGCGGAGCTGGCCGTTCCGTCCAGGGGCGAGCCGATCTTCCTCACGATCACCGTGCGGACCGGTCAGAGCGGGCGGCCGTTCTCGCTCAAGGTCACCTACCGCTCAAGCGACGAAAAGACGCCGCACGCTCTGGAGCGGGAGCAGCTCGCGGTTCCCTGGGCGCCCGTGCCGGCCGTTTCGGCGGCCTCGGCGCCTCTGGTCGTGCCCGACCTCGCGGGCGGCGACCCGGTTCGCGGCCGATCCCTCTTCTCCGGCGATCAAGCCCGGTGCTCACAGTGCCATGCCTTCCGCGGCCAGGGAGGCATCGTTGGCCCGGACTTGACCGAGATCGGGCGCAAGAGTCGAGCCGAGATCTATCGCAGCATCGCGGCGCCCGGCGCCGCGATCGATCCCGACTATGTTTCGTACACCGTCGCGACCAGGGACGGACAGGTCGTCGTGGGTCTCGTTCGCGCCGAAGGGGCCGATGCGATCAAAGTGACCGACACCAATGCACGCTCCACCCTGGTCCCGCGCCGCCAGCTCCAGCAGATCCGCCCCAGCGCGACTTCCATCATGCCCATCGGGCTGGCGGCCACTTTCGGTGACGCGGCCGTGCGCGACCTGATCGCCTATCTGACCGAGGAGCCGGCCCAGACGGCCAGCGCGACGGCGCGACTGCTTTCGTTCGACGAGCTGCAAAAAAAGCTGGGTGCGCCCGAACTGCGCCTGCTCGACGTCCGCGACCAGGCTGATTACGCCAAGGGCCACATTCCCGGAGCGATCTGGGTCGACCTGAAGCCGGCGCAGCAGCTCTCGTCCTCGGCCCGTGGCCTCACGGATCAAGCCGCGTGGGAAAAATGGATCGAGCCGCTCGGGATCGGGCCGGCCACCGAGGTCGTCATCTACGACGCCCAGCGCCAGTTGAGCGCGGCCCGGACCTGGTGGCTACTTTCTTACCTGGGGGTGAAAGGAGTCGGTCTGATCGATGGCGGATTTCCCTTGTGGACAAAGCAAGGCCGCCCGGTCACGACCGAGGTTAGGAAGGTCTCGTCTCGTCCGTTTCGGGTCGAATTCCAGTCTGCCCGACTCGCCACCCGGGATCAGGTATTGAGCTCGCTCAAGGCGGCCGATCGCATCGTGGATGCCCGGAGCAGGGGGGAGTACACCGGCCTTCTTGCGCGGTCGAAACGCGGCGGCCACATCCCGGCAGCCTGTCATCTCGAATGGAGCACGCTGGTCGACGCCGACGGGCGATTCTTGGACGCGGGCGCGCTCCGCGCCCGACTCGAGTCGCTCGGAATCAAAGCCGGACGGCCGGTCATCACGCACTGCCAGAGTGGCGGCCGGGCCTCGGTCAACGCGTTCGTGCTGGAGCGATTGGGCCTCCCAACCCGCAATTACTATCTCGGCTGGTCGGATTGGGGGAACGCCGCCGAAACGCCGGTGGAAGCCGGTAGTCGAAAGGATGGAGGCGGAAGGCGGAAGGATGAGTAGGAAACTCGATTTTCGAAGCGGGACAGGGCCAATTTCGACAGGTTGGACGCCCGGTGTCAGTTCGGATAACTCGGGTCGGGCTGAGGTGGGCGCGGAACGGTGCCGTAGGGTGGGTCGAGCCGCGGCTCGGCGCGGCGAGGCCCACCCCGCGGGCCGAGGCGATCGGTGGGGCGCACCAGTCCCCGCATAGTTAGACCCCCCCAA
>JBIOJM010000602.1:0-2670 GCA_044450785.1 Isosphaerales bacterium
CCACGATCGAGAGCCACCGAGACCTGGGCCGCTTCTTTGAGCAGCCGGTTCAATTTCTCCTTCAGCGCGGCCGTCGCTCCATCCATGAGCGTGTCCCTCCCTGGCAAAGACGGTTCTTCAAAGCTCCAAAGCCATCGCACATTACCAAAGAATCTGGAATTCTCCCATTGACGATTTCACCTCTCCACCGACACGCGCAAAAGCTGACGTGCACCCGTCAAGCGGGTGGAGATCAAGACGGAATTGACGCGCGGTCCGTCTTGGTCTAGATTCTGGCTCCCCACCAACCAGTCTGGATCTGATTTGAGATGAAGGGAGGGAACCGTGGCCTGGCGATGGACCGCGCGGCGACTGGTCATTTCCGCATTCGTCCTTTTCCATCTATCGGCGCTGGTCATCTGGACCATGCCTCGTTGCTACATCAAGGATCGCTTCGCCGGACCCTATTACTACTACGTTTTACCGCTCGGGATCTGGCAGTGGTGGGCGATGTTCGCGCCCGACCCGGTGCGCAACACGGTCGTCGTGGACGCAGAGGTCGTCGATGCCAAGGGGATCCGTCGCATCTTCGAGTTTCCCCGGATTGCGGACTTGCCTTGGTGGAGCAAGATTCCCCGGTACCGCGATCCCAAGTTCAGCAACAACATGGCCAATGACGAGTATCTCAAATCGCGGCAGTTCGCGGCGCGTCACGCCGTGCGCCAGCTCGGGCTGGGGCCCGAGGCATTTCCGGTCTGCGTGAGTATGTATTACAAGGTCAAGGACTCCCCGCCGCCCGGGACGGCGTTTTCCGATCCCATGGCTCCTACCCGAGTTCAGATGCTCGAGCGATACGAGTTCACCTCGCTAAAGGAGGTGCGTCCATGAACCCACTGAAGGCGTGGAATCGATTCTTGTTCGGACCGATCTCGGCGCGGCCGCTGGGGGCGTTCCGGATCGTTTTCGGATTGATCATCCTGGGTTACCTGGCCCTGATGACCGTGGAATTCGATTACTGGTACACGGGCGCGGGCTTGCTCCAGGGCACGGAAGCCAGGGAGGCTGCGGGCCCGCTCCGGTTCTCGCCTCTCCAGTACGTCGACGATCCGACGATCGCCCATTTCGTCCTCGCCGCGACCGCCGCCGTGGCCGCCCTATTCACGCTGGGCTGGCGGACCAGGCTGATGAGCATTTTGCTCTACCTGGGCATGCTCTCTCTCTACCACCGCAATGTCACATCCAATGGCGGCCCCGACGCCGTCCCGGCCATCCTCACCTTCTACATGATGCTCTGCCCGTGCGGAGCGGCGTATTCGCTCGACGCTCGCCGCGCGGCCAGGAAGCGAGGGACGCCGGCCGAGCCCTTGATCGTTCCGTGGGCCGTGCGGCTGCTGCAAATGCAGATCTGCCTCATCTATTTCCAATCCTGTTTGCTCAAGTCCCAAGGTCCGCTCTGGCTGAACGGGACCACGGTGCATTACCTCCTCTTCAACCGAGAGTTCGGCCAGTTCAACCTGGAATGGCTGGCGCAGTATCCCCTGCTGATCAACCTGATGACCCATGGCGCCATCTTGATCCAGTTTGCCCTGGCATTCTGGCTCTGGTTTCGCCCGACACGGCGGTGGGCCATTCTGGCTGGTGTGGCTCTCCACCTGGGCATCCACCCGCTGATCAACGTGCCGGTGTTCGGCGAGGTCATCATGGCGACCTACCTGACGTTTTTGGCCCCGGACGAGCTCGACGCCTTTCTGTCGGTTCTCAGCCTCCGGGCCTTGCTGGCGCGGTTGGGCTTGCGCGTTCCCAAGTTCGCCTTCTGGCGGGCTGCTGGTCGTCCCATGGCGCTTGCCGACTTACGACAACTCGAGTTTCCGTTCGAAGGTGCTGAAGCCTACTAGATCGAGCCTGTTCAGGCCACGCGGAACTTCTGAATTCCCGCCGCGTTGAGCTCGATGCCCAGCCCGGGGGCGTCGGGGACGGCCACCCTGCCCGAAACCGCCCGGATCGGCTCGGTGATCGATTGACGTAAGGTCGTCCCCTCCTCGACGACGAACTCGAGGAGCCCCATTGCATTGGGAATGCTCGCCAGGAAGTGCAAGGCGGCGGCGACGTTCAGGTATGTCGTGAATCCGTGGTTGACGACCGGCAACCCTCGGTCTGCCGCCAGGGCGGCGATCTTCATTGCCTCGGTGAATCCGCCGCAGCGCGTGAGGTCGACCTGGACGACGTCGACTTTTCCCACGTCCATGAGCTGAAGGAACGACTTCCGCTCGCTCTCCTCCTCGCCGGCGGCGATCCGCAAGCTGGTGCTCGCCGCCAGCTTGGCGTAGCCTTCGTAGTCATCGGGGAGCAGCGGTTCCTCGAACCAGAAGGGTTCGTATGGCTCGAAGGCCCGGGCCCGTTGAATTGCGGTCTTGGCGTCGTAGACCAGTCCTGCATCGATCATCAAGTCGAGCGAGGGCCCCAGTCCGGCGCGTGCCTCGCGCACCAGCGCCACGTCGGTCTCGGCATCCTTCCCCATCGGGTCCCAGCCGAACTTGACGGCCGTGAATCCTTGATCGGCGAACCGCCGTGCCCGCTCGCCGGTCTCCGCGGGAGTCGCGCCGAAGAGAGAGCTGGCATAGGCACGCAGCGACCTGGTGAAACCGCCACCCAGCAGTTTCCAGACCGGGAGGCCGAGGGCCTTGCCCTTGA
>JBIOJM010000603.1:0-2619 GCA_044450785.1 Isosphaerales bacterium
CCACCTTCGACCGCGTCTTCGCCGTCAACGTGAAGTCGCTCTACTGGATGGCGCAGGCGGCGATACCGGTGCTGCGCCGGCAGGGCCGCGGCGGCTCCATCATCAACATCGGTTCCACCGCCGGCATCCGCCCGCGCCCGGGCCTGGTTTGGTACAACGGCACCAAGGGCGCGGTGAACATCATGACGCATTGCATGGCGATCGAACTCGCGCCCGAGAATATCCGGGTCAATTCGGTCTGCCCCGTCATCGGCGCCACCGGCATGCTGGAGATGTTCATGGGCCAGCCCGACGGCCCGGAAATCCGCCAGCGATTCCTGGCTTCGATCCCGCTCGGGCGCATGAGCACGCCGGCCGATATCGCCAATGCCTGCCTGTGGCTGGCCGAGGACGCTTCCTCGTTCATCACCGGCATCCTGCTGCCCGTGGACGGCGGCCGGACCGCGTAGCGAAGAAAATGCACCTGCCGCTCTTTTACTCCGTCAGTCCCGTTTACTCCGATAGGGGTCGGGAAGGGTTTCGCCCTCCCCGCCCTCCGAACCGTGCGGGCGGTTTTCCCGCACACGGCTCTCCAGTCGCGGGCTTCCTCATCGGGAGTGTCTCGCGTCTTCAAAGGCCGCTTGCAGGGTGAACAGTCCTTGAGCCGCGAAGAAGGTATTGGTCCAGCGGTGGTGGTCGGCCTCGCTCCGCCCCATCGACGGACGCTTCTCCTGCTTGCGCAGGATCGCGCGGAGCCGTCGGCGGATGAAGCCGTCGAGCTTGCGAAACAAGCGCGGTCGGGCGTGCTTGAAGTAGCCGAACCAGCCCCGCAGCAGCGGGTTGAGGTCTGCGACGATCCGTTCCAGGCTATCGCCCCGGCTGCGGATCGTCCGGTCCCTCACCCGGTCCTTGAAGGCGGTCAGGCTCTTGGCGCGCACCAAGCGCTGCCCAGCCTCGAACCGATAGCCAAGGAATTCGAATCCCTGGCCGGGTTGTCGGCTGTCGCCGACCCTGGTCTTGTCCGGGTGCAGGGTCAGGCCGTTGGCCGCCACCCACGCCGTTACCTGGCGAAGTGCCGCCATTGCCTGCTGCTCCGACGCACAGAGGATCACGAAGTCATCGGCATAGCGCACCATCTGGTAGCCGCTCCGCTCCATCAGCAGATCGAGCGGGTGCAGATACAGATTGGCCAGCAACGGCGACAGCACCGCCCCTTGGGGCGTTCCCGCCGTCGGTTGCCAGCGCGCCATCGCCGACATGATCTCCTGGTGCAGGAAGCCATCGATCAGCCCCAGCACTCGGCCGTCGCTGATCGAACTCGCAGCCAGTGCCATCAGCCGGTCGTGCGGGATGCTGTCGAAGTAGCTCCTCAGATCGGCGTCCACCACGAAGGTGTTGCCTGCCTTCAGCAGCCGGTCGACCTCCCGCAACGCGTCCTTGCAGCCCCGCCCCGGACGGAAGCCGTAGCTGCCGGGCCGGAACTGGACTTCAAAAATCGGCTCAATGACCATTTTCAGGGCCGTCTGCACCACGCGGTCCTTGACCGTGGGGATCCCGAGCGGGCGGGTCTTGCCGTCCGCCTTGGGGATCTCCACCCGTTTCACCGGGTTCGGGCGGTAGCTGCCGTCCGCCAGGCTGCCCTGGAGTTCCCGCAGATACCGTTCCGACTGGTCCGCGAACCGTTCGATACTCTGGCCATCCACCCCGGCAGCCCCTTTGTTCCGCGCGACGCGCTGCCACGCGATTTCCAGGGTCGAGAGGCGAGTGACCTTGTCGATCAGGCTGAACCATTTGCCGCCTCGGACGCCGTTGCCCAGCGCCGACACCATGCGATCCGTCCAGATCGAAGCTTCCGCCCACCACAGACCGCGGTTCTCCCCGCCGGTGGCGTCTCTCCCTTGCCTAGCCTTGACGGCACTGCCGGGATTCTCTTGCTCCATGCCAGACCTTTCGCATCCCGCTTCCTGCCTCCCTTCCCTCAGGACGGCTTTGCTGACCGTCCCTTCCGCCGCCCGCGGCGGCCTCGGTAATATGAAGGCTCTGACTCCTGACGATCTCACCCAGACCGCCAGGTCTCTCCGCTTACTCCGCCTTGCCGTCCCGGCATTCCGTCCTCAACCACGTGATCCGCCCACCGGTCGCTTTGTCAGTCGCCTCAGCGCCGGCGGTTGTTCCAGGCTTCGCCATAAATGAGCAGGCTCGCCACCAGACCCCGCCGAAACAGGTTCGTCATCCCCGGCCTCCGCCGGGGCAGGCTCTACGGACTGCCAGTTCACCTCCGGTTGCTCCCCACCCCGCCTCGCGGCGACGCAGTTTCCTTCGATTACTGGGCTGCGACCAACCCAGACACGGACTTGCACCGTGTAGACAAAGCGTCCTCGCGGACGCACTCATTCCCGCGAAGGCGGGAATCCATCGTTCCCGCAAGTACCACTCGACATGCATTCCTCTCTCTGTCCCAAGCGCCGCCGAAGGTCGAGCGGGCGGTAAATATTCTGCTTTACCTTCTTGACTATACCTACTCGTTCTTCAATCGTAACGATTACCCCGCACCACTCCCGCCCCCGCTCAATCCCATTTTTTCGAACGGCCCTCATAATCCCTCGGCGGCGGCCGCGCCCGCGCATACCCAATCTCCGG
>JBIOJM010000604.1:0-2607 GCA_044450785.1 Isosphaerales bacterium
CAACTTCTGCTGTAGAACTAATACTACTCCGTTAGCAATCCCAAGTTGCTTTCTATCAAGGACTTATGTCATCAGTCGTAGCATCAAGTGATCCATCCTTCGAGCAGTCCGGACGGAGCTGACCCTGAAAAACCAGGGTATTTCTGCAACGGGGCCGAGATTTGCACCCGATAACGCATGGCGCCTTAACCCAACTTCCGCAGTTGGACCCCTTCCGGAACGATTTTCAGGTGTTTTTTCGACGTAAGTCCTTATTCATCGGTCGATCACCCGCTGAAACACCGATGTAGTGCCAACCGAACGTCTTGCCTTTCCTCCAGGGCCATTCAAGATGGTTCTCGGAGGACGCCATGTATCTACGGCACTCGACCGTCACCAAGAACGGCAAGACCCACACCTACTGGCGGCTCGTGCGCTCGGTGCGTGTGGGAACGAAGGTGCGGCAGGAAACCGTCGCCCAACTCGGCGAACTCGATGCCAAGGGACGCATCGCCGCCCGCCACCTCGCCGACTCGATCGTCGGTGTGGAGCGTCAACCCGGCCTCTTTGACGAGCCACCCCCCACCGAGCCCGTCACCGTCATCCCGAGTCGCCTGCGGTTGGAACGCGGCCGGCGGTTCGGTGACGTCTGGCTCGCCTGGAAGCTCTGGCAGGCACTGGGGCTTGATACGTGGCTGGAAGCACGCCTGCCCAGAGGCCGCGAAGACGTGCCCTGGAGCCTGATGGCGGCTGTGCTGGTCATCGCGCGGCTCTGCGAGCCGTCGAGCGAGTTGCACATCGCCGAGGATTGGTTCCGGCGCACGGCGCTGGAGGACTTGCTGGGACTGCCCGCGGCCAAGGTGAACGACGACCGACTCTATCGCTCTCTGGATCGACTCCTGCCGCACAAGGATGCCCTCGAATCGCATCTCAAGGGACGCCTCGGAACACTATTCAAACTACAATATGATCTGTTGTTGTACGACATCACGAGCACCTACTTCGAGGGTCAGGCGAACCGCAACACGCTGGCCGCGCGGGGCTATTCGCGCGACCACAGGTCTGACTGTAAACAAGTCTGCATTGGATTGGTTGTCAGCCGCGAAGGCTTTCCCTTGGGGTACGAGGTGTTCGCGGGCAATCGGCGGGATTCGACGACCTTGCAGGAAATCGTCCGGCGCATGGAGGAGCGGTACGGCCGCGCGGATCGGATCTGGGCGGTGGACCGCGGGATGATCGACGCGTCCAACCTCAAGTGGCTCAAGGAACGGGGCTCGCGCTACATCGTGGGGACGCCCAAGGGGGAGTTGAAGCGGTTCGAGCAGGAGTTACTCAAGGGGACCTGGCACGCGATCCGTGAGGGTTTGGAGGTGCGGAGTGTGGCCGATGAATCCGGGTCGGAGACGTTCATCCTCTGCCGCAGCGCCGACCGCGCAGCCAAGGAACGGGCGATGCGCGAACGGTTCGAGCAGCGCATCGAAAAGGGCCTGAACGCGATTGTGCAGAGGTGCGAACAGAAGCGCTGCGACCTGGGAGTGATCGAGCGTCGCATTGGCCGCCTCTTGGGCAAAAACACCCGTGCTGCGCGGCTCTTCTCCGTCCGGGTCGATCGTGACGACAAAGGACGCGTGTGTGTCACGTGGTCGCGGCGAGCTTCGGCACTGGAGTCGGCGAAGCGTCGTGAGGGCTGCTACCTGTTGCGGAGCAACGTCTCGGAGTGGACAGACGAGGACCTCTGGAAGGCCTACATGCAATTGACGGAAGCCGAGGCTGCGTTCCGGATCGAGAAGGACGAGTTGTGCCTGCGACCAGTGTGGCATCAGACGGCGGAGCGAGTCCAGGCTCACATCCTGGTGTGTTTTCTTGCGTATGTGCTCTACAAGACTCTGGAGGGCTGGTCGCAGCGTGCCGGCCTGGGCCGGAGCATCCCAACGCTCTTGGAGGAGTTCGCGCGGATCCAGAGCACCGACGTTGTCCTGCCGACCACCGACGGCTGCACCGTGCGGCTCCGGTGTGTGGTGCGTCCCGACAAGCCGCAGACGATCCTACTGCACCATCTGGGCCTGGAACTTCCAGAACGGCTCCGAATCCCAAAAGGAGTCGCTGATGTGTAGTGCCAACTTCTGAACGCCATCTTTGAAAAACCAGCGAGTTTCGCTGTACCTTCACTGGTAACTGCGGAAGTTGGGCTAACCGCGACACCATGCCGCGCCGCTGAGCCAGGGACCCCGGCACGACGGCGGTAGACCTACCGGCCGCAGCCCCGAGGGTGGTGGCGACCATGGCCGACGGCCAGGACCGGCCCGTCCCGCCGGAGGCGCTGAAGGGGTTCCCGCCCGCCTGGCCCACGATGAAAACCACGTGGGAAGACGCGGCGCGCGGGAAGTCGCCGGAACAGAAAGAGCGTATAGAGCGTAAGGGAGAGCGTAAACGAATCGTTCAGACGCAGCACCGCCCTCTTTGACCGGGTCCCGCGTATCCCTATAATGCATCCCTTGTACGCAAGATCGGGCCTGGTGTGCGCGGTGGGCAGATGGGGAAGCCGGCCCTCCTTCCAGGTCTCGGCCCGCGAGGCTGCGTTTCTTGAGCGGTTCCCACGGCCCCCAGCGACTGACCGTTACTCTGGGC
>JBIOJM010000605.1:0-2584 GCA_044450785.1 Isosphaerales bacterium
GTGGAAATCCAGGTCGAAGGACGAACCCCGTGGCAAGCCGGCTCGATGAACTTCGGTCAACCATGCCTCCAACATGCGGAGACATAATCGGTGATCGACCCGGGAGCTGTAGGCGGCCAGATACGAGCGCTTGGGGACCGCTGAATGTCATAGACGGAGAGGTTCCGTTTCCGCATGGCGACGACCAAGTCCCGGAGCGGATCGCGGACCGGAGCAGGTGCCGGTCCTTGGGGGATGGACGAAAAGAACCGGGCGCGGAAGTTGGGATCGTGGCGGAACTGATGACAGAGTACCCGGAAGTACCCGTGGGTATAGCCGAAGCGACGGGCGACTTCGAGCGAACCAATCCGTTCGACGAGGTAGGCGCGCAGGGCTTCGTACTGCCGTTGGAGGGTCGATTCGGGGGCGAGGAAGAAATCGGAGTCGTGGGAAGTCGTTAGCCGATGCTTGGTACTGATCGGTGACATCGTGATGAGCCATCCCTGGCAGAGGAGTTGTTCGATGGATGCACGAGAGACGGGATTATGCTCGAACTCGTGCGAAAAACCAGGTGAAAAAGAAGGGGGAGCCAAGACGGGCTTGCGCAGCGGGAAGGCAGCGACAAATAGAATGGTCTTGGCAAAATGGGCGATGTAAGGACTAAGCCCGGATAACACGATACGCAGGGGTGGGCCAGCAATCCCGGAGATTTCATGCGGTCTGGACATGAAAATGTTAGGTTGCTCGGCGGTCCTGGAAATTGAGGCGAGGCGGCCGGGCCACTGCTGGATTACCTGGGTCTGAACCGGGCCCGGACCGTCGATCAACTCGACGTCTACCAGCACATCGTCCTGGGCCGGCCGCGGGAGGACGTCGAGCCGGCCCAGGACGACCAAGCCCCCTTCACATTCGCTGCCTGCGTCTCGGACGACGCCATCCTGGGCGCGAACCTGCTGGCGTCGCCGTGCTTGGGACCGGGTTCGCGTCAGGAGGTGATCCTGGTCACAAACTGCCCGAGCGCCGCTTCGGGCTTGAATATCGGCCTGGAGCGGGCCAAGCACGAATGGATCGTCTGCGCGCATCAGGATGTTTATCTGCCCAGGGGCTGGGATCGACGGCTGGCGCGGCAGCTCCGCGAGGCCGAGCGGCGGCTCGGCCGGATCGGCGTCGCAGGGTTTAGGCCGCAGAAAGGGGACAGGCACCTCGCTGCGCTCCGGAGCCAGTCCCCGGTTTGTGTTGACACAGGGAGACCACTTTTCTTCGCCACGCCGCCTATCTCCTCCAAAAAGCTGGACGTTCTCTGCGAAGGGGGGGACAGAAGACGGCGCGGTCGAAGCGGGGGAGCGCGCAACGAAACCGGGATAAACGCGCAGCTTGTGCAAGACCAACTTTTCATCGCCCGAGCCGCGCCCCCCCAATGCGATCCTCCATCTCCGCTCAAGCCTTTCGCCCCATCAGGGCGTTCAAGATCAGCAGCTCGAGTTGCTCGTACCGGCGGTGTGCTCGCAAGTCCTCGACCTTGCTCTCGTCCACCCCGCGAACGACATCAAGGAGGCGGAGGAACATCGTCTTCGAATGGGAGAGGTGGTACATCGATTCCTCGAACGTCGTCGATCGCATCGCCTTGACGTCGAGCCCGACGCTCTCGCCATTCTTGCCGTAGCCGTTCTTCTCCAGGGCCCAGACCTGATTGAAAGCCCGGCGCAGGTCGACCGACCCGAATACCTTGTCCTGATCGTATTTCAGGCCGTTTTGATCGTTGAGATGCACGCTCCAGAGCTTGTCATGATAAAGGGCATACGCCATGTCGTCGGCGGGGTCGAGCCCGGCCAGGATCGAGTGGGCGCTCTCGATCAGGACGCCCGACCGGCTGGGATCGGTCGTTTTGTACGCGATGCCCACCATGTGGCCGACGGTCGGCAGATAGGCTTGATCCATCGGCTCGTTGGGCTTGGCCTCGCCGAGCACGCGGATCTCCTTGTCATGCTCGAGGATCGCGTTCCAGGCATCGACGATCCGGGCGACGGCGGTCCTGGCTTCCTTGGCCTCGCGGATGTAGGTCCCCTCGCGGGCCAGCCAGAGGACGTAGTTCCGACAGCCGACCTCGCGGGCGATATCGACGGTGCGCCGGGCACGGTCGAGGGCATAACGACGGTCGCTTGCGTTGTTCGCGGTGAAACCGCCGTCGATCGTGCGCGGATCTTCCCAGAGCCGGGGGGCCACAATCTCGACGAATAGCCCCTCGCCGTCAAGCATCGACTTGACCGCCGCGACGCCTTTCATCGTCGCCGGCCAGTCGAGGTCGGCGGGTACGATGTCGTCGTCGTGGAATTGCACGGCGTCGAATCCGAGCTCCTTGTAAACCTTGATCTTGCGGGCGAACTCCAGCTCCCGCCGCACCGGCGGGCCGAACGGGTCGGCACCGGTGCTGATGTTCCAGGGCCCGAACGAGAATCGATAGCTGGGGGAAGGCGCGCCGCTAGCCATGGCTCTGATCCACTCCTCGAGAGAGACCCGACAAAAAACGGCGGGATGAGACCGGCAACGAACCCCGCCGGCCACTCGCCTTTCGATAAGCTAGCGATGTCCCAATCATTTTGCGCTA
>JBIOJM010000606.1:0-2574 GCA_044450785.1 Isosphaerales bacterium
ACTCATGGCTGGTCTACAACGACCCATTGGGGCGGTTCCATCTCCGCCACCCTCAAGAACTGCATCCGAGTCCCAGAATGATCGATCCCGACTCGTTGGAACTCGTCGACCGTCGCCTTGGCGAGGGACAAGATGTGTTTATCCTGAGACTTCCTCCCGGGGCGGACGATCTCAAGCGCGACCGTCCATTCCGTGACACGGATGAATTCGGTCGTGCGATCGACGCCTACTGGGCAAAAAGGAAAGTCGATGTCCTGCGCGGCCCCGCCGGTTGGCTGCCCGACGCCAAGTGGCTACCCGTGCGAGTCTACCGGAAGGAGCTCGCAGTCAGAACCAATGGAACCGACGAAAAGGGCAAGAGCGTCGAGCGAGTCTACATCGACCACTATCTTGTTTTCCCCAATCCCAACAAAAGCGCCCAGGTAGAGAGCTGGACGAAAAGGGACGACCATGTCGCGTTCCGCACCCAGGCGGAGCTCATGATCAAGAGCTTCCAGTTCGGTCCCGCGGAAGGAGAAGAAAAAGCCAAACCGGCCACCCCTTCTTCTCCGGCTTCTCGTCCTCCTCCCCCTCCACCATGATCGGAATCAGCGACATCGGCATCCAGTCTCACGGCGACGCGGCCGGCGTTCATTGATCGAGCCTCCATTCCGGCATGCGTGCCCTCAGGAGCTGCGTTGCCCACTCCCACCAATGGGTGGTCATCTTCTATCCCTCCCATCCTCCAGCCTTGGTCCGGGCGTGCATGAGAACGATCGGCAATGTGTGAATGGCTGTTTCGAAAAGTCTGAAAGTATTGAACCCTTTTGGCTCCGCCGAGGCACAGTATCAGGTCTTTTTGCGTTCTTATCTTGGTAGGCGAACGACTTGTCTCTTGCCAGTCATCCCCAAATCCCTGGCAGGTTGCTTGGGTGGAGGAGTCGCCCTTTGTTTAATTTCTGTGATTTTCCGAAGGCGCGCCACATTCCTGGCACTTCCGACGTACAACTTCATGAGAAGTGAGGCTGCATGACGCCGGACGACGGGATCTCGGCCATGAGAGGAGGACGAGGTGGACCGGCACGGAGCCAGGCGGAACTGAGGGACAAGGGCGAGAAAAGTCTGTCCAAACGGATGGAACGAATCGATGCGTGTGATTCTGGATGTACTAGAGGGCCCGCAAAAAGGCCGCTCGTTCGTCTTCGAGCGCCACGACACGTTCATCGTGGGGCGGTCGCGCTTCGTCCATTGCCCGATGCCTGAGGACATGGCGCTGTCACGCGATCACTTCATGGTTGAGATCAATCCTCCTCAGTGTGAGCTGCGCGACCTCGGGAGCACCAACGGTACGTTCGTGAACAACCATCGCGTGGAGCGAGTCCGGCTGGTCTCGGGCGATGTGATCGCGGCAGGTCAGAGTGTGTTTCGCGTTGGGGTCGAATCGGCGAATGCGTTATCGTCCGGGGATGAAATCGAGAGCAAGAAGACACCGACTGAAACCCGCAAGCTGGGTCCGATCCGCTGCGCCGGCTGCGGGGCCCTGGCTCCGCAGAATTTGACCATTACCGGCCCGAATGCGCGGGCGCCGGGCGAGGCGGTCGAGTGGTGGTGTGCGCTCTGCCGTTCCGAGGCGGCATCCCTACCTCAGCCGGTTCCGTACTATACAACCCTGCGCGAGCTGGGCCGGGGTGCGATGGGCGTGGTTTACCAGGCGCGGCACAACCTGACCGGCCAGATGGTCGCTCTCAAGCTGATCATGCCTGAGACGGCCACGACCCGCGCGGCCATCGATCGTTTCCAGCGCGAGATGTCGGTGATCAGCCAGCTACGCCATCCTCACATTGTCGAGTGGTATGAGCAGGGCATGACCCGCGGCCAGTTCTGGTTCGCGATGGAGTATGTCGCGGGCACGAACCTGGAAACGCTGGCCAAGGCCGATCCCGGCCGTTATCCGATTAAACAGGCCTGCCGGCTGACTTGCCAGATGCTTGAGGGGCTCGAGCAGGCTCACCGGCTGGGCTTCGTCCACCGCGACATCAAGCCCGAGAACATCCTGATTGCCGAGACAGCCGACGGGCAGGTGGTCAAGATCTCCGACTTTGGCCTGGCAAAGAGTTTCCGGGGCGTGGGGCTCTCGGGACTGACCTTCTCAGGCGAGATGCGGGGCACCGTCCCGTTCATGCCCCCCGAGCAGATGCTCGATTTCAAGACCGTCACGCCTCTCGCCGACCTCTATGCCACGGCCGCCACGCTGTATTACTTGTTGACCTGCCAGTACATCTACGACGAGCCCCCCGGCGGCGGGGACGTGATCCGCATGCTCCTCGAAGAGCCGTCGATCCCCATTCGCAACCGGCGTGACGATGTCTCTCCCGCCCTGGCCGCGGTCATCCAAACATGCCTGGCCCGCGATCCCAAGACCCGCTATCCGGATGCGTCCTCGATGCGCCGGGCCTTGAAGCCGTTCTGTTGACGGAATTGCAGGCTGTAGGCGGTCGGGAGACCCGCGCCGAGCGCGTCAGCGGCGGGGTCGGGAGACCCGCGCCGAGCGCGTCAGCGGCGGGGTCGGGAGACCCGCGCCGAGCGCGTCAGCGG
>JBIOJM010000607.1:0-2554 GCA_044450785.1 Isosphaerales bacterium
AGCTGGAGGATCCGGTGCTCGTGGAACGGTTCGAGGCCTTCATCGGAGGATTCGAGATCGCCAATGCCTACAGCGAGTTGAACGATCCGATTGAGCAGCGTCTGCGGTTCGAAGGACAGGCTCTGGATCGCGCAGCGGGCGATGAGGAAGCCCAGCTTCTTGACGAGGACTTTCTGCTGGCGCTCGAGCACGGGATGCCGCCCACCGGAGGTCTGGGCCTCGGAATCGACCGTCTTGTCATGATCCTGACGAACCAGAGCTCGATCCGCGAGGTGATCCTCTTCCCCTTGCTTCGTTCGCCAAATCCGCTGGAACCCGAATGAGCCCCGAGCGTCATCTCACGGCCACCGGTTTTGTGGTGCAGGGGGACCGTGTCCTGCTTCACTGGCACCGGAAAAACCGGCTGTGGTTGCCTTTCGGCGGTCACATCGAAGCAAACGAGGATCCAGTTCAAACGGTTCTCAGGGAGATTGAGGAAGAATGCGGGCTACAGACGGAGCTCCTCGTCCCGGCGCGGACCCTTGGCGTGAGCAATCTGCCGGTGGTCGCGGCTCCGGTCACAATCCTGATCGAGCCAACGACCGATGGGGTAACTCAGCATGAGCACATCGATTTGATCTACTTCTGCCGCCCGACCGGAAACCTGGAAGCGTTGAGTGAGCATCCCGACCCAACCATCCGCTGGGTGGATCGAGCGGGGCTTGAGCGAAACGAGCCGGTCTCGCCCTTGCCGGGGATGGCGCCGGAGCCGGTGCCGGCGGACGTTCGGGTCTTGGCACTCGCAGCGATGGACCAGGAGAACGTGGTTAGCTCGGAAGCTCGACGATATCTGTGAAATCCATTCCCGCCATGTAACGCCAAGCCCGAAGCGCGGCAGGGCGGACGCCCGCGGTCTTCAGTCGAGATCTCGCTTCGTCGAGCCGCGACATAGGAATGAAGAGGTAAAGCGGCCCGAGGCGTGAAAAAGCCTTCCACTTTTCCATGAGGTCAGCCGCGTCTTCCAGGCTTCGCACCGTCTCGACTTCTGCCAGAATTCGCACCTCTGTCGTGCGGGAATCGACAACGACGATGTCTGGATAGACCATTGAGCCCGTTGTATCACGGACTCCGAGGCTCCGATCCGGCAGGTTCACATACGTCTGGAGGCCCGGATTTGAGGCGTCTGGGTATCCGAATCGCTGTCGCGCGATCTGGGCCACTGTTCGGCTTTCGACCGCATCGCGCCATGGGAAGCCCTTGGTGAGTCCGGGCTCCGCACCGGACGGCACGAACTCGCTTTCGCGCCAAACCTTGTTCAGAAGCGCCATTCCGTTTCTCCCCCTGTACTATCGACAGCCTACTGGCCCAGGCAACATCGGTCCAGCACCCCGGCGGGCGGCAGTGATACCGATGGTAGAATGGCGCAGCCAAGGTCTCGCGCACCCCGTTCGCGCGACGACCTCCCTGCGATCAAGGACTCCGACAATGGACTTTCGCTTCGCGCCAGCGGAGGTGGCATTCCGCCACGAGCTTCGTGAGTTCTTGGCCGCTGCGCTGCCCTCCACGTGGCTGGTTGAGAACGATCGCGAGGGCGAGACCGACGAAGGATTCGCCTTCAGCCAGCAGTTCAGCAAACAGCTCGCGCAACGAGGCTGGCTCACGATGGCCTGGCCCACAGAGTACGGCGGCCAGGCCGCCAGCGCTCTCACACAGCTCGTTTACAACGAAGAGATGGCATACGCCGGCGCTCCGCTCGGATTCGCGTTCGGTCCCAACCTCGTAGGACCGACGCTGATGGTCTGGGGGACGGAAGAGCAGAAGCGGCGTCATCTCCCCGCAATCGCCCACGGAGACGTCGTCTGGTGTCAGGGATTTAGTGAGCCTGGATCCGGATCGGACCTCGCGTCGCTGCAGACCCGGGCGATGCTCGAAGGCGACGACTACCTCATTAACGGCCAGAAGATCTGGACCAGCGAAGGGCACCGTGCCGATTGGATGATTCTGCTTGCCCGTACCGATATCGAGGCACCCAAGCATCGCGGTCTTTCGTATTTCCTCGTGGACATGCGGACGCCCGGCGTCTCCATCCAGCCGTTGACGAACCTGATGAACGGGCACGCGTTCAACCAGGTCTTTTTCGATAGCGTGCGTGTACCCCGATCGAACCTCGTGGGCGAAGAGAACCGTGGTTGGTACGTCGCAACCACCACTCTCGATTTCGAACGTTCCGGCATCAACAGGGTGACCTGGACACGACGCCTGCTGGAAGAGGTGGTCGAGACTACACGCCAGTTCCGAGAGACCCGGGTAGGCGCGGCGCCTTCACACGCGGTCGGGCCGAAACTCGCCGAGCTGACGATTGAGCTGGAAATAGCGCGGCTTCTCTGCTATCGAGTGGCTTGGCTGCAATCGCAGGGCACCATCCCCAACCATGAGTCGTCGATGGCGAAGCTGTATGGGAGCGAAGTGATCTATCGATTTGCCAACGCCGCCCTGGGCATCCTGGGCCTGGCCGGGCAGCTGGGGCCTGAATCGAACAGGGCCGCTATGCAGGGGAGGATCGAGCGCGCCTACC
>JBIOJM010000608.1:0-2526 GCA_044450785.1 Isosphaerales bacterium
ACCTTCAGGCGCACGACAACCGTCTTGTTGTCGATCTCGTCGGCCAGCGCCTGGGCTTCGACCCGGTCTTTGGTCTCGCGCTTGACCGCGGCATCCTTCAGCCGCTTAGCCTCGGTTTCCACGCCACTGCCAGCCCGCACGGCGAGCTTTCTGCGCAAGAGGAAGTTGCGGCCATAGCCGTCGGCCACATCCTTCACATCGCCGGCCCGGCCGACGTTCTCAACATCCTTGGTCAGCATCACCTTCAATTGCCCAGACCCTCCGATACAGATTGATATTCATCATCACGTCGCAGCCGGGAGCGAACGCGCTTCGCCAGGCGGCCCACGCCATATCGCGCAGCGCCGACGGTGTCGCGTACGTCCCGGTCGAAATTGCTCTCTTTTGCCTTGATCGCCGCCTCGTGCTCGCGGCGCACGTCCTCCGGACACGCCGCGACGAACGTCTCGACGGCCAGGATGCCCAGGGCCAGCATGTCCAGCTCCCCCAGGACCGGAATCCATGCCGGGAAGTCGATCGGGCTGATGATCACGCCGAGCGCGCCAAGGAGCACCGCTTTCGGAGCGGCCGGAACCCGCTCGTCCCGCAAAAGACAATAGGCAAGCTTGCCGTGTCTCGGCACATCGATCAAGACCTCTTTGGCGCGCGAAAAGACACTCGGCATGGGGGCCGCCAAAGCCTACAGCTTTTCGGCTGCCGCGGGGAAGCTACTTAACTTAGCCTTGCGCCATGTCTACGGCTGCCGCAGTCGCGGAAACGGCCGAACCTCGCTTCGGGAACCTTCGCCACACCGCGCTGAGCGCCTTCTGGTTCGGCGGCAACTTCATGTGGATACCCCTTACCACGGTGCTGGTCCAGAGCCAGGTCGACCAGGTTGTCCCGAAAGGCTCGCAGAACGGGGCGATCGGGTTCGCCATCGGCATCGGCGGATTCCTGGCGATGACCGTGCCTCCACTCGTCGGCACGTGGTCGGATCGTCTGAACACCCGCTTCGGACGGCGCCGTCCGATCATGGTGGCGGGCACCCTTCTGACGATTCCCGGGCTCGTATTGCTGATGACGGCCGGGAACTATCCCCAAATCGTCATCGGCTACGTCATCGTTCAGTTCTTCTTCAACGGCGCTCAAGCCGCATACGCCGGAATCATTCCGGACGTCGTACCGGCCCAGCAGTTCGGCAAGGCAAGCGGCTTCCTGGCCACGATGACGCAGCTCGGTATCGGCGGCGGCCTCGGCGCCACCTCAATACTCGGCTCGAACCGGGCGATCTACCTCGTCTTTGTGGCGGCCATCTTGCTGACTCTCCTCCCGACCATCTGGGCGTCAAGAGGCGAGGGCCAAGCTCCGATTCCCACGCATCCCAGGCGGACCGCGCGCGAAGCGATCCTTGAGTTCCTAAGGCCGCTGCACGAGGGCGATTTCGCCTGGGTCGTGTTCACGCGGCTGATGATCTCCAGCGGGATCACCGCCGTCCTCTACAACCTCCACAACTTCTTCCGAGACGTCGTGCTGACCCCCTCCTCCAACCCCGATACGTTCACGTCCAACTGGCTCCTGGTGGTTGTGGTGACGGCGCTGCCTTTCGGGTTTTTCGGCGGCATGCTCTCTGACCGCTGGCACCGACGCAAGGCTTTCGTCTATCTATCCGGCGGAGCCCAGGCTTTCGTTGCCATCGTCTTCATCGCGCTCTACCCAACCGCGATCCCGCTGGTATTTGCGCTGGGCGTTGCATACGGGGTCGGATACGGACTTTACTTCGCCGTCGACTGGGCACTCGCCTGCGACACGCTTCCGGACAAGAGCCAGTCGGCGAAGGACATGGGCCTCTTCCATATCGCGCTCACGATGCCTCAGGCGATCATCCCGTTCTTCGGTGGCCCGTTGATCGACCACCTCAATGGACCTCACGGCAATGGCGGCTACCGGATCGTGTTCTCGAGTGCGGTCGTGTTCTTGTTCGTCGGCACCGTGCTGGTGAGCCGCATCAAGTCGGTGCGCTGACGGCGGAGGGCGAGCAGGCTCGCGATCCAGATGCTCGTTATCCCCACGACCCCGAACTCCGCCATCAGGCGGAGCACGACGAGGTTCGAGTAGCCCGACACGAGCAGCGTCTGAAACCAGTTGTGCCCCGGCCCGATGAGGAGCCATCCCGCCGCGACCAGGCCTAAGACCGTCCAATCGCGCCGCCGCACCCCCCACTCGACGAGAACGAGCATAGGCAGAAGCAGAAGCACGAGGTGCGTTCCCCATGAGTAGCTGGTGACCAGCGGAAAGACCGCCGTCGCAGCCGCCGCTTCGAGCGCTCTCCCCGACCAGTCTTTCCGCGGGGACCCGAGCACCCAGAAGGTCACCGCCAGCGCAGCGATGGCGATCCCGAGCGTGATGATGCGCGCCTGGAGCGGAACGGCCTGCATTGCCCCGAGGAAGCTGGTCGGGTCGAATAAGCGGACGATCGTGCCGCCCGGAGAGTGATTCTCGAAAAAGCCGGTGCCCTGGCTGATCGCGGGCAGAACCTTGAAGAGGTAC
>JBIOJM010000609.1:0-2392 GCA_044450785.1 Isosphaerales bacterium
CTCCGATGCCAGCGCCACCATAGAAGTCGACGACGGTGAAGGTGGCCCCGGCCAGGTTGTCGATCGCCGCCCCGGACGAGAGGTTGATGCCGACGCCGTTGCCATCGTTGACGCGCCAGGTGGCGGTGGCGTGGTTGTTGAGGGTGACCCCGGAGAGGGTGGCACTGATGACGGTCACCCCCCCATAGGCGTCGATCGTGCCGATTCCACTGATCGTGCTGTTGTCACCTAACGCGAACAGCGCGTTGATCGACAACTTCCCGCTCACAACAAGGGCACCGCCCGACATAGTCAGGCTGCTGTTGATCGTCGAGGCCGATGCGATCCCGAGAGTCCCGCCGTTGAGTGCGATCGGATCCTGGCTCGTGATGCTGTTGACGGAGCCGGCCCCTGAGTTATGCGTGACCGTGATATTCGGCAAGGCGATCACGGCATCGTCGATTGACCCCGGCACGGCGTTGCTGCTCCAGTTGGCCGCGGTATCCCAGTCACCGCCCGCGGGATTGATCCAGGTGACGGTGGCCAGCAGCGTCCGTTCCTCCAGGTGGACCCACTGGGGCCGGAATGACCTCCTCGGCTCGCGAGTCGTGCGGCGACGCGGGACGGCTGGGCGATTCAACATCGATTCGGCTCCGGACAAGGTTGTGATTCGGGAGAAGAAAAGGAGCGAGGAGCTGGCATTCTCAGTCGGCACCCCGATCGGCCCGCTCAACCACCTTCGCGGTGGCGGGAGGATGTCCCACAGCAGACCATCGTTGTCTTTTGTATGACCTTCCGAATCCAACCAGGCCGGGGACAAATGCCGATGATGATTTTTCGCAACAATGGGTTCATGGAGGCATGTCGTCCATGCCCGCGGAGGTCGACGAGAGGGCAAGCCAACGCGAGGGAAGTCGTTTTCGTCGGGCGATTCTCGACCGCATGCACGCGCCTGGCGACCTGCCGCGACGGTTCTTCGGGCGGTTGTCCCTGCTGGCGCGAAACGTGTAGAATCAATCACGTGGAAACGTCGAGACCCCGGCGCTCAGGAGGCCGATCCCATGTCCGTCTCAACCACCCGAGCCGAGTCCATCACGCCCACCGAGTCCATCGATCGCGACGGCGCGATCCCGCCGCTGGAAAACGGCGACCGCCTGACGCGGGACGAGTTCATGCGACGTTACGAGGCCATGCTGGGCCTCAAGAAAGCCGAGCTCATCGAAGGAGTCGTCCACGTGCCTTCACCGGTCCGTCAGCGATACCACAGTAGACAGCAGTACCACCTTCTGAACTGGTTAGGCCACTACGACGCCGGAACGCCGGGGTTGGAGGGAGGCGGCAACAGCACGGTGTGCTTGGACCTGGGCAGCGTACCTCAGCCCGAT
Organism: Isosphaerales bacterium; assembly: GCA_044450785.1. Taxonomy (GTDB): domain Bacteria; phylum Planctomycetota; class Planctomycetia; order Isosphaerales; family Isosphaeraceae; genus JBIOJM01. The sequence continues at coordinate 1,365 of JBIOJM010000609.1, forward strand.
TGTGTCTTTTTCATCCAGCCAGAGTACGGCGGCCAGGTCAAGATCAACGCGCAAGGCTACATCGAAGGCGCCCCCGACCTGGTCGCCGAGGTTGCCGCCAGCAGCGTGAGCTACGACCTGCACGACAAGCTCGACGCCTATCGTCGCAACGGTGTCCGCGAATACCTGGTCTGGCGCGTGTGGGACCGGCAGATCGACTGGTTCGTGCTCCGCGGGGACCGATACGAACCCCTCGCCCCGGCAGCCGACGGCACCCTGCGCAGCACCGTCTTCCCCGGGCTCTGGCTCGACACCGCCGCGCTCTTGCGCGGCGACCTGAACGCGGTTCTGGCCGTGGTCCAGCAAGGGCTGAACTCCCCCGAGCACGTCGACTTCGCGGCCAGCTTGCAACGGGCCGGCAGCGAGCCGGTGAGTTGACCCTGGCTCTTTTTCCGACTTGCGCGACTTCGACCCGGCCGCTTGCTCACCGCCCGCGACGGTCCGTGAGATTGTCCCCCGGCCCGAATCGGCTAGAGCACCGCCAATGACGCGACGATGGCATGGCCCAACCAGAACGCGGAGTCTTTCGAGTCTCGGTGACTCGACCGCCGAGAGCGCCACTTCTCAGGACCGAGGATGTGCTCGTCTTGAAGGTGAGCGTGCCGCTGGCTGCCCGATCGTATCGCGGGCTATCTCCGCCGCGGATCGATCCCGAGCGATTCTCTTGCCGGGGAGAACCGTACAGTCACGCTCTGGGTCACCGCCGCTGGTCAGGGCGTCTTCACCCTCCGGGGCCACACCGCCGCCGTCCTGTCCGTGGCTTCAGCCCCGACGGACAAATGCTCGCATCCGGGAGCATCGACGCCACCGTCCGTATCTGGGAGGCGTCGCGTCCGCGCGGTGGCGATGCCGACAGCGACAGCCTTGACGCTGAAACACCGAATTCAACGGAACCAACCTACGGTCCCTGAGGGGTCTGGATGACGTAGAGGTTGTCAGCGTCTTCTGCAATTCAGACGTAAGGAGGCGGGGCGTCCGGCGGCGGGGGC
>JBIOJM010000610.1:0-2268 GCA_044450785.1 Isosphaerales bacterium
CCGCCATCCTCACCATCGTGCTCGACACCCCGCACGACGCCGAGCGACTGCGCAAGAACCCGCTCGGCGTGTTCGTCCATGCCATCAACTGGTCGAAGGAGCTCGGCTGATGCACTCCAAACCTCTGAGTTTCGTCCTGATCGCCGCAATGGCGCTTGCCGGCTGCTCGACCTTCAAGCCGCCGCAGATCAGCTACGACGATCCGCCCGAGCCGGCGGTGCTGGAGGCCGATTCCCCCAAGCCCGTGCAGGTGGTGGAAGTCCCGAAGTTGCTGCCGTTGCCAGGCCAGCTCAAGCCCCTTCCGGGCACACGAACGGCGCCCGAGCCGCGCGATCCGCGCCAGCGGGTGGACCTGGCAAACGCCGCGGCCCGAATCCAGCCGAGCCGCAGTGGCTACCTCAATGCTGTCCAGGTCTATCCCTTCGCCGAGGGCGCGCTGTACCAAGTCTATTCTGCGCCCGGAGAAATCACCGACATCGCGCTGCAACAAGGCGAAGACCTGGTCGGCTCCGGTCCGGTTGCGGCTGGCGACACCGTACGCTGGATCATCGGGGACACCGAGAGCGGAGCCCCCACCACCAAGAAAGTCCATATCCTGGTCAAGCCGACCCGGCCCGACCTCACCACCAACCTCGTCATCAACACCGACCGGCGGACCTATCACCTTGAACTTCGCTCGACCGAGAAGACCTACATGGCCTCGGTCTCCTGGATCTACCCGCAGGATGAGCTCATCGCGCTCCGCCGCCAGAATGCGTCGGCCGAAGCTGCCGCGCCGGTTGAGACCGGGCTCGACATCAACAGGCTTCGGTTCCGCTACGCAATCGAGGGCGACAATCCGCCCTGGCGACCGCTACGGGCCTTCGACGACGGCAGGAAGGTTTACATCGAGTTCCCGCGCGGCATCGGCCAGGGCGAGATGCCGCCGCTGTTCATCGTCGGCCCCGAGGGCAAAACCTCGGAACTTGTGAACTACCGTGTGCGCGCCAACCACATGATCGTCGCTCGGCATTTCGCCGCCGCGGAGCTGCGTCTCGGCGACGGCGGCTCCGAGCGCCGAGTGCGTATCGTACGCACGGAAGGGAGCCTGCTGTGGTGAGCGAGCAAGAGCGGGACTCCCAATCGGGGCACGACCGCGATCTCGCGGCCGGACTGCGCCTGCGGCCCGAGCGGCCACCCGTGACGCGGCTCTCGCGCAAGGTGCTTGTAGGCCTCGCGGCTATAGCCGCGATCGCAGTCTCTGGCGCGCTCCTCTGGGGGCTCTATCAAGGACCAGGGAAGCAAGCCGGAAGCGGTGAGCTCTACAACACGGAAACCCAGCCGCCGCCGGACGGCCTTGCCGGACTCCCCCGCGACTACACGGGCGTTCCTCAAAATAGCCTGCCCCCGACTGGATCGGGGGTGCCACGGCTCGGTCCTCCACTGCCCGGTGATCTCGGCCGGCCGATACTCAATGCCCAGGGCCCCGGACCGGGCGCGCCAGCCATCGATGCCGAGCAGCAGCGGCTCACCCAGGAGACCGAGGCGGCACGCACCAGCCGGCTGTTCGCCACGACGAATACCAGGGAGCGACCCACGACGCCGATCGCGTCGCCGGCGCCCGCGGGCCAGGGAGTGGCGACGCAGGTCGGACTCGTCGAAACGCCCCCGCTGGATCCCGACTCGCTTCTAAACATGCAGGACCGCAAGCTGGCGTTCCTGAACGGTGCCGTCGATCGCAAGACCGTCAGTCCCGATCGGCTGGCCAACCCGGCTTCCCGCTATGTGGTCCAGGCCGGCGCCGTCATTCCGGCAGCCCTTATCACCGGCATTCGCTCTGACCTGCCAGGCCAGGTCACCGCCCAGGTGACCGAGCACGTTTATGACAGCCCGACCGGGAGATATCTGCTCATTCCGCAGGGAGCGAAGCTGATTGGCCTCTACGACAGCCAAATTTCGTTTGGACAGGACCGTCTGCTCCTGGTCTGGACGCGCCTGATCATGCCGAACGGGCGCTCCATCGTGCTCGAGCGCCAGCCCGGTGCCGACACGCAAGGATTTGCCGGACTCGAGGACGAGGTCGATCAGCACTGGGGCCGGCTGTTCATGGCGGCCGCGCTTTCGACCCTGCTCGGCGTCGGCTCGGAGCTCGGAGCCACCAACAACGACAACTCGATCGTGGCGGCGCTCAGGCGCGGCAGCAGCGACTCTCTCAACCAGACCGGCCAACAGGTCGTACGCCGCAACCTCAACATTCAGCCGACCCTTACGATCCGTCCCGGCTTCCCG
>JBIOJM010000611.1:0-2249 GCA_044450785.1 Isosphaerales bacterium
GCCCGAGGATGACATCGCCGTCGGGCCGGCTCTCCACCGTCCGGCTCCCCACCCGCTCCGCCTGAACGCGGGCGACCAACTCGACGCCGAGCTGCCGCAGCTCGCAGGCGAGGAAATAGTTGTCGAACAGTGCGTCGGCCAAGACCACGTCGCCAGGGCAGAGCGAGTCGTACATCCGCCGCAGCAGCGTGGTCTCGCCAGTCCCCTTGCCCGCGTACGGGGCGATGGCCAGGTCGTGGCAGGCGCCGGTCGCCAGCGAGAGCAGCACGGCGACCCGGGCCAGGGAGAAGCCGATCCCCGGCTGCTGGACCACCGGCTGCGGGTAGACCGCCTGGTTCTCCGGCGTGTCCGGCATCCAGACGTGCGACCCGTCGGCGATGAACACGCTCCGCCCGTTCCACTTCCACCCGTCGGGGAGGCCGGCCTGCAGCTGCTGGGCCGTCTGCTTGGCCAAGTGGCCCAGCACGGCCGTAGGAATGCGGGCGCGGGCGTTGCAGAAGCTGGCGGTGTTGGGCGAACACACCTTCAGGCCGCTTGCGGCCCGATGGGCGATGATCCTGGAGACGGCGTCGCGGCAGCTGTGGTCATCGCTGAGGACCTGAGAGAGAAAGCCCCAGATGGTAGTGACGGGGCCGAACACTCTGTCGCGATACTTGAAATCATGCTCATTGAGAGCGTCGAGGATGCTGGTTTCGCTCAAGGAGTCGGTGAAAGGTAGTCCCTGGTCGCGCGCAAAGCGAGCGCGGACCTCTTGCAGGGTGGTCATAGAGGGATCTCAGATGTCTCGAGTGGAAGTGGCGCGAACCCGGGAGGCGTCGCGGCGGACCCCAGTCCGGACAAGGGTCGCACAAGCGGGAATCGCCCCCCACCTACATTATACGTGGTAGAGTCCAGCCAGGTTCGCCGTAGGCAGCTTCACCAGGGCGCCAGCCATCGCTTGCCCTTAAGCTAGTGCCATTCGTGTCGTCGGACCGAAGCGCGCAGCATACCGCGGACCCGAGTGGTCACAATGTCAGCATGTGGAGTCCTCCTGTTGCGCTGCGTCAACGCGATCCTCATCCAGAAGTTGATTGAGCTTCTGGTTGAACGGATGGCCATGACCACGCGCTCATTCGCTCTTGCCCGGCTCTGTCGGCATCGGGAAGCGATCTTGGATCCACGCTTGCCATAGCGGTGTCTCGCGGGCGACGGTTCCGGCCGCCTGATCGCCGTAATGGTAGAAGTTCAGCGCAACCATGCTCTGGCCGCCGAAGTTGAAGGCGCCAAGGGCGGCTACGCCCGGCCCCGGCTTGTCGAGCCGCAGCAGGGCGTCGTACGGACTCTGGCTGACGTACTCCGCCACGCCGCTGAGCGCCGGGACACCCGCGGGCGCCGTCCAACGCTGCCCGACGCTCAAGCCTTTCAGTCCCAATGCCGCGGTCAGCGTTTCCCAGGCCTCCGCTTCGGTTCCCGCGACGGGAGCCACGAACTGCAAGATCGCGGAGCGTTGGCCGCGGAAGTGCATGAGATAGATCTGCAGGGTGCGGAAGAAGCCGGGCCAGCCGAATTCGGTGGCTTCCAGCTGGTTGTCCCAATCGTCGGTGCTGGCGAAGAGGCTATTCACCACACGGACGAGGCACACACCACCCGCGCGCGCTTCGACGCTCCACTCGGTTGCGATGGGCGGCGAGCCACCCCAGCCCTCGCCCTGCGCGGCAAACATCCGCGGCGGATCCCAGGCCGTCACGGCAGAACGGGGCATCATGCCCGGGCCGAAATTCGACGTCACCGCGACGGGCCTTCCGTCGCTCTCCTCGAACTCCGTCGGCACGAACCAGGACGAGATACCAGGCCCGGTAGCAATGGCCTGCCACACTTCCTCCGGGGTGCCGGGGACCTCGACTTCGACCTGAACGGAACGGCGTCCGGAGGCTTCTTTCTTCACGCTCATGATGGCTCCTTGGGATCGGATTTCTGCGGTAGGGGGTGCGCCACGACTACCAGGCGATGCGGGCGGCCGCCGGGGGCGGATTCATCGTGATACTTCGAAACCAGTTTCGTGATGGCCTCGGTGAGTTCATTGCTGAAAGCCGCCCGGTCCGCCGCCGACCGGAAGCAAACCTCGGTATCCACCGCCAGGGTCGCCAGGCGTTTGCCCGCCTCTGTCGCACGACGAACGAGGTCGCCCACCTCGCGGACGACCCGTGCGCCCAAGGCGATGAGATAGCTCGCGGACAGCCGATCGATTTCCCGATTCGGATCCGCGGCGA
>JBIOJM010000612.1:0-2243 GCA_044450785.1 Isosphaerales bacterium
GATCGGAACATCGCCGTCATGGCGGAGGACAATGGCGGTCTCTACCAGCCAAGCCGACATGTCGAGGGCGTCCGCGAAGTCCTCGCGCAGCAGGGGAAGGATCCGGAGGCGTTCATCCGCTCCCACGTCCGCCGCCTGGAGGCCCTGCGCCGGGCCGGCCACGTGGAGCGCATCGACGAGGATCATTGGAGCATCCCGAAAGACATCACCGAGCGGGGCATGGCCTATGACCTCAGCCGTGGCGGCGACGGTCTCCGGGTCCGCACCCTCTCAGCCTTTGATCTCGAACGGCAGATCGGCAGCGATGGGGCGACCTGGCTCGACCGGGAGCTTGTCGCCGGCACCCCCACGCCCCTTGGCAAGACCGGGTTCGGCCGGGATGTCATGCGCGCCCCGGACCGGCGCGCCGAGAGGCTCGTAGGCATGGGCCATGCCACCGTCCAGACGGACGGATCCCTCGTGCTGCCGCGTAACCTTGTCGCCGCCTTGGAGCGCCAGGAGGTCGAGCGGGTCGGCCAGGAGATGGCGAAAGCGCGCGGTCTGACCTTCCAGCCGGCCAAGGCGGGCGAATACGTGAGGGGCACGCTCGCGGGCTCGACCAACCTCGCCAGCGGGCGCTACGCCATGATCGACGACGGGCTTGGGTTCAGCCTTGTGCCCTGGCAGCCGGTGCTGGACCAGCGCATCGGCCAACACATCGCCGGCGTCATGCGCGGTGACGACGGTATCGAGTGGAGTTTCGGCAGGAAGCTCGGGCTGGGGCTGTGAAGAGTTCCCCTCCTATCCTCCTTGCAGCGCTCGTAGACGCCGCCAGCGCATCGGACCTTTCGGATCGGATCTTTGTAAAGTGGCGCGCCACTCTACGATTTGAACGATACCGCGCGATGTAGCCGCCGCGGGCTGCCCTACCGAACGCGGAACCGAGACTTCGGGCGTGTCCAGCAGATAAGTTTGTGACAGGCCCTGGACGTGTGCTTCAATGCGGGTCTGCTTAGGGGAGCCCGCAATGGACGACGTGGTCAGCAAGCTGACACCTGACCAGGCGCTGAAAATCGTCGAGCGGCTCAGCCAAAAAGGCAGCAAGATTCGAGAAGTCGTGCTCGCCGAGGCGATTGGCGTCTTGACTGAAATCGACTTGGATGGGACCGCCGATGAAGTCTTTGTTGCTCTCGACTCTATCGATGTGCAGGATTGTTGGGACCATTCGGGCGGTTCTCGCGACGGCTATACATCGCCCGATGAAGCGGCGGCTCAAATAATCGACCAAGAGCTTCAACCGTTTCTCGATCAAGTCGAGCGCTATAATGAATTGGGGATGCTCGAGCAAGAAGCGGCCTGTTGCGCGGGCGTGATTTTAGGAATTTACCGCTACGAGCGAGAGTCCAAGTTGGAGTTCAGGGCATGGTCCGCGGATGTTTCCAGCGAATGCGCTGGTTTGCTCCTGGACAGCTGGCAAAAGCGAACTCGCGAACGAGCCCGGATCAACGCGATGCACAAATTTGTCCGCGAGCGTTGTCCAGAGTGGGCCAGATGGCTGAAAGACACAAAAGAGGTCTGATTTGCGCGAACAGCACCGAGCGTCATCGACCCGGCGCGCGGCAACGTGCTGACCTGCAAACCAGTTTGAAGGAGCGGATTGCATGCACAAGCCGAAATCCGCCAAGAGCACGGTACCTACCGCACGGCAACTGGACAAGATGATCGAGGAGGCCACCGTCGATTGTTACAACGAGGAGGAACAGGCGAGCGGATTCTTCACCATGATCGAGGAGCACCTCGCCTTGCCGTTTGCGACCCGCGTGCTCGGCGTCGACATATCGGTGGTCGCGCTTGAAATAGACGATAACGGCAGTCCGAAGGCTGTGTGTGAGCACGGGGGCGAACGGCAGCGCATCGGCCTGACCGATCTGCCGCTTCCCTCGCCCCCGCCGGCCGGCGCTGAATGGATTGCTGCTTACCGCCGCTGGGTGGGCGGCCGGTGAAACCGACGCGAGGAGGACGAGGCATAAGGCGAACTCGCACGCCAAGCCACCGAGCGGCCGTTAGCACGCTCCCTCCTTCGTCGGGCTCCAGACCGAATTATTGTCTGATGCCTTCGTGCGTAACACCGGGTAGTTGCCAAGGATAGGCGCCGAAAGCGTACCGAGTGGCGCGCCCGAAGAGATTCGACCTCCTGACCCCAGACTCGTAGTGTGAAGGGCTGACGGCCTTTTATCCGCGATCCCTTCGCGCGCGACAAAATC
>JBIOJM010000613.1:0-2172 GCA_044450785.1 Isosphaerales bacterium
ACGACTTTCGTCGTTGGCACCCTTGCTGTTGCCGGTGCCTCCTTAAAGACTGCGAACGCTGGTTCCTGCCGCCCTGGCCCCAAGCTCGTTATTGCAGCCCTGCTTGTCGAAAAGCTGCGGAGCACTGGCGGTCCTGGCATGCCGGTCAAACTTATCGAGCCACCATCCACGGCAAGGAACGCCGCCGAGAACAGGCCCAACGCCGTCGCGAGCGCAAGCGGCAGCCAGCAGCTTTTGCCGAGCCCGCGCCACAAACGCCTCCCATCGAGCAGGCCTTCCCGGTGATCGAAGTCCAGACCACATTCACGTCCGATTCGACACCAATGACTCCCGCCGACGGACATAGCGTAGGCCAGCGCCCAGCCGAAATTCTCCCGAAATTCTGCGGTTTGCCGTGCAGTCGGCCCGGGTGCTACGTTCTCTTCCTGCCCTCGCCCCGTTCTCCCGATCAACATTTCTGTTCCGGCTCATGCCGCCAGGCATTACGGCGAGTTCGCCAGCGGGAAGCCCGACTCAGGCGCCGACGCCAGCGTGGCATCCTTGGTCGTTACTTCCGTCATCGTGGACCGCCGCCAGGCCAGCTCGGTCATGTCGCCGTGTATTGAGCATGCCGTCCTCGAGGAGTAAGTTTCTCTCGCCCCCCAAGAACCGAGGAGGAAGCGGGCGGGCCGGGTCTGCCGGTCCCCCGTTTCCTTGCTCGGAATTGGGGGCATGGCGACGAGGTCCCCCATGGCTGACTGGCATGCCGGTGATGTCCGCTTCCTGACCCTGGCCCAACTGGGCGAGCGCTATCGACGCTATCGACTACCCGATCCCGACGCCGAGACTGCCATGGCCGGATCGTTCCAGCGTTATGGACAACTCACTCCCGTGGTCGTCTGCCTCCGAGAAGAGACGCACGAGGTCCTCGACGGTTTCAAGCGCCTCGCTGCCGCGAGAGCCCTCGGCCTGAAAACTCTCAGTACCCGGATACTGGAGGCCGATGAGCGCGTGGCCATGGCGGCCATTCACGGGCTCAACCAGACCGGCCGTCGCCCTCAGGAGTGGGAAGAAGCCTGGATCGTCCACGCCTTGGTGCGAGAGGACGGCATGACCCAGGTCGAGGTTGCCGAGCTCTTGGGCCGGCACAAGAGTTGGGTCTGCCGACGATTGGCTCTGGTCGAGAAGCTGACCAACGAAGCCCGGGAAGACCTGCGCCTGGGTCTCTTGTCCACCACGGCCGCCCGGGCACTGGTGCGGTTGCCGGCCGGCAACCAAGTCGACGTCCTGGCAACATTGCACCGCGACGAGTTGACTGCCGCCGAGCTCGAGGGAGTGGTGGATCTGGTGCTCGCCGCGCGCAGCCAGTCGCAAGAGGCGTACATCCTGGGCCAACCGCGCCCTGCCTTGCAGCAAGCGCGGCAGCAGGAGGGATGGGCCTGGGACCCTCGGCTCAGCCTCGCCGGCAATCGCGTCGCGCGACGCCTTACCGGCGTGTTGGACGGCCTGGGCCGCATGGAGATCTGGCTGCACAGTCAGGGTCGCGCCGGCCTGAGCCCTTGCGATCGTTTGGTGCTGACGCCAGCCTTTGCCCGGCTGGCTCGCGATGCTCACAACGTGGCCACTCTTGCGGCAGACTTGATTGGGGAGCTCCACACTCATGACCGAGCCCAAGCGCAATGAAATCATCAGTCGTTGGCGAGCCGGTTCTTCGATCCGGAAGATCGCCCGTGAGTTGGGACTGGCCCGGAATACTGTCAGCCAAGTGCTGGCTCAGATCGAAGCGCAGCGCACCGGTCATGAGTGCTCGCCCATTCGGAGGCGGCCCAGCCGTCTCGATCCTTTTGAGCCGATCATCCAGGAACTGCTGGGCCGATATCCCGATCTGACCGCCGTGCGGCTCCTGGAAGAGCTGCGCGAGCGAGGTTTCACGGGCGGATATACCGTGGTCCGCCAGCGGCTCGGCGTGTTGCGTCCCCGCTCGGTGCCGCTCCCGGTAGTCCGCTTCGAGACGGCGCCGGGCGCCCAGGCTCAGATGGACTATGCCGTCTACGACCTCGACTTCACCAGCGAAGGCCGGCGCCGCGTCTGTTTGTTCAGCTATCTCCTGGGCTACTCGCGGCGGCAGTACCTCCGCTTCGTCGAGTCCCAGGACATGACGACCACCCTGCGCGAGCACCTGCGGGCCTTCGA
>JBIOJM010000614.1:0-2043 GCA_044450785.1 Isosphaerales bacterium
CTTTGGACTGAATCAGGCGCAGCGCAACGTCAAGGAACGCATCGCGTCGGACCGCGTGAGCCGTTGGATCCAGGGTGCGAGGCATTCGGCTTCTCAATAACAGACCGACCGTCGGTCTAACAATACGCCGAGTCCGGCGGCCGGTCAAGGTCCCGACCCCCGGAGCCCCCACGCCAGTCTGCGCGCTGCATTTCGACCCTCGCAGGCCTGCTTGCAAACACTGCCCAGTTTTTGCGTAGAATTGCGACATGTCTAAACGACTTGCAGAAGTAGCTCGTAAGGTCGGCGTCAGCGAGGCGACGGTCAGCCGCGTCCTCAATGGAAAGCCCGGGGTGTCCGAAGCCACGCGCCAGGCGGTTCTCACCGCCCTGGACGTGTTGGGCTACGAACGCCCCACGAAACTTCGCGGAGAACGGGCCCGGCTGGTTGGATTGGTGCTCCCCGAGTTGCAGAACCCGATCTTCCCGGCCTTTGCCGAGGTCATGGGTTCGGTCCTGGCGCAGCGCGGCTTCACGCCGGTGCTGTGCACGCAAACGGCCGGCGGCGTATCGGAGGCGGATTACGTGGACCTTCTGCTCTCGCAGCAGGTCTCCGGGATCGTCTTCGTCGGCGGTCTGTACGCCCAGGCCGATGCGCCCCACGAGCATTACGCTCGCCTGGCTCAACGACACATACCCACGGTGCTCGTCAACGCCGCCTTCAGGGACCTTGGCTTTCCGTGTGTTTCATGCGACGACTCCGTTGCCATGGAGCAATCGATGGGCCACCTGCTCTCGCTGGGCCACACACGCATCGGGGTCCTGATCGGGCCGCCCGACCACGTGCCCTCCCAGCGCAAGCTTGCGGCGGCCCGAGTAGTTGCGGCCAAGGCCGGCATCTCACTCGATGACGACCAGGTAGCCCACTCCCACTACTCGCTCGAAGGCGCCCAGGCTTCGGCCGCGCGCCTGCTCGAGGCGGGTGTCACCGGGATCGTGTGCGCCAGCGACCCCATGGCGCTGGGGGCCATTCGCGCCGCGAAGCGGGCGGGCCTCAATGTGCCCCGGGACGTTTCGGTCGTCGGGTTCGACGACTCGGCGCTGATGAACTCCATCGACCCGCCGCTGACGACCGTACGCCAGCCCATCGAGCCGATGTGCCGGATGGTCATCGAGCTTCTGGTGGGCCAGATCGCCGGCACCGGGCTGTCCCACGACGAGCTGCTGTTCGAACCGGAGCTGGTTGTGCGTGGGTCGACGGCACCTCCGGCGGCATCTCGCTAGAGAGACCGGCCCGTTTCCAGGAGACCGGGCCGCCATGTATGCCGGCCCCATCGGCGGTTGCCAATCCTGGCCTTGAGGGCTCTCTGGTTCAGTAGTTGCTGAAGCAGCGTGGTTTTACAGAGATTCAATGTCAGGATCTTGCGTTTGATTGTTCGATAGTGTACTTTGCCCGCGGCGGCCTCCAGACGCCCGCCGGGTGAGATTCCCCGGCCGCCCGACCGGAGCAAGTGCAAGTGACAGAGGGAGTCCTCGCAGGCGCGGCATTACTGCCAGTAACCGTCGACGCGCAGCGATTGCGCTTCGGTCAAGCCGGTCTCGAAGACCAGTGGTGGCGGCGGGCCGTCATCTACCAGGTGTACGTCCGAAGCTTCGCCGACGGCAACGGGGACGGCATCGGGGATCTGGCCGGCGTGCGATCGCGGCTGCCCTACCTCATGGACCTGGGGGTCGATGCCATCTGGTTTACTCCCTGGTATCAGTCCCCGCTCGCGGACGGCGGCTACGACGTCGCCGACTACCGGGCGATCGACCCGGCCTTTGGATCGCTCGCCGAGGCCGAGAGACTCATCTCGGAAGCCAGGGACCTGGGCATCCGGACCATCGTCGATGTCGTCCCCAACCACGTCTCGGACCAGCATCGATGGTTTCAGGCGGCGCTGGCGGCAGGACCCGGATCTCCGGAGCGGGCTCGGTTCTGGTTCCGCCCGGGCCGTGGCGAAGACGGCAGCGAAATGCCGAACAACTGGGTGTCCAACTTCTCGGGGCCGGCCTGGACGCGAAC
>JBIOJM010000615.1:0-2038 GCA_044450785.1 Isosphaerales bacterium
AGGGCCAGCTCAACCGAAAGGACTTCGGCATGAACTTCGAAATGATGCTGGACGGAAAGTTCATCGTGAGCAACGAGATCCAGATCAACATCGAAGGCGAGCTTGTCGAAGAGAAGGTGCCGGCGGAGAAGGCCGCTACCTGAACATCTCGGCGAGGACAGCCTCGCCATCGCCCTCGGCCGTCAAAGTGACGACTGAACGGTCCCCGACGTCGAACCGGATCCAGGCGCAGCATTCGCGCTCCAGGTCGATCAGGTCGATGAGCGCGATCGCGGCGCCGGGGGCCGGTCGCAGACGGATGCCGCCTGGCACGACGTCCCGCTCGACCAGGCCGCTGGACATCAGCTTTCTCCAGGCCTTTCCTCGATCCTCGAGGTCGGCCGCCGACAGGGTGCAGGCGATCGGCCGTGTTTCACGCATCGCGGAGATCAATCACAGACGCTGGCACCGTATTCCGGACGCGGGCATGCCGAATCGGGAGAATTGCGCGGATGTCCGCGACGGCCCGCCCACCGCTCTGGCTCGCCGCCGCGGCGGTGGCAAGCTTCTGGGCTGCGTTCCTCGGCATCGTGCTGCTGGTGAGGACCTTCGTCGATGACCCCTACGGCAACGACTTCCGGGTCTTCTACGCCGCAGCTAAGGTCGGCCTCGGCGCCGGGTGGTCGCACATCTACGACGCAGACCTCCTGCGGGCGGCGTCAGCAGCCTTTCCCGCCCGCGATCAGATCTACGACTCGGCCCATTTCTACGTGCAAACACCTCTGCTGGCCTGGATCATCGCGCCGCTCACCGCGCTTCCGGAGCCGGCCGCATTCGTCCTCTGGAGCCTGATCGGTCTCGCCGCGTTCGTGGTCGCCTGGGTCGTGGCGTGTCCCTTCACCGGGCTCGGCCGGATCACGCTGCTGCTGCTCGGCCTGGCTCTGTGGTCCGTGGAGGAGTCGCTGAGATTCGGCCAGCCTACGCTGCTCATGCTGGCCATGGTCGCGGTCGCCTGGCAGCAGACCCGGCGCGGGCGGCCGGTGGCTGCCGGGGCCTTGCTCGCCCTCGCCGTGATGATCAAGCCTCAGGACGCCTTCCTGGTCCCGGCCGCCCTGCTCGTGAGCGGCCGGATCCGGGCCTTCCTGGCATTCGTGGCATCTAGCGCGGTGCTGGCCGTCGCTTTCTTGCTGGCTCTCGGAACAACCGGAGTGAGCGGATTCCTGGGCGCGACCGCCATGGTTCAGGCGGACCCGATTCACCAGTTCGACACCCTTGCATTCGTGTTCGGCATCGGCCCCGTCACGTACGCGGCCGAGCTTGTCCTGGGAGCAATCGCCATGGTCGTCGCTTACTCCCGGCGCGCAGAGCTCGACGTTGTGTTCGCCCTGGGGTTGCTCGGATCGGTGATGGCAAGCCCACACCTGCACCAGCCCGATTACGCGTTCAACGTGCTTGCCGCGTGGCTTGTCTTGAGGACGGGCCCGGGCCTCGCCCACAGGGTGTGGCTCGTGGCGGGCATCCCCGCCTGTCAGCTCACCTCGATCGGGCTCCCACTGCCGCAACTGTTATGGCAGACCGCATGGCTCGGCCTCATCGCTCGTGACGCTGTGGCCCGGCGGCGACGCGAGCCGGTCCTCGCCGACACGCCCCTAAAAGCAGGCTGAGGTTATCCTCGGCCGGTGGAGGGGAGGTCGCGAATCGCCAGGAAGGTGCCGGCTATCACCGCTCATTTCTGGGCGGTCAAGATCCTCACGACCGCGATGGGCGAGGCGCTGTCCGACTACCTCGTTCACACGATCGACCCATACATCGCCGTTGCGATCGGCGGCGTCGGCATCGTGGTTTCGCTCGCGCTGCAGTTCCTGGTGCGCCGCTACATCGCGCCCGTCTATTGGTTTGCGGTGGCGATGGTGGCGGTGTTCGGAACGATGTGCGCCGATGCGGCCCACATCGAGCTGAAGATTCCGTACGCCGCATCCGCGGCGCTTTGCGCGACGGGTCTGACCGCGATCTTCATCGTCTGGTATCTGAGCGAGCGAACACTTTCGATCCACAGCAT
>JBIOJM010000616.1:0-2030 GCA_044450785.1 Isosphaerales bacterium
AGGTCGCCAGTGATCTGGCTAAAGAAGGATGGTTCAACGTTGGGCTCATCGACGCCCACCCGGAGTCGGTCCCTCTGAAAACCGAACTGCTGCTTCCGTCCCCCGACTGTGCGGAGGCCATCTGGCCGATCACACAACGGCTCTGGATGGTTCCTCGCCAGAGCTGGCTGCCGGACGCCTGCGGGCGGATCACCGACCAGAACTTATCGCGGCTCCGCGAACTCACGACAGAGTTCGAGTTTTCCATTCTGCGGTGTGCTCCGGTCTCCTGGCTCACGGCCAGCATTGGGCGGGCCTGCGACGGCCTGGTGCTCGTGCTGACCGCCAACAAAACAAGACGCCTCGTCGCCTCTCAAGTCAAGGATCATCTGAGCAAGGCGCAAGTTCCTCTGCTCGGGACCGTCCTCGCGGAACGTCGTTTTCCTGTGCCGCAAGGCCTGTACCGGAGTTTGTGAATCCTGTGAGCGAATTGACCACAAACCGACTATGGGACACCGGACCCAAAGATTGTCCCTCGCAGTACGCCCGCATGATTCCTGGGACGTCTGCAATGCCGCATCCCAGGGTTGCGGGGACGACGTCCGCGCCGACGGCCAACGCCACCCCCACACGTGCCGTCAACGCGATCGGCGGAACCGCCACGAGACGCACGCAAGCGCGAACGCTAGCTCAACAGCTTCTACCCCAACCCACCGGCAATCGCTTCATGCTTTTTCAGTTGGTGGCAGTCGATTTGATCGTTCTCGTGTCAGTGTGCGGTGTGTCATCGCTCTTCTCTCCCGCTTGGGACTTACCTTGGCCCTTTCTGCCGATTTTTGCCGTTCTGGTAACGCTCTTCGGCTTCTCGGAGGGGCTCTACAAACCCGGCGGAGATCCGTATCCCGCCGGGATCGTCCCAGCCTTGGCGAGGCCAACCCTGTTCGCGGTCGGACTCGTCCTCATCGCTGCGTGGGACGAAATGCGTCCTCCCGCCGCCTTCACGATATTTGCCAGCAGCCTGACCGGCCTCGTGCTGTGGCGCCGGTTGAAGCAGATTGCATGGAAGCGGCGACGCCGCGAAACAGAGTCGCGCAAGACCCTCATCATTGGCGGCGGTCCGATCGCTCGCTCCATCGCCCAGGCACTGCGCAATGATCCTCTCCACCGCGCAACCGTCTGCGGCTTCGTGGATGACGACCTGCCTCTTTCCCCGACGGTATTGGGGCGAATCGCAGACCTGGAGTGGCTCGCTCGCGCCGAGTTCATCGATGAGGTTATCCTCGCGCTTCCCGGTCAGCCCGCCGAGGCACGAGAAGCGGCCGAGGTTGCGTACCGTAACCACCTGGACATTCGCGCCGTCCCCGATCTGCCCCCGGGTCCGTGGCCCGACGCAGGCGTCGATCGCATCGGAGAAGTGCCGGTCGTCACCCTGCATCGCGAGCCCTTGCCTGGGGCCGCGTTGTTTCTGAAGCGTTTGCTGGATGTCACCGGCGCGGCCTTCGGTTTGGTATTGGCCAGTCCCATCATGGCGATCGTGGCCCTACTCATCCGGCTGGACTCGCCCGGTTCGGTCGTCTACTCCGCGGAACGCACCGGCGCCAAAGGCCACCCTTTCCGTTGCCACAAGTTTCGCTCCATGGTGACCAACGCCGAACACCTCAAGGAAGACTTGCGCGCCCACAACCAGAGACAGGGCCCGATTTTCAAAATTGACGACGACCCCAGAATCACCCCTATCGGCCGTATCCTTCGCCGCTACAGCCTCGACGAACTCCCTCAACTCTGGAACGTGCTGCGCGGAGAGATGAGTCTGGTTGGACCGCGGCCTCATCCCGTCGACGAAGTCAATCATTACGAACTTCAACACTACCGGCGCCTTGACGTGAAGCCCGGTATCACGGGTCTCTGGCAGATTACGGCGCGCGATTGCCCGTCGTTCGAACTCAACATGCACCTGGATCTCACCTACATCGAGAACTGGAGTCTGCTCCTGGACCTGCGCATCCTGGCAAGCACAGTGCGCGTGCTGTTCGCGCCGGAAGGAGCCTGAC
>JBIOJM010000617.1:0-1913 GCA_044450785.1 Isosphaerales bacterium
GCCATTACCCCCAGAAGAATCGGCAAGCCGCGGAGCCCGATGCGGTTGAACGCAATCAGCGCCAGGAGGGCCGCCACAGTGAAGAACGGGGTCAACTGGTGGCTGAATGCTACGAAGGCGAACACGACCACGATCGCGATGACAAGTCCGGCCTGTTGCCGCGGGGTCAGCTCATGAGCCGGCAACTGCTCCGGCGTCGCAAGTGAGTAGACCCAGGTCAGTCGAGATGATCCGCGCCGGCGCGTCCGCGCCCATTCCCGAAGCCGGGGATATGCAGGTTTCACGTTCCGGAAGAAGGTCACGACCAGGCCGACGATCGCCAGGAACATGAAGTAGTTGAGGCCCTGCGGAGAGAAATAGTCCTGGCCGATCCAGTTGGTCAGCTCGAAAAGCCAAAGCCCTGCCCACACCAGGCGCATGTCGCGCGTGATCGACCGGAAGATGAGCGCCAGCGGCGCGAGGTACATCAGGTTGAGGTAAACCGGCGCCCAGCCCGCCAGATCCATCGCGCTCCGAAAACCGCTCACCTGGCTGAGGAACGCAGCCAGGATGAAGAAGCCCGGCCAGTCGAAGCGGGCCTCGAGCCCAGGCGCCACCGTTCCGGTGCGGGTGATGTACTCGGCGATGCCGACGTGGATGTAGGTCGCGGCGAACCTGGGCTGCTCTTCCACGATCGTTGTGGTCGCGTAGAGCAAGAAGACGAGGGCGACGAGATGGAGCGTCAGGAACGGCGCACTCAGGCTGTCGCGTCGAAGGTGCCATGTCCCGCTTGCGACGACGAGAACCACCGCGAGCGGCACCTGCGCGGGCAGCACGGATATGAGGCCGAGGTCGGTCATCCGCGCCATGTCGATGCTCGGCAGAGCCGTGGCCCACAAACCCACCGCCACCGCCAGAGGAACGAAGGTGGCGGCCGCTCGCAGCTGGGCTGAATCCCAGAGACGCGATCTCATGACCAGGGATGCCTGCATACCCGAGCATCATAGGAGCCGATGCCGCCTCGGGTGGGGTTGCGATGGTGTTCCCCGGGACCCGTACCGGCGCTGGGCCGAGACGAATTGGATCTCGGCGACTTGTTCTTGATCCGAGGTCGTGCCGGGATCGCGTGTCCGGCCGCTCGTGATCGCGACCATCGGAGCCGATCCCATGGAACAGGTGTCAGGATGCCACCGTCCTCGGAGGCTTGACTCGATCGGCCGTCCTCGGAGTCGCCGCGCACGCCGCGGCGGGCGTCGGGCGATCGACGGTGCGTTCTGTCACCAGCCCTCGCCAACCCCCTTTTCTTCCAGATGACTACCTGCTAGGCTGCGGTCTCGGGCCTAGTCATTTTGGAGGAGGCTCGGCAGTACCTGAGTCCTATGCCTGGGGTACAAGGACTCGACTCCGTTGGGTCGGCACAACCCGACAGGTCGGGCGATGGCTGGGGCGAGGTGAGGCTCACCGCTTCAGGGCAGGGGTGGTTGCTGACCCCTGATTGCGACGTCTAAATCAGGTTGTCCGGTTGCGATCCCGTGCGCGACCCAAGCCGGCTGGGGTGTCAAGTGGCCCGAGGCGACATCGGGGGTCAGGCTTACTCGCAGGGCTCGTCCACGGGCCGCCCGTATCGAGTCAGCGTGGTTATCCCGGCGCGGAACGAAGCCCGCAACATCGCCTGGGTTCTGGAGAACATGCCCCTCGGCGTGGACGAGATCGTGCTTGTGGACGGCCATTCGAGCGATCGCACCATCGAGGTGGCTCTGGCCATCCGTCCGGACACGGTCGTCGTCGTCGATGATGCTCCCGGCAAGGGCTGCGCCATCCGCAAGGGCATCGAGACCGCGACCGGTGAGTTCGTGGTGATGCTCGACGCCGACGGCAGCATGGATCCACAAGAGATCGGCCGCTTCGTCGAGCCGCTGCGCGAGGGCTACGAA
>JBIOJM010000618.1:0-1882 GCA_044450785.1 Isosphaerales bacterium
ACGTGGGTCGAACTCGACCCGTAGATCGAGACACGTGTCCGGGGTCTACCCGCCCGGGCTTTCGCGGCACCGCCAGTGAGCACGGACCATGCCAGCCGGGCGGTTTGCCGTCTGCCGGGCGAGCGTTGACTCGCCTCGGCCGGTCAAAGCGGGCGACGATAGCGCCGCCGCCGGCGCGTGGCTTCGACCGCGCCGTTGGGGGAGTCGACCGCGACGATGCTGATCGACCCGTCGGCCTCGAGAGTCGCGAGCTTCATCTCGCCCACCGAGTCCAGACCGTGCTCGCGGAGCGCCGCCTCCACATCGATGAGATCCAGGCCCTGCCGGACCAGCTCGGGCAGCAGCCACGCTCCATCGCGTCCCACAACCGATGGCCCGTATTCGAGGAGCCGGCGGACGAAGGAGCTGCGCACCCGAACGATGGCCACGCCTCGATTGAGGACGAAGAGCGTGGCGACGACGATGAGGCCACCGGTTATCGAGTTATCCGGGCCAGTAATCGCCGGCTGGAGAGCATTCGCCGCGAGCAAGACCAGCGCGAGGTCGAACAGCGTGAATTGGCCGATTTCGCGTTTGCCGAACAGGCGGAGAGCGCCAAAGAACGCGACGTAGATGAGCGTCGACCGGATGACGAGGTCGAGCGCGGGCGTACCGAGCGTCCACATTCGGCGAGTCCCCTGGTATCACCGGCCACGAAGGCGCAGCCGAGGGCTGGTGCACCACGATGCACAGCCGCGCCGCGATCGTCAAGCCGGACGCGGCGCCTTCCAGCCTTCGTCGACCGGCGGATTCAGCTGCGGCGACAAGAGACGAAACCCCGGTCTTTCGACCGGGGTTTCGCGCGGTTCGAGGTCAGGCGCCCGGATGCCTCCCAGGCGCAGCGATCGATCAGGTCGGGACGGCGACGGTGTTGGTCGGCGGCGCGACTTTGTTGGCCGCGTCGTTGATGTGGGTGACGTCGAAGCTGAACCCGAATGCGCCGGACTGGCCGCCGGACGAGGCAGTGAAGCCATACACGCCGCTGACGGGATAGTTGCCGTCCACGGCGATCCAGAGGTCAGCCTGGAAAGTGGCCGAAACCCCGGTGATCCCGGAGTACAGGTTGCCGAGCGACGAGTTGCCCTTGTAATGGATGCACTGGACACCGTTCTTGGTCTCCGTGCCGGCGTTGGTGAAGTTCGTCGCGTTGGTGTCGAACCAGGTGCCGTAGTCGTGGCCGGGCAGTAGGTCCGTGACGCTGCTATCCGCCGCGGTGGGGCCCGTCCAGGTGTTGCCGTCGAAGGAGGTCCACTCCTGGCCGCCGATATCGATGAACTGGACGCCCAGGTCGTTGATCTGGATCGCCTGAGTCGGCTTGTTGACGACGGTGCCGGAGATCACGAACGCCCCGCTGCTACCTGGCGATGCGGCGGAACCGGACGACTGGCCGGCTATGGTCTCGGTGAACTGGTAGCTGGTCAGCTGGTCGAGGTTCGACGACAGACCGGCAGCCAGCGAGTTCCCGCCGCCACCGGCGGCGCTCGTTCCACCGGGGTTGCCCGGTACAAATGGGTTTCCGGTCGAGGACGAACTGCCGCATGCGGCAGCGACGAGCCCCACGGCCAGGCCGATCGCGACCAGGCCGCGAATCGACTTGAAAGACGTCAACATGCGTGAATCCCTCCGCTCCAATCTGTAGATGGCCGCGTGGTAATAGCCGGCCGGCCACCGACTCCGACCCTATCTGTAAGGGTGACTCGTGGCGAGGGGCAAGGTTGCATCGTTGCGCCAGGCAGACTTTCAGGACGCGCGTCTGCGGCGCTACGGGCTAGGCGCCGGTTACGTTGGTGGGAGCCGTAACCGTGTTCCCCGAGTCGTTGACGTTGGTCAGGTCAAACAGGAT
>JBIOJM010000619.1:0-1697 GCA_044450785.1 Isosphaerales bacterium
CCCCTGGCCGAGCCTCTGGTCGCCGTAGTTGAACCAGGAGCCGGACTTCTCGATCAACTTGTCGGCGAGGGCCAGGTCCATCAGGTCGCCTTCGCGGGAGATCCCTCCCGAATACATCATGTCGAACTCGCAGACGCGGAACGGCGGGGCGACCTTGTTCTTGACGATCTTGACCTTCACCCGGGAGCCGACGACTTCCTCGCCTTCCTTCACCGGGCCGATCCGCCGGACGTCGATCCGGCACGAGCTGTAGAACTTGAGGGCGCGGCCACCTGGAGTCGTCTCGGGGCTGCCGAACATCACGCCGATCTTTTCTCGGAGCTGGTTGATGAAGATCAGGACGCACTTGGAACGGGCGACCCCGCCGGTGAGCTTGCGCAAGGCCTGGCTCATCAGCCGGGCCTGGAGCCCCACGAAGGCATCGCCGATCTCACCCTCGATCTCGGCCCTGGGCACCAGCGCGGCCACCGAGTCGATGACGATGATGTCGACGGCATTGGACAACACCAGCATCTCGGCGATCTGCAGGGCCTCCTCCGCACTGCCGGGCTGGCTGACCAAGAGCGCTTCGATATCGACCCCCAGGCGCTTGCACCAGGCTGGGTCGAGCGCATGCTCGACGTCGATGAACGCAGCGACGCCCCCGTTTCGCTGGGCCTGAGCCACCGCATGCAAGGCGATTGTCGTCTTGCCGCTCGATTCCGGGCCGAACAGCTCGACGATCCGACCGCGCGGCAGCCCCTTGCCGCCGAGCGCCAGGTCGAGCGACAAGGCACCGGTCGAGACCCCCTCGACTTCCATGTGGGACCCCTCTCCCAACTTCATGATGGCCCCGGCACCGAACGTCTTCTCGATCTGACTGATCGCGTTGTTGAGCGCCTTCTGCTCAACCGACATTCCCGGCTTGACCTCGGTCGTCCCCTGTCGTTTGGCCACGGCGATCGCTCCTTCTGAAAACCGTCCTGGTTATGTACGCAAGAACAGTATCCTACCAATGCAGCTCGTCGTTTTCAAGGTGGTTCCTCGCTTTTTTTGAGCGCGAGCGGAGCGCGACTGATCGGGCTGTAACTCGGACCACCTGGCCCGAGCGTCGAGGCGAAAATCACGACGTCGTCGACGGTGAAACCGCCGCCGGACCAGCCTCGATACCGTTCCAGGAGCCAGGTCAGATCGAAGGCCCCGCCACGGTCCGGCTTGATCCGGCCCAAGGTCACGTGGGGGTGGAACCGCGGGTCGTCGACGCGATAGCCGGCCTGCGCGACCGCTCGAACGATCGCTTCTCGCAAACCAAGCAACGGCTGCAAGTTGGGCGCGGTCAGCCCGGCCCAGAGCACCCGCGGCCGGTTTGCGCTGGGGAACGCCCCCAAGGCCTCCAGGCGGACTTCGAAAGGCTCGAACGTCGCGGTGCTCGCGGCGATGAATGTGCAGAGATTGTTCAGGTCGCGATTCCGCACGTCTCCCAGAAAAGCGAGGGTCGCGTGGAACGGCAGGATCGACGTCCAGCGACATCCGGGAACATCGGGCGAAAGCGCCGCTTGCAGTCGGGCGAGCTGACGATTCAGCGGCTCGGGCATCGCGATGGCGACGAACGTCCGGGTTGTCTCATGCATGGTGGCCATGGGGCGGGGAAGCTCCCTGGGAGCCCTTGTACGGTGATGAGGGAGAACGGCGAGGACGAAGAGCGCACGGGTCCGATC
>JBIOJM010000620.1:0-1692 GCA_044450785.1 Isosphaerales bacterium
CTTCCTTCACTGACCACTGACCACGAATTCTTTGGATTTTCTCAAAAATGTTCTGGCGTGCGCTAGCCGACCGGTGTACATTAGCAACCAAAGAGCCAGTAACTGATCGCCCGTGGCATTGATGGTCAGGATGCTGGCATCGGTCCTCGACGTTCTACCTGCTTTTCGAGACTGGGAGCAATACCATGGCCGACCTGGATGCGCTTACCCCGCGGCAGCGAGAAATCTACAACTTTATTCGGAGCAAGATCCAAGGGCGAGGCTACGGACCGACCGTCCGCGAAATTGGCGTGCATTTCGAGATCAAGAGCCCCAACGGGGTCATGTGCCACCTCAAGGCACTTCAGAAGAAAGGCTTGATTCATCGCGAGCCGAACATGTCGCGGGCCATCCAGTTGCTGGAAGACCCCGTCAATCCTCAGCACATGGGGCTGAAGCTCGTCGGTAACATCGCCGCCGGCCAACCGATCGAGGCGATCGAGCAGCACGAAGAGCTCACCTTCACCGACTGGGTCGAGCCGGGTGACAAGTTCGCTCTCCGCGTCTCGGGCGACTCCATGATCGATGAACACATCACCGACGGCGACTTCGTGATCATTCGGCGCCAGGAGCAAGCACGCGATGGCCAGATCGTCGCGGTGCGCGACGAGGAAGGGGAAGCGACGCTCAAAAAAATCTATAAAGATCGGAACCGGATTCGTCTCGAGCCGGCGAACAAGACAATGAAACCGATCTTCCGCGACCGCGTGAACGTCCTGGGTGTTCTCGTCGGCGTCGTGCGGAAATACTGAGTCGCCGCCGTCCGCCAAGTCTACGATCCGAGTTGCGGGAGCTGCCCCGCGGTGCGCATCGAGAGGAACTCTCAATGGGATCGGATGCCGGCGCACCAAGAGAATTGGTGCGGTTGTTCACGGACGGCGCCTGCAGTGGAAACCCCGGACCGGGTGGGTGGGCCTTCATCCTCAAACACCCGGCGAGCGGCCAGAGCATGGATTCCTCGGGTGCCGAGCTCGACACGACCAACAATCGCATGGAGTTGACCGGCGTCATCGAGGGGCTTAGGACGCTCAAGCGGCCCTGCCGCGTGGAGCTCGTCACCGACAGCCAGTATGTGGCCAAGGGCATCCGCGAGTGGCTGCCCAACTGGAAACGCCAGGGCTGGCAACGCAAGGAGGGGGGCAGGTTCAAGCCGGTCATGAACGCCGACCTCTGGAAGAGGCTCGACGAACTACTCGCCCAGCACGATGTCCACGTGACGCACGTCCTGGGCCATCGCGGACATCCCGAGAACGAAGCTTGCGATCGAATGGCCGTCGCAGCGTACAAGGCACTGGGCGGCAGAAAACGAAAACCCTCGTAAGGTCGAGGCTTCGTCACTTCCAGAACCGCGGGTTTCCGGAGATTCCAGAACTTCCGAGGCCGAACAACTGTCCGGAATCTGGAATCCTCCCACGCGCTGAAATTCCTGCGATCTGGAAGCGATCTACGCCTTTGGTCCCAACCGGCCACTCAACCCATCACCTTGCCCACCGCCTCGCGCGCCCGGATCATGAGCGGACTATCGTTCGTTTTCGCACCCGGAAGATTGAACATGGCCGCGGCGGCAAGCGGGGCATGCCACCGGGGCTCGGCGACCGCCAGACACTCTTCCCAGATCGCCGCTCCGTACTTGTAGTCGTGACTGTCCGTTCC
>JBIOJM010000621.1:0-1675 GCA_044450785.1 Isosphaerales bacterium
GCCCGGGGCCGGGCTGAGCGGGGGTCGCCGCCGCCGCGGCCGGCTCGGAGGGGGGCGCCAGGTGAACGTGCAGCGCGATCGGCGCCGCCACGATCGCCTCGCGCCGCGGCAGGCCGCTCAAGCTGACCAGAGCACTCTGGCCGGTCGCGATCGCGCCGGCGGGGGCCGAAAGCAGATCGGTGAAGCCGAGCCTCCGCCTGGGAGCGATCAGGGCATCGTTCAGCTCGAGCGCGGAGGCGACCTCGAACTCAGGCGTCAACCCACGGCGGTTGTCGGGTGGGGTCGACGGCAGCGGCGCCTCGGCCAGGTCGACCGGCCGGCCTTTCCCGGTCGCCGACCGCTCGACGCCGGCGCGCTGACCGATCGTCGTGAACAGGTCGATGAAGCCGGGATAGACGACCAGGCCCTTGCCGTCGATCGTCTCGGCGTCGTACGGGACCTGCACGTCCTTGGCGGGCCCGACCGCCTCGATGATCCCCCGTCGGATCACGATCGTCCCCGGTTCGAAGATCCTGCCCGGGGCCGCCACGACTTTGGCACCGGTGATCGCGTAGGCGGCTGGATAAAGACCGGAGCCCAGGCTCGACTGATCGTCGGCACCGGCCGCCCGCCATGCCGCCGCCAGGCTTAACCCGCCGACGCACAACACCCCGATCACGACGGCAAGGCCACGCGAGCCAACGCTCGCCCGCTGCGAGAATCTCATGGTTGTGCTTCCTCGGTTGACGGTTGTCTCGAAGGGCTGATTATAAAAGCGCCGCCTCGAGAAATCACGGCCCAAGATTCTCCTGGCAATTGCGCACCGGATCTAAGAACATGGAAGCGTTCTTGAAACACCCGGTTCGACGGCCTCGCGCGGTCAACCTGCCGGTCATGAAAAGACGCACTCGAGAAAACACCGATGAACCAGACACAGGGCAACTCCTCTCGCCGTGATTTCCTTCGCGGTGTGGCCTGCGCCTCGGCGGCCGGGTTCGCGTTCCCCACGATCGTGCCCGGTAGGGCGCTCGGACTCTCCGGGACGGTCGCTCCCAGCAATCGAATCACGCTGGCCGTGATCGGGACGGGCAATCAAGGCTTCAACGACATCAACTCGTTCCTCCGCGACGACCGCGTGCAGTTGGTCGCCGTCTGCGACGTCAACCGCGAAAGCCCAGGGTACTGGGAGGGCAAGGTCGGCGGCCGGGAACCCGCCCGCCGGCTGGTCGAGGCTTCGTATGCGAAGGGCCGGCGGGCCGGCACTTACCGCGGTTGCGACGCCGTCGCGGATTTCCGAGAGGTCCTGGGCCGGCACGATCTCGACGCGGTCGAGATCTGCACCCCGGACCACTGGCACGCGCTCATGGTCGTCGAGGCCTGCAAGGCCAAGAAGGACATCTACTGCCAGAAGCCGCTTTCGCTGACGATCGCCGAAGGGCGCGCGATGAGCTTTGCGGTGAACAAGTCGCGCGTCGTCTTCCAGACCGGCAGCCAACAGCGCTCGGACCAGCGGTTCCGGCGCGCCTGCGAGCTGGTCCGCAACGGCCGGATCGGCGACCTGCGAACGGTGCGCGTCGGCCTGCCCGGGGGTCGAACCGACTACGCCAAGACGGGCGCCCGCAAGAAGCCGGAGCCGGTTCCCGAGGGATTCGACTACAACCGCTGGCTCGGCCCGGCCCCCGATGCCCCCTACGCC
>JBIOJM010000622.1:0-1604 GCA_044450785.1 Isosphaerales bacterium
CCACCACCCGTTGCCTGCGCGCCAAAGACGTCATTGATAAGTTTGGCCGCGTTGGCCGCGCTGGCGTACTTGAGTTGGAAGACCTTCACCTCGGCCGCGTCAGCCAGTTGCTTGTCCAGTTCGTTGACGATTTCGACGACGCGGCGGATGTTGGCCGACGTGTCGGTCATGACCAGGACGTTGCTCGAGGCGTTGGCGGTGAAGTCGGCCTCGGGATTGATGAGCGGGGCGATGTCCGCCTTGAGCTGCACGGCATCGACGAATCGAAGGGGTATGACCTGGGTGATGAGTTCATCGGTTTCGGCGATCTCTTTGGAGTCGTTGCCGGTGCGGACGGGAATGTTCGCCTTGCGGGCCTTGTCCCGCGTCATGATCTTGAGCATTCGGCCCTGCTGGATCGCGGCGTATCCGCGCTCGTTGAGCACCATGTTCAAGGCCGCGATGGCTTCCTCGGCTGAGAGGGGTTTGCCTTTGCTCTCGAGGTCGACCCGGCCCTCGGGTTTGACCTGTCGGTATATGGTGTAGCCGGCGACGGAGGACAGCTCATCGAGCACGGAATCGATCGACGCCGACTTGAAGTTGAGCAGGATCCTGTTGCCGGGCTGGACGACGATGTGCGGCGTGGTGCTGTTGCGCGTGGTCGGCTGGGTGCTGGGTTGCGTGCTCAATCCCATGGCGCGGCGGAGCCTCATTCGTTCCTCGAGAGTCAGGTTCGGATCGTTGGGGTCGGGCAGCAGGTTTGCGGTGGCGGGTTGGGTAGCCGGTTGCGTGGTCGGCTGCGTGGCGGGAACCGGCTGCGTGGCGGGAGCCGGCTCGACCGGGGGCGCGGGAGCGATCTGGCCTGTCACGTAAGGCGCTGACAGCGCAATCGCGGTCCCCAGGGAAAACGACACTGCGAGAATTTGGCGACGGCGCATGTTCAGTTCCTTTGGCGTGGGTCCTCTATGGTTTGCCGGCACAAGCGGCTCGATATCACTGGTCGCGGTCAGCGGTTCAGTTGCTGGGCGCGGCGGAGCTTCATTCGTTCTTCAAGCGTCAGATTCGGATCGTCCGGATTGGGCAACGGGGTGGCGGTCGCCGGCGTTGCGGCTGTCGTCGTGGATGTCGTCTCCGTCGCCGCCGTCCCCGGCTGCGTGTCCGTCGCCGCCGTCCCCGGCTGCGTGGTGCTGCTCGGCGCGGTCCGCGAGGGCCCCTCGACAAAGCGGACGGGCGGCGCAGGGGGTATCGCGCCGGTGAGGGTGCGGCCCACGTCGATCCAGATCTGCTGGTCGCCGTTGAGGTACAGGATGGCGTCCATCTGGATCTGGGAAATGACGCCTCGTCCGACCGATTCGCCGACGCGGAGCCGGAGCGCCGACGATGCCCGTGTGTCCTCGAAATAGGCGCGCCACTCGCCCTCCTCGAACACGATGCCGGTGAGGATCAGGGTTTCGTCGATCGGCCGGGCATCGTACGACGGGCGGGAGCTGGGTCCGTCGCCCCAGCGTGATCTCGGCCCGCGGCGGTCGCGGAGAAACATGTTCCGGTCGGTCAGAACGCCGTACCGTTCGCGGTAGTCTACGGTCGCGGGCTTGTCGATCTTCGCGGGCTGGGTCTGCGGGGCG
>JBIOJM010000623.1:0-1516 GCA_044450785.1 Isosphaerales bacterium
TACAGCCGGAGGATCTTGACGCTCTCGTGCCTGGCCATCCAGGTCTTGGTGTGCGACCGCTGGGCGATCGCGTTGCGACGGATGTGGTAATCCACCAGGAGAAGGGCCAGCTCCAGTGTGAGCCCGGGTACCTTCATTGCTCGCTGAAGCAACCGCACGGTCCGGTCGAGCGTCAGCTCCGGCGTTTTTTTTGAGATCGCGACGGGTCAGAGTGATGAATAGATGAGCCATTCCAACAAGACTCATGTGATGGTGCCAGCCGATCCACGACCGCGTCTCGTACTGCGCCATGCCCAGGTAGCTCTTGCCATCCTCGAAATACTCCTCGATCTCGTGGCGCGTGCAGGCAACCTGCGCCAGCACCTCCAGCGGCGTCGCGGCGTCGCCGTTGCTGACGTAGTACTTGATCTCGGGCGTCGCCTCCAAACTCCGCCGTACCAGCAACCAGATCGGCGGGCCAGCGGCACCATGACGCACCGCCCAGACCCGCACTGCGGTGAACTCGAAGCAGAGCGGCCCTTTGGCGCCCTGACGGACCCGCAACGTCCGCCAGCTCTCGGCCGGCAATGCCGATGCCACCGCGGCCACGCTCCGCACCGACGCGCGGCTCGGCAGTGTCGGTACGCGGCCCCGACTGCCCTGGGGCGGGACGCATGTGGCCGGGTCCTCGGTCCAGACCGTCGTGTTGACCGGGACCTCGACCACGTAGCGATGTCTCAGCGTCTCCAGTTCGTCGAGGAATTCGCCGTTGCGGCCGTACTCTTCGTCGGCGGTGATCCAATCCAAGGCCACGACACCCAGCACCGCCGTCAGCCGGATCAGCCCCGCGGCGATCTGGGGCTTGGTCTGGAAGACCACCCGTTCCGGGATGTGGACCTTGTCGCGGCGCTCGCGACACTCCTGGGTGTCCTCGCACCACGTCTCCTCGGGCAGGTAGAGCCCGTGATCCAACAGCGCCGCGCCGTCCGGAGTGACGCCCACCAGGAAGACCCCGACCTGGCAGTTGTCTTCCTTGCCGAGTCGGCCGTTGTGTTGTCGCGCCACGCCGGCGCTCTGATTGCCTTTCTTCGTGAAGCCGCTCTCGTCGACAATCCCGACGACGCCGATCGGACTTCCCGCGGCCGAGGGGACCAACTCCTCGGCGAAGACGGTCTGAACCTCGGCCTGCACATCGCCGTGATCCCAGGGGGCGATGTTGATAAACTTCTGCATCGCGGAGACCTTGCCGTCGCCGACGTTCAACGCGATCGGCTCGATGCTCTTGCGTTCGGGGCAGACCATCAGCCCCTTGACATAGTTATAGCCGTGGTCCTGCGCTTCCTCCTTGCCGAAGAGGGGAGCGAATCGGTCGTGGAAATCGACCAAGCGGTCGGCCGCGGCGCGCACTTCGTCTTTGGTCATGGAGGCTCCCTCCAAAACATGGCCAGAACCAAAGGCGAACCGGTCCGTCGCTCATGTATACCCTTTCAGGTTAGCATGGGCTCCCGGACAATGCCAGATACCTTCCGCTGTAGAA